>CAXTMS010000101.1:0-12636 GCA_964245345.1 uncultured Acetobacteraceae bacterium | reverse complement strand
GGCGAGCTGAAGTGGACCGGCAGCCGCGTCGACCTGATCTTCGGGTCGAACTCGCTGCTCAGGGCGGTTTCGGAGGTGTTCGGGTGCTCGGACTCCGCCGAGGCCTTCGTGCACGACTTCGTTTCCGTGTGGACCAAGGTGATGAACCTGGACCGCTTCGACCTGGCCTGACCCGTTCGGGCTGCCGCCCGGACCTCCATGACGACATGGCGGCGTCCCGGAAACGGGACGCCGTCTTCGCATCGGCCTGTTGCCGTCCGGTGCGTGCCGACATGGCCCGCAGGACGCGCAACCCTACAAGCCGAACAACGCCTCGGCGTTGCCGTGCGCGATCTTCTCCTTGTCGCCGTCTCCCACCGGAAGCTGCTCGATGAAGGCGCGCGCACCGGTGTTGGTCAGGTAAGGATAGTCCACCGAGTGCAGGATGCGGTCCACGCCCAGCACCTCGCGGATAAAGGCGAAGTGCGGCAGGTTCAGCATCCCGCTCGGGGTGACGAACACCTGCGACCGGTAGGTGTCGGTGATGCTTCGCGACAGCCCGGTCACCTGGCGCGGCATCGCGTCGTCCATGCGCTGCAGGTAGAACGGCACCATCTCGCCCCAGTGCCCGCTGATCACCTGCAGCCCGGGAAACCGGTCAAGCGTTCCGGACAGGATCATGCGCACGACGTGGACGCCAGCCTCCGCGTGCCAACCCCAACCGAACAACGACAGCCGCGCCGTCACCGCGTCCCCGAGCCCGCCGTAATATGGCTGCTGCACCTGCGGCAGCGGCACCCCGGGGTGGACGTAGAGCGGCACCCGCAGCGCGCTCAGCATTTCCAGGACCGGCCGGTAGCGCTCGTCGTCCAGGAAGGTCCCGCCGGGCCGCCCGATGATCAGCGTGCCCTTGAGCCCCAGCTCCTCGACCGACCGCTGCAGCTCCGCGGCCGCCGCCTGCGGGTCCTGCCAGGGAAGCGTGGCAAGCCCGGCCAACCGCCCCGGATGCGCGCGCACCGCCGCGGCAAGCCGATCGTTCGCCGCCCGCGCCAGGTCGACCGCCTCGCCCGCCGGCGCCAGCTGCGTCGGGTTGCTGTAGGACAGCACCTGCATGTCGATGCCGTGCGCGTCCATCTCCGCGATCCGCCCGTCGCCCATGTCGAACGCCAGGCGGGTGAACTCCCGGAACGACCGGATGGCGGGGCGTCCGGTTGAAGGCGCCGCGTCCTCCCCGCTGTCCTTGCCGAGCTCCTTCAGGTAGCCGGCTTCCGCCGCCTGCGGCGTCTCGGTCGCCTTTGCCAGTTCGGCATCGAACGCGTGCTCCTCGACAACGATGATCCGCATGAACCCTCTCCGGTTTCCGATCCCGCGCCGGCCCGCCCGACGACGCACACCGCACGCGACGGAAACGCCCCGCTCGCCGCCCCGTTGAGCCGCCATGAGCATCGGCAACATCGAGCTGACCCACGGCACCGAGCAGGAACAGCGCCGCACGCCCCTGGTGAGCCTGCTTCTCGCTTACGCCGCCCTGGTCCCCCCGGTTGCGGCCGCCGGTGCCGTCCTGCTGGCGCCGCGGCCGTGGCGGGCATCGGCATCCCGCCTCGGCAGCCTTTGGGCCGGCGCGGTGCTGTGCTTCCTCGCCGGCGTGCGGCGCGGGCTGAGCTTCCGGCAGCCCGGCGGATCGACCGTGTCCGAGGTCGGCATCATGGCCACGTTGTTCAGCCTGGGTGCCGCAAGCCTTCTGCTTCCGCGCGGCCGGCCGCCGGTGCTGGCGCTCATCGGTGGCTTTGTCCTGCTGGGTGTCGGCGACACCCGTGCCGCACGGCGCGGGGAAGCACCGCGGTATTTCGCCAGGCTGCGCCCGGTCCAGGTCCTGTTGCCGCTTGCCAGCCTGTCGGTCCTGTTCTGGGCCGGAACGCAGGCCGATCCCGATCAGCAGCGCTCTTTGTGATGGGATCGGCTGGATCCATTCCCGGAAGCCGACGTTACACGCCCGACCAACAGGAGTGTCATATGAGTGGCTCGAATGCGGCGATGGACGTCTACCTGACCGGCCTCCGCAACCAGCACGCCGTCGAAACGCAGGCGATCGGGACGATCAAGAACCAGCTCGGTCGGATGGAACCGTATCCCGAACTGCATGCGCAGATGCAGCAGGACAAGCAGCGTTCGGAAACCCAGGCGGCGCGGCTCGACCAGCTTCTGGCTAAGCGCGACACCGCGAAATCCGGCATCAAGGAGATCGTGTCCGGCACCGTCGCGACCGTGGCGGGTTTCGCCCACGTGACCGCCGACGACGAGGTGTTGAAGAACGTCCTCGCCGCCATCGGCTTCAAGGCGTACGAGATCAGCTCCTACAAGGTGCTCATCACCCTGGCCAACATCGTCGGCGCGTCGGACGACGTTCCCGTGCTGGAGCAGTCGATGAAGGAGGAGCAGGAGATGGGCGACTGGCTCGGCACCCACCTGCCCGACATCACGCAGGCCTACCTGAAGCAGCACGCCGCCTGATCCGGCCCGCACTGCAGCAGGCAATGGCGGCCGGGAG
Source organism: uncultured Acetobacteraceae bacterium (assembly GCA_964245345.1). Lineage (GTDB taxonomy): Bacteria > Pseudomonadota > Alphaproteobacteria > Acetobacterales > Acetobacteraceae > Lichenicola. The sequence continues at coordinate 10,109 of CAXTMS010000101.1, read as the reverse complement.
CGATCCCGGCCGCCTTCACGTGTTGTGCGGATCGATGCTGCTGAACCCGTAGGTGACGTAGCGCGTGGACAGGCGGTTGTTCTCCACCCGCACCACGGTGAACCCTTCCGGCGTTCCAAGATGCGTGCCGTGCCACCAGTTGCCGCTCACCGCCCCGCAGGTGAGGTAGGGCACGCCCCGCCACCACACCGTCTCGTTGACGTGCGTGTGCCCCTGCAGCACCCCCAGCACGTTGCGCCCCGCCAGCAGCGCGATCACCTCGTAGCCGTTCACCACGCTGTTCTTGCGGTGCCGCGGCACCGGCTGCGGCGGCGGCGCATACTCGTCATAGGCGGTCACGATCGGAATGTGGCTGACCAGCACGATCGGCATTCCAGCCGGTTGCGCCCCGAGATCAGCTGCCAGCCAACTCAGCTGGTCCGCGTCGACCCGCCCCTCGTAGTCCCGGTCGGGGGTGATGCCGATCGAGTCCAGCACCACGAAATGCACGCCTCGGTGGTCGAACGAGTAGTACAGCCGACCGAAATGGTCTTCGAAGAACTTCTTGCCGTAGAGCGGATCCGTCGGCGTTGCGCCGCTCGCGGGATAAACGCCGAAGCAGTCGTGGTTGCCGATGGCATGATGCACCGTCATGCCGAGGTCCTGCTCGACCCGCGCGTAAAGCGACGCCAGCCGGTCGGCACGGAGGCGCGGCACGCCTAGCGCGTCGAACACGTGGTCCCCACCCTGGATCGCGAAGTCGCCGCCCAGGCCGCGCGCCCTGGCGAACGCCATCGCACAGCCCTTCGCCGCGTCCAGCTCCGGCTGCAGATGGGTGTCGGTCACGAACAGGAACGAGAATGGCTCGTGCGTCCGCATCGCACGGTCCGGATCCGAGGCCCTCGCCGGCAGTCCCGCCTGCACCAGTCCCGCGGCGCCAGCTGACAGCAACCCGCGCCGGGTCAGGTGCTGGATCATGAGCCTTCCTTTCTGCAGCAGATACCCCGACCCCTCATCCTAGCCCATCTGGCGCCAGGTCGAGATGACGGTTTGAGGTCGCGGCACCGCGCGTGCGCGATCTTCGAATTGTCTCCGGCGCGTCATCGGACCTTCATCGCCGGTGCCTAGGAACGCGCGGAGCGGACACCGTCCGTCACACGCAGGAGGCTCGTCACCTTGGTCACACCCGATCGTCGCTCGTTTCTGAAGCTGGTTGGCTCCGGCGCCGCCGTCGCCGCGATGCAGCAGAGCATCGGCCGCGCCCTCGCCATCCCGGCGAACAACCGCACCGGCACCCTCCGCGACGTCGAGCACATCGTGGTGCTGATGCAGGAGAACCGCTCCTTCGACCATTACTTCGGCACCCTGCAGGGCGTGCGCGGCTTCGCCGATCCCCGGGTGATGCGCTTCCCCAGCGGCCGATCGGTCTGGTACCAGCCGGACGGCGCCAACTACGTGCTGCCGTTCCACCCGACCGCGCCCGATCTCGGCCTGCAGTTCATCGAGGACCTGGCCCACGACTGGGAAACCACCCATGTCGCCTGGAACAACGGGATCTGGGACGGCTGGGTCGCCGCCAAGGGCTCCACCACCATGGCGCACCTGTCCCGCCAGGACATCCCGTTCCACTACGCGCTCGCCGACGCCTTCACCCTCTGCGACGCCTACCACTGCTCGCTTCTGGGCCCGACCGACCCCAACCGCTACTACATGTGGACCGGCTGGGTCGGCAACGACGGCAAGAACGGCGGTCCGGTGGTGGACAACGCCGAGGCCGGCTACGACTGGTCGACCTATCCCGAGCGCCTGCAGGCCGCCGGCATCACCTGGAAGATCTACCAGGACGTCGGCACCGGCCTGACCGAAGCCGGCGAGTGGGGCTACACGTCGGACGCCTATATCGGCAACTACGGCGACAACTCGCTGCTGTACTTCCACCAGTACCAGAACGCCGCCGCCGGCACGCCGCTGGCGAACGGCGCCAAGACCGGCACCGACATCGACGCCTCCGGCACCCTGTTCGACCAGTTCCGCGCCGACGTGACCGCCGGCACCCTGCCGCAGGTGTCCTGGATCGTCGCCCCCGAGGCCTACACCGAGCACCCGAACTGGCCCGCCAACTATGGCGCCTGGTACGTGTCGCAGATGCTCGACGTCCTGACCGGCAACCCGGACGTGTGGAGCAAGACCGTCCTGCTCATCACCTACGACGAGAACGACGGCTTCTTCGACCACATGGTGCCGCCCACCCCGCCGCAGAACGCCGCGGGCGGCCAGTCCACCGTGTCCACCGTGAACGAGATCTTCCCCGGCAGCGCCGACTACACCCCAGGCCCCTACGGCCTCGGCGCCCGGGTGCCGATGATCGTGGTGTCGCCCTGGAGCAAGGGCGGCTGGGTCAACAGCCAGCTGTTCGACCACACCTCCATCATCCGCTTCATCGAGCAACGCTTCGGTCCTGAGAACCCGCTGCTGGTCGAGCCCAACATCACCCCCTGGCGCCGCACCGTCGCCGGCGACCTCACCTCGGCCTTCGACTTCCAATCGCCGAACCAGGCGCTCAGCACGCTTCCGAGCACTGCCGCCTTCGCGCCGCCCGACGCGTTGCGCCATCCCGACTACAAGCCGGTGCCGCCGACCACCCAGGCCCTGCCGGCGCAGGAGCCGGGCCTGCGTCGCGCCCGTGCCCTGCCCTACCGCGCCGAGGTCCAGGGCCAGGCCAACCCGCAGACCGGCCGGTTCGCGATCTCGTTCGGCAACAACGGCAGCGTCGGCACCGTCTACCAGGTGCGCTCCGGCAACCCGATCGACCTGCCGCGCACCTACACCGTGGAGCCCGGCCTATCCCTCGCCGACCATTGGAGCGTGGCTGCCGACGGCAGCTACGACCTGTCCGTCTATGGCCCGAACGGGTTCCTGCGCGCGTGGCGCGGCAACGTCGTCCATCCCGGCCACGCCAGCCTGGCCGTCACCGCCGAGGAGGACGCGACCTCCATCGGCCTGGCGCTGCTGGTCGCCAACACCGGCTCGTTCGCGGTGCACGCCGTGGTGACCGATGCCTACACCCGCCAGACTGTCCGCAAGTCGGTGCAACCCGGCCAGCAGCAGCGCATCGTTCTGGCGCTGTCGGAACTGTTCGGCTGGTACGACCTGTCCGTCGCGGTGGAGGAGGACGCCTCCTTTGTCTGCCAGCTGGCCGGCCACGTCGAAACCGGCCGCGACAGCGTCACCGACCCGGCGATCGGCCTGCCCGCCTAGGTTCTCGCTGCGGGTCCAGGGACCACCGGCCCGGAGCCTCGCGTTCCGGGCCGGTGGAACGGTCCCGCCCGCTTGACCGGGTCCGCCCCATCCGGATAATCGTTTCGTTACCGGCCGGACCCGGTCGCGTTCCACGACCCGCGAGCCACGATGACCTCCCGCATCCTGCCGACCCTGCTGCTGGGCATCCTGCTTGGCGGCTGCGCCGGCGCCGAACCGCAGGGCTGCCGGGTCGAAACGGTCGCCGATCTTCCGCTGCTGCCGCATACCGGGATCACCGCGGTGGCGGCGACGCTTCAGGGCCAGAAGATCGCGCTTCTGGTCGACACCGGCGCCTTCGTTTCCACCGTGTTCCGCAACGGCGCCCAGCGCTTCGACCTGCGCCCCGGCGCCGATGCCCGCTTCACCAACATCAGCGGCATCGGCGGCGTCACCTTCGCCCCGATCGTCACCGTGCGCGACCTCGGCCTCGGCCGCGGCCTCGCGCACAGCCTCGACCTGCCGGTCGCCGGCGAGTTCTCCAGGCCGGTCGACGGGCTGCCGGTGTTCGCCCTGTTCGGCGCCGACTTCCTGTCCAACTACGACGTCGACGTCGATGTGCCCCATCAGCATTTCGGCCTCTACAAGGCGACCGGCTGCGACCAGGCGATGCGCCCGTTCGACCCGCCCTACATCGAGGTCCCGTTCCGCGAGGAGGACGACCACGTCGTGCTCGACATCAAGCTCGACGGCCATCCGATGACCGCCATTCTCGACACCGGCGCGTCCTCGACGGTTATCGACAGGAACGATGCCCGTGCCGCCGGGGCGACGCCTGACCTCCTGGCGGCGGACCGCGGACGGGAGATGAACGGGATCGACTCGCGCCCCGTCACCGTGCGGCGGCACCGGTTCGGCAGCCTGGAAGTGGGCGACGAGCGGATAAACAACCCGTTTCTCGACGTCGCCGACATCCAGAGCGGCGCGTCGCTGCTCGGCCGCGACTTCCTCCGCCTCAATCGCGTCCTGATCTCCTATCCACGGCGGATGCTGTTCATCCAGCCGGTTGCCGCCACCGGCGCACCCTCGCACTAGCCGCCGCCTCGGGCACGGAGTCCGGAGCCGGACGTCGGCGCGCGCCCACCTGCCGCAGGTCCGCCACCAACGTCATGCCGAGCGGTCGCGTCATCTCCCAGAGCGGGCGCATCGACCGAATGAGCATGGCCTGCACCTCCGGCTTGTCCCTGCTCCGGTCCAGCCGGACCAGGTCGTGGATCAGGCCCTGGATGAAGGTCAGGAACCGGGCCACCCGGAACGGCAGGTCACCGCCCAGGTTGCCGATCTGGCCGGCGAAGGACAGGGTGATCGCCTGGAACGGCGCGTTCTCGCCGATCAGGGCGCCGAACTCGACGCTGTGTCCCGCATCCAGCTCCGCCAGCGCCGCCCCAAGCTCGTCGATCATCCGGCGGGCCTCGACCAGTCCCAGCATCGCGTCGATCGCGCCCGCCAGCGCCAGGGCCATGCCCTTCCGGTCGCGACCGCGCTTGTACGCTTCGACCGCCAGGCCTCCGCCGAAGATGGCGATCGCGGTGGCGATGCTGCCGAACAACGCGGCGAGGGTCGGTGTCAGGGTCACGGGATGCTGCCCCTCGCGTCAGGCACGGGATCGGATCATGCAGCCGGATCGGCTCCGTCCGGCCGTCGGGGTGCCAGATTTTCCGGACGCCGTCATCTTCCCGAACGATGTCGGCACCGCGAACCCGGCACCGCGCCTGGCGCCGGATGGCAGGGACCGCCAGCTCCTGGAGAAGGTCGGACCGCCCGTCAGGCGCAGCCCTGGTCGATCTTCCCCGGCTGTGCGGACGCGTCGGTCCGGACGGTTGACGAGCGACTGGCCGACGCCCGCTTACCGTCCGGGGGGCAGCACCGCCCGGAACGCTCGCGCCAGTCCCTCCGGGTCGCGCAGGGTCAGGTCGCGCTGCGGGAACGGGAACTCGATCCCGGCGGCGTGGAACGCGTCCCACACCCGCAGCAGCACGTCGCTCTTGACGTTGGCCGTTCCTTCGCGCGGGTCGGCGATCCAGAACCGCAGCTCCAGGTCCACCGCGCTGTCGCCGAGCCCGGTCAGCAGGCACACCGGCACAGGCTCCTCCAACACCCGCGCCACCCCGCCCGCTGCGTCCACCGCTAGGCGGATCGCCGCGTGGACGTCGGCGCTGTACGAGATCCCGAACCCCACATGCAGCCGCACCAGGTCGTTCGAGTAGCTCCAGTTCACCACCTGCTGGGTGATCAGGTCCTCGTTCGGGATCAGGTACTCGGTGCCGTCCCGCGTCACCACCGACACGAAGCGGGCGTTGAGTCGGGTGATCCACCCGTAGGTGCTGCCGATCTCGATCACGTCCCCCGGCTTGATCGACCGGTCCAGCAGCAGGATCACCCCGCTGATCAGGTTGGACACCACCTTCTGCAAGCCAAAGCCCACGCCGACGCCGATCGCGCCCGAGAACACCGCGAACGCGGTCAGGTCGATCCCCACCGCGCTCAGCGCCACCACCACCGCCAGCGTCAGCAGCGTCGCCCGCGCCAGCTTCGACGCCAGCACCCGCACCGACGGCGTGATCTCCGACGCCCCTTGCAGCCGGCTTTCGATCACGTGCGACAGAAGGTTCGCCGCCCAGATCAGCACCGCCAGCAGCAGGGCGCCCTTGATCAGCAGCAGCACGCTCAGCCGAAGCGTGCCGATGGTGAACGCCATCGCCCCCAGCAGCCCCACCGTCGGCCCGATCAGCCCCGCGATGTTCAGCGCTGCCAGGATCCAGGCCACGCTTGCGAACAGCCGTGCCAGCTGCGGGCTCCGCACCAGCCCCGAGCTCACCCGGATGATGATCCATGCCAGCGCCAGGCTTTCCACCAGCCTGAGCAGCCCCGGCGTGGTGCCGGCCGCCTCGAATGCCCGCTCCTCGAACCACACCAGCAGGATCAGCAGCAGCCAGGGCAGCGCTTCCACCAGCCCAGCCAGCACCCGCCTTACCGGCACCACCGTCAGCCGCGCGATGGTCGGCACCAGCCCGCGCACCAGCGGACGGCCGACGGCGTGGCTCAGCAGCAACGCCGCCGCGGCGGCGGCCAGCTGCGCCAGGCTCGACCAGACCAGGACGTTCTGCCGGAGCCAGACCAGCGCGTCGCCGAGGGTGCCGTGCAGCAGGGTGATGGCGGAATGGATGGTCATGCCTCCAGGTGACGCAAAGCAGCCGCCGAGGCTAGGTTGCGACCGATCCGCCTGCGGCAGCCACGGCGCAACGGGAGCCGCCGCGGTCGCCAGCGTCCCCGCCCCCCGTCCACCGTGTCAGGAACAGTCATGGCCGCGTCCTCGTCTACGCTCCGGATCGCCGTTCTCGGCGCCGGGAAGATCGGCAGCACCTTCGCCTCCCGGCTGGCTCGTGTCGGCGGCCACGACGTCACCGTGATCGCACGCCCCGGCTCCACGAGGCTACGGCAGCTCCAGCGCGACGGCGCGATCGTCGAGCGCGGCGGCGAGCAGGCCGCCGTCCGGGTTGCGGACGTGCTCGACGAGCAGGCCCCGTTCGACCTGGTGATCGTCACCCTGCTGGCGCACCAGGCCGAGCCGCTGCTGCCCGCGCTCGGCCGCAGCGCCGCCGGCTGCATCCAGTTCATGTTCAACACCTTCGAGCCCGAACGCCTGCGGGATGCGGTGGGCGCCGAGCGGTGCTGCTTCGGCATGCCGTTCGTGCAGGCCACCCTGGACAACGAGGGCAGGCTGAAGGCGACGGTCGGCGCCGCCGGGCAGAAGACCATCATGGACCGGCAGCGTTGGGTGGACCTGTTCGAGACCGCCGGCCTGCCCGCGTCGCTGGAGCCCGACATGCCGCTCTGGCTGCGCTGCCACGTCCCGCTCTGCGTGGCGTTCGAGAGCGTGTCGATCGCCGGCCAGCGGCGCGGCGGCGGCGCCTCCTGGCGGGAAGCGCTGGTCCTGGCCCGCGGCGTCCACGCGAGCTTTCGCCTGGTCAGGGGCCTGGGCTACCGCATCTACCCGGCAACGAAGCGGCGCATCAACGCGAGCCCGATATGGCTGGTGGCGGCCGCCTTGTGGTTCATGTCGCGAATCCGGTCGTTTCGCGAGCTGCTGGCGACCGGGCACGCGGAGTGCGACGCCCTCGTGGACGCCATGATCTCCGCCGCGCCGCACGCGACGCCGCCGGTCCCGGTGTCCGACATCCGGGCGATGAAGCCGTCCTGAAGGCGCAGCGGTCCGAAGCGAGCCGCGTAAGCCGGCGCGGACGGATCATCCCCGGCAGGCTCTTCCCTCCTTTGCCGGACCCCCGCGTCCAGATCCGGAAACGCCCGCCGCCGCTTGCCGGCCTGCGGCGCCGCCTCGCCCATGCACGGGCAACCGGGAGCACCACGTCTTCCTGACGCCGGAGCACCTGTTCACCCGCCTCTCCACCCGCTCCGAACCGACCAGAACTGCCGCGCCGTCCTCGGCACCTCCGGTTCCGGACCCGCCCGGACGCCAAACCCTTGCACCGGAACCGACCTCGGTTGCGCCGCCCTGCCGCTGACGCCAGTGTGCCGTCATGCCACGTCGCCCGCTGCCCTTCGCCATCCTCCTCGTCGCCGCGTGCTGCTTCCTCGCCCGACCGGCCGCCGCCGCGTCCCTCGACCTCGATTACGCCTTGTCGACCCACGGCATCGACCTGCTGGACACCCGGATGCATGCCGAGCTCACCCCGCTCGGCTACGCCATCACCGCGCACAGCCGCAGCGTCGGCCTGCTCGGCGTGCTGGCGCCGGTTGACTTGACCAGCGTCGCGTCCGGCCGCTTCGACGGCACCGGGATCGTCCCGAACCGCTTCGCCAGCAGCGGCCGCTCCGGCGGCGTCAACCGGGTCACGCGCATCGCCTACCCGTCCGGCGATCCGGTGGTGCAGGTGCTGACCCCGGTTGAGCCCGACCGCGATCCGGTGCCGCCGGCCGAGACCCGCGGCAGCGTCGACACGCTGAGCGTCATGGTCGGGCTGTCGCGCCGCGTGGCGGAGACCGGCCGCTGCGACGGCGACTTCCTGATCTTCGACGGCCGCCGCCTGTCCCGGCTGGACGCGCGCTCGGCTGGTACCGAAGCGGTGGCCGGCGCCTCCGGCGCCGCATTCTCCGGCCAGGCGCTGCGCTGCGACTTTTCCAGCCTGCAGCTCGGCGGCTTCCTGCACGGATCGAGCCGCGCTCGCCTGCGCAAGCCCGTGCACGGCACCGCCTGGCTCGCCGCCCCGTCGCCCGGCGCCCCGGTCGCCGCGGTCAAGGCCGTGTTCGAGATCCCCTGGATCGGCGCCGCCACCCTCGACCTCACCCACGCCGCCGCGACGCCCTGACCGGCACCCGGGCTGGGCCTGCACGCGGTCAAGCGGGGCGGGTCACGATCCGGTCGCGCCAGGACCGCTGCCGGACCCTTGCGAGGAGGTCACCGCTGGTGCCTGTCCCATCCCTGCCGTCGGTCCCGTCCCGAGCAGGCGGTCCGCGTTCCCGTGTGCCAGCTTGTCCCGGTCGGCGGGTGACAACGGCACCGCGTCGAGGAACGCCCGCCCCTGCTCCATCGACGCGAACGGGTGGTCCACGGAGAACAGCATCCGGTCCGGCCCGAAGGTCAGCAGCGCCGCCATGAAGCACGGCAGGTCGAAGAAGCCGCTGGTGGTGATCCAGAGCTGGTCGAGCAGCGTCCGGCTCACCGTGCGGTTCAGGCGGCCGTCATCCACCGCGCGCTTGAACACCCGGTCGCAGCGCGCCAGCATCGCCGGCAGTCCCTCTCCCATGTGGCCGACGATGAAGCGCAGGCGCGGATGCCGGTCCAGCGTCCCGGACAGCACGAGCCGCAACATGTGCAGCGCCGTTTCCGCGTGCCAGCCCCAACCGCCGGTCGACAGGCTCAAGCCGAGGTCGTCGTCCAGCCCGCCGTAGTACGCGTCGAACACCGGCTTCGGCGGCAGGCTCGGGTGCAGGTAGAGCGGGATGTCCAGCGCTTCCGCCTTGTCGAGCAGCGGCGCGAAGTCCGGATGATCCAGGAACCTGCCGGCCGACAGGCCGTGGATCATGGCGCCCGGAAACGTCAGCTCGCCCGTCGCCCGTTCCAGCTCCCGGGCCGCCGCCTCCGGATCGCTCATGGGAAGCCAGGCCAGGCCGCCGAACCGCGTCGGATGCCGCGCGACCAGCTCGGCCAGGCGGTCGTTCGCGTCCCGCGCGAAGTCGACGGCGGCCGCGCCCTCCAGCAGGCCGGCGCCTGGGCTGACCAGGGACAGGATCTGCACCGTGACCCCCGCCCGGTCCATCTCCGCCAGCCGCGCCTCGCCCTGGTCGGCGATCATCGTCATCGCCTGGAGCTGGTCGGTGAAGGACGGGTTCCAGCCCGCCGCCGCGATGGCCGCCCGCGGCACCCGGTCGCACAGCGCCGGAACGGTGAAATGCTCTTCCAGGGTGACGACGCGCATGGGCTCTCCGGTGGCGACCTTTGAACGGCGGATCGTTGAGGAGCCGGATTTGCCGCGTCAATGGCTGCCGTCTCGAACGAGGTGGTGATGGGACGTGCGGGACGAAGCGTGAGAGCCGGTCCGATCAGCGCCGCGACGTGCGTCTACCAGCGCCGCCAACACCCGACGCACCGGCAGCACCCTTCCTACCCCGGCAGGATCGACTACTCGCCGCCCCTGCAACCATGGAAGCTTTGCCCTTGTGAGCGACTTGAGGTTGTAAAGCCTCCGCTTCCGCGCCACGCTGGCCCCGAAACGAGAGATCGAGATGGCCCGCCAACCGCAGCAACAGCGTTCCGCGCCGCCACCAAGCGCCAACGGCAACATGTCCATGTCTGCTGCGGGACGAGCGGCCCT
>CAXTMS010000100.1:4818-12655 GCA_964245345.1 uncultured Acetobacteraceae bacterium | reverse complement strand
TGGTCGGAGTGAGAGGATTCGAACCTCCGGCCCCTGCGTCCCGAACACAGTGCTCTACCAGGCTGAGCTACACTCCGGCTCCGCGGCGTCTTACAGGCCGGGGCGAGGGGTGGCAAGGGCAACTCACAGCATCGCCGGGTCGCCGGCATGGACCGGATGGCGCGCCGTCCAAAGCCCGGCCAGGCGGTCCAGGGCCGCCGGAACGTTGGGCACGCGCTCGAACAAGGCGCGCGCGGACGGGTCGGCGAAGCCGCCCGCGATCGCGCGGTCGACCGTCTCGACCAGGGTGGCCGCCCAGCCCCGGACGTCGACAACCAGGATCGGCTTGTCGTGCAGCCGGAGCTGCCGCCAGGTGAGGATCTCGAAGAACTCGTCAAAGGTGCCGAGGCCGCCCGGCAGCACCAGGAACGCGTCGGCGGCCTCGAACATCCGTTGCTTGCGCTCGTGCATGGAGTTCGTGACCAGGAGGTCCTCCACCCCGTCGTGCATCACCTCGCGGCTTTGCAGGAAGCGGGGGATCACGCCGTGCACGGTGCCGCCGGCGGCGAGTGCGGCATCCGCCACCCGTCCCATCAGCCCGACCTTGCCGCCGCCGTAGATCAGGCGGATGCCGGCCTCCGCCAGGCCGCGCCCGACCGCCCCGGCCGCCTCGGCGAAGGCCGGATCGTTGCCGAAGCGCGAGCCGCAGAACACGGCGACGGCTGGATCGGCGTTCGACATCGCGGGCGCTCCATGGAGAGTCGAGGGCACGCGCGAGCCTATCCGATGGCGGGCGGGGAGGCGAGGCTGGCCGGCGGACGGAGCCGCAGCCAGACGCAGATCGCCAGCGCCGACAGGCTGGCCGCAGCGGCGCACAGGAACAGGCTGCCATAGCCGTGGTTCCTGGCGATCAGCCCCAGCACCGGGCCGCTGAGCCCGAGCGAAATGTCGAGAAACACGGTGTAGGCGCCGATCGCGGAGCCGCGGCTGTTCGGCGCCACGCGCGCCACCGCCAGAACGCCCAGCGCCGGGAACACCAGCGCGAAGCCGGCGCCGGTCAGGGCGCTGCCCAGCACCGCGACGAGCGGCGTCGGCGCCTGCCACAGCACCAGCAGCCCGGCGGTCTCGGCGGCGAACGAGGCGATGGACACCGCGAGGCCGCCGACGCGGTTGATCTGGCCGGCGAACAGCAGCCGCATCAGCATGAAGGCGAGGCCGAATGCGGACAACGCGGCACCCGGACCGGTGACGCCGGCGCGATGCCAGTCCTGCGCGTCCCAGCCCTTTGCGTCGTAGAACAGGGTCACAAAGGCGGCCAGCACGCCGAAGCCCACCGAGCCCAGCGCCAGGGCACTGCCATAAGGCGCCACGCCGCGCAGGATGCGGGCGAAGCCGATGCGCACGCCGCCGTCCTGCGCCGCCACCGCCGGCTTGGGCCAGGCCAGCGCGATCCCGGCCAGGGCCAGGGCCAGGGTCAGCAGGCCGAGCGGCACGGTGCCGCGCGTGCCGGCGATGGCCAGGCCCAAGGGGGCGCCGAGCGCTATGCCGCCATAGGAGGCGACGCCGTTCAGCGAGATGATCTGCGCGGTGCGGGACACGCCGACACGGCCGATCGCCCAGGTGATGCAGCCGGTGCCGGTGCAGCTTTCGCCGCAGCCGAGTAGGCTGCGCGACAACAGCAGCAGCAGCAGGCTGGGCAGCGGCCGGTGCCTGGCCAGCCCGGACAGCACGAGCAGCAGCCCGGAGCCCGCGCAGGCGGACAGGCCGAGCAGCACCGCGCGCTTCGGCCCGGCGGTGTCGGTCATGCGTCCGGCAAAGGGACGGCTGGCGAAGGTGGCCAAATACTGCAGGCTCACCGCCAGCCCCGCCACCACCGCGTCGAAGCCGAGCACGCGGTGGGCGAACACCGGGATCACCGCCAGGGGCATGCCGATGGTGATGTAGCAAAGCAGGGTGGGGTACACGGTGCTGGCGATCCGCCAGGTCGGGCTGGTGCGGATCACGCGGATCGCCGGCAAGAAAGGCATGCGGCCGGTGGCTCCTGTTGCCGGCCGGGATGCTATCGTGCCCAGCCCGGCACGACGGCCGACCGTCGTGCGAGGATGTTACAACGGCGGGAGGCGGCGGCCCAGATGTGCGACGACGAGGCAGGCGGCGGCAGCCGACCGGTGCAGGACGACGGCGGCTACGTCACCTTGTCCAGCCGGATCGCCTACCAGAACCGCTGGCTGCGGCTGCGCGAGCACGTCATCCGCCGGCCGGACGGCTCGGACGGGCTGTACGGGGTAATCGAGCGCGACGACTTCGTGGTGGTGGCGGCAGTGGACGACACCGGTCGCGGCCGCACCGTGATGCTGGTCGAGCAGTTCCGCTATCCCGTCGGCAGGCGACTGTGGGAGCTGCCGATGGGCATGTGGGAGGAGCAACCGGACGCGACGCCGGCGGAGATCGCCGCGGGCGAGCTGGCGGAGGAAACCGGGCTGCTGGCGGCCGAGATGCGGCACGCCGGCACGCTGTTCCAGGGAGCCGGGTATTCCAACCAGAAGGGACACGTGTTCCTGGCGACCGGGCTCGGCCGCACGACGGCCGCCCGGGAGGCGAGCGAGCAGGACATGGTGGCGCAGGCGTTCCCGCTCGCCGAGGTCGAGGCGATGATCGCGGACGGGCGGATCAGCTGCATGGTGACGATCGCGTCGTTCGGGCTGCTTCGCATCAAGGGACTGGTGTGAGCATGGAGCGGATCCCCACCCTCGACCTGCGCCGGCTGGACCGCGACGCGGACGCGTTCGTGGCCGAGCTCGGCGCGTCGTATCGCCGGTTCGGCTTCTGCTGCTTCGAGCAGCACGGCATCCCGTCCGAACTGATCGAGGCGGCCTATGCCGACTTCGCCCGCTTCTTCGCCCTGCCGACCGAGACCAAGGCGCGCTGCACCGTGCGCACCCCGGGCGGCGGCGGGCGTGGCTATGTCGGGTTCCGGGTGGAAACCGCCCGGACCAGCACGATCCCCGACCTCAAGGAGTTCTTCCACGTCGGCCGCGACGACCCGCCGCCCGGCGACCCGGTGCTCCGGCCCAACGTGTGGCCGGAGGAGGTGGCCGGGTTCCGGACGCACGCGAGCGCGCTGTTCCGGGCGATGGAGGCGACAGGCAACCGGGTGCTGACGGCGATCGCGCGTGACCTCGGGCTCCCGCCGGACTTCTTCGCCAACGTGGTCGACCACGGCGATTCCATCCTGCGCGCCCTGCACTACCCGCCGATCGATCCCCGCCACCTGCCGGCGGTGCGGGCGGAAGCGCACGAGGACATCAGCCTGGTCACCCTGCTGGTCGGCGCCACCGCGTCCGGCCTGGAGATCCTGACGCGCGAGGGCCACTGGCTGCCGGTGGAAGCGCAGCCCGGCACGCTGGTGGTCAACGTCGGCGACATGATGCAGCGGCTGACCAACCGCGCGTATCCGTCCACCACGCACCGGGTGGTCAACCCCCTGGGTGCGGCGGCAGGACAAAGCCGTTACTCCATGCCGTTCTTCCTGGCCCCGAACATGGAGTACCGGATCGCCACCCTGCCCGGCTGCATCGGGCCGGAGGGCGACCTGTTCCCCGAGCCGATCACCGCCGGCGACTACCTGCTGCAGCGCCTGCGCGAGATCCGGCTCCAGGCGGACCCAAAGCCGGAGCCGGCGCAGCCAGGCTAGAACCGGGGCCGCGTCACCCGGCCAGGGCGAGGCAAGGCGATGTCCGGTGGTCCAGAACCGCCGCCAGCGCGGCATCGACCTGTGCCTCGCCATGGAAGCCGTCGACAAACGCCAGCCCGGCTTCCGCCGCCGCACGATGCGCCTCCTCGTCTTCGTGCAGCCGCACGACCAGCCGTGCCATCTCCCGCACGTCCTGTCCCACCAGCGCCTGCAGCGCGGCCGGCAGCGCCAACCCCTCGGCGGCGACCGGGCTCATCGTGCACGGCACACCTGCCGCGAGGCTGTCCAGCACCTTGCCCTTGACGCCGGCGCCATAGCGAAGCGGCGCCACCGTCAGGCGGACGCGCTCCAGCACGGGGCCGAGCTCCGCCACCTGCCCCACCAGCTCGACATGCGGGCCGGCCAGTCGCCTGACCCTGTCCGGCATGTCGCTGCCGATCAGCAGGCACGGCAGGCCCGGCAGCTGGTTCCAGACCAGCGGCATCACCTCGTCCACCAGCACGCGCGCCGCGTCCACGTTCGGCGCGTGGCGATAGCCGCCGACGAACGCCACGCCGCGGCGGGCCCGGAACGGCGCCGCGCCGGGATGGGCAGCGGCCATGATCGGCACGTGATGAAGCCCAGCCTGCGGCGCCAGCCGGCGCAGCAGCGCCATCTCGTCGGGCGAATGAACCAGCACGGCGTCGGCCGACACGGCCGCCACGGTTTCTGCCAGGCGCAGCCGCTCGCTCGCCGGCAGCAGCTCCGGACGCTGCTCCGCCCGCGCCTGGCGCGCCAGGCGCACGTGATGAAGGTCGGCGACGTTGTACAGGACACGGGCCCGCGGCATGTGCTGCCGCACCAGGGCCATGTAGCGCGACGCCACGTCGACGCGGTGGAGGTACACCACGTCGAAGCGTCCGGCCTGGCGGCGCAGCATCGACTCCACCGAGTCGTGCAGCGGCGCCCCGAGCCAGCGCACCCCGGGGATCGCCGGCGCCTCGGACACCCGCTCGGGGCTCGCCAGGCTGACGGCGTAGCCCAGGCGCTGCATCGCCCGCATGTGCGACAGCACGACCTGGGAGCCGGCATCGCGCGTCGCCACCGGCACGTGCCCGTCGATGAACAGCGCACGCGGCCGGTCTGGGCCGGACGCCGCCGCGTCCGCCATACGCTGTGCCAGCCGGTCGGCCTGCTCCAGCATGAAGCCCATGATCCGCGCCTGGTCAGTCTCGCCGGCGACGGCGGCCACCGCCTGCGACACGGCAGACTCCAGCGACGCGTCGAACCAGCCTGCGGCCTCTATGACGACGGGAGAGCCGGAAAGCTCGCTGCCGTCGCTTTCGCGCCGGACCTGGAGCACGTGCCGGTCGAGCGGCGACAAGCCGCCCGGGATCGCGACCTCGAAGCCGTGCCGTCCGCTGCCCAGTCCGGCCTGCTCAAGGTCCGGCCGGTAGATGTTGGCCACCACGCGCGCCAGGGTCCGTCCATCGCACAGGATCTGGAGGGCCACGGCGGCTTCCGGCGCGTCGCCGTCCTGCGCCCAGCCGCGCACCCGGTCGCGCGTCGCCATGTCGAGCCGGCCGTGCCAGCCGAGCGCGGGTGCCACCGCCACAGCGGCCGGGGCGGCGGCGAAGGATGCCTCGAGCTCCGGCTCCAGAAGCCAGGGCGAGCCGCCGAGGTTCTGCCAGTCCGAGACCCGCTGCACCTGCACCAGATGGCGCCGCTCCGGGTCCAACCCGCCCGGGATGGCGACGTCGAACGCGCACGAGCCGTGGCCGGCCTGCGCCAGGTCGGCGCGATGCTGGTCCGCGACCAGCTCGCACAGCACGACGCCGCCATCCAGAACCCGCAAGCGCACCGGCCGCTCCGGCGCTGCGGTGTCGAGCGCCCAGCCCTTGATGCGGTCGCGGGACACCGCGTCGACGTGCCCGAGCAGCGACCCGGCCGCTGCCGGAGCCTCGCCGCGTGCCCGTGCGGCGAGGCGGGAACGCAGGCGCTCGAACTCCGGTCCGTGCTCGACCCGTGGACCGCAATAGCGCGCCGGCTGGCGCACGGCGTCCGGATAAAGCGCGTGATACTCGTGGGCGTTGTGGAACATGGCGCGGCTGTCGTCGTCGACGAAGCTTTCCGCGGCAACGCCTTCGGCCAACAGGATGTCGTGCGTGTCCAGCTCGATGTGCACGTAGTCGACGGAGTCGATGCGGTCCGCCTGCACGATCGAGATCCCGTTCGCCAGCGCGCCGGCCGGGACCAGCATGTCGTCGAGAAACAGGGCGTGCAGCGGCGACACGCACAGGTCGCGGCGCGGCACCTGGTCGTCGAGGGCGCCGGCACGGATCGTGACCGGCAGAACGTCGCGGTTGCCGGCCGCGAACCGGCCGGCATAGCTGCGGCGGCCGATCCAGCGGATCGGACGCGCGGCGCCTGCCAGCGTCGTCACGAGGTCGCCGATCCGCAGGGCCTCGACCGCGACCTCCCCCGTCGGCGTCGCGATCCGGGTGCCGACGCAGTAGCACGCCACCAGGGTGCCGCCGGTGCTGTCGGCGGACAGGTGCAGCGGCCCGTCGGTCAGCGACGTGTAGTGGCCGATGATGTACGACGTGCCGGTGGTCGTGAACTCGAAGTTGCCGCTGCTGTCGTCGATCGTGACCGTCTCGTTCACGGCGCCGTAGCCGCTCGTGTCGATCGTGTAGCCGGTGATGCCCGAGAACTTCAGCGAGCGGTTGTCGATCACGTCGGTCGAGCTGGTGAACCCGTTGACGAGCTGTACCAGGTCGGCGGATTGGTAGTCCCTGCTGATGCCCACCACCAGCGAGCCGCCGCCGACGCCGAAGCTGACCGAGCCGGATGGGGAGGTGTCGCCGAAGTATCCGTTGGTGACGAACGATCCGTCGTTCTGGATCGTCGCGGTGATGGTGTCGTTGGCCTGGTTGGCGCTCAGGCTGATGGTGCCGCCATCGGCAACCAGGTTCAGGTCGTCGGCGAAATACACCGTCTGGTCGATCGCGGCGGTGGAGGCGGCATCGGCGGTGATGGTGAAGGTGTCGCTGTCGCCGTTGATGTCGTAGGTGACGGCGGCTCCGGGTGCCACTTCCCGGCTGATCGGCATGCCGGCGACGCCGGTCAGCGTGTAGGTGCCGCTCCCGTCGAGCCCTGATTGCACGCTGATGTTGGTGCCGCCGGTGCTGTCGGTGAACAGGTCGAGCGGACCGGTGGTCGGGGAGTCGTAGCTGCCGTCGGCCAGGTTGGAGCCGCCGACGGTGAAGCTCAGGGTTCCGCTCGCGTCGTCGATCGTGACGACCTGCTGCCCGCCGGTGGATCCGGCGGCGATCGTGTAGCCGGTGATGTCCGAGAATTTCAGCGCCTGGGCGTCGATGACGTCGTCGCTGCTGGTGAGGCCGTTGATCGCCTGCGGCAGCGAGCCGCCGCGAAACGTTCCGGCGATGCCGAGCTGCAGGACGCCGCCGCCGTCCCCGAACGTCACCGAGCCGGTCGCCTCCGTGCCGCGCAGGTAGCCGTTGGTGACGAACAGGCCGCCGTTCTCGATGGTGGCGGTGATCTTGTCGTTGGTCTGGTCGTCGCTGAGCTCGATCGTGCCGCCGTTGGCGGTCAGGTTCAGGATGTCGGGAACGTTGATGGTCTGGTTGATGGACACCGTCGAGTCCGGATCGCCGGTGATGTTGAACGTGTCGGGAGCGCCCTGGATGTTGTAGGTGACGGCGGCATCCGCTTCGGCTTCACGCGTGATCGGAGAGTTGATCACGCCGGTCAGGGTGTAAGTGCCGCTCGGATCGGACATGTCGCTTCCTGTTCAGGTACGGGGGGATCTCGGACCCAGGCCTCGCCATGCCGGCTCTCCGATCCCGATTTCGTGAACGGTAGCAGAAACATCGTCTTCCGAAAGCAGGTTCGGAGTAGAGATGGCGTGTTATCAAGTAGACGATAACACTATAAGTAGAAAAATTTCCTTAACGTCTTATTAAGAAGACCTTCCGCAGCACGATGGCGCCGCAGGTCGACCGGGCCGCCCCTCGGGGAGCGCGGCACCTCACCACCTGTTCATGCACTTGAGCGCGGACTTGTCGAGCGCGCCAAGCGAAGCGCGATCGGCACCGTCCACCAGCGTCAGCAGGGTGCCGCGCGCCAGCATCGCTTCCGTGCTCGTCACCTCCATCTCCACCT
>CAXTMS010000100.1:0-4718 GCA_964245345.1 uncultured Acetobacteraceae bacterium | reverse complement strand
CAGATCGCCCCGCTGGCTGTCCTGCCGAAGATCAGCCGCGCCGACCGGTACGACATCGCGGTGGAGCCGAACGCGCCGGGCGGCACGCGCACGGTCTGCAGCACGAGGTGACGGTTGTTGCCACAGCCGCCATCCCAGGAACGGCATGGTTTGCACGCCCGGGGCGATGTCTGCGCGAGGACGGCTGGCCGGAGCGGCAGCACCCGCCTGCGCTCACCCGGTCATCGAGACCATCGCGAGCAGCCCGTGTCGCCGGGACGTTCGCATCGTCTGCGGGATGAACCGCGCCGGTGCTCGCTTGACCAAGCGGGCGGCTTCTGCACCGACTCGGCGCCATGACCGACAGCAACATCCTTCTCCTTCCCTGGTCCACGCCGTTCGAAGCACCGCCCTTCGAGCGGATCCGGTCGGACCAGTTCGAGCCCGCCTTCGCGCAGGCGATGGCCGAGCACCTGGCCGAGATCGCGTCGATCACGGCCGACCCGGCGGAGCCCGACTTTTCCAACACGATCGAGGCGATGGAACGAAGCGGCCGGGCGCTGTCGCGGGTGGGGGCGGTGTTCTCCAACCTCGTCGTCAGCCTGGGCGGCCCCGAGCTGGAAGCGATCGACCGCACCATGTCGCCGCTGCTGGCGCAGCATGCGATGCGGGTGTCGCTCGATCCGGAACTGTTCCAGCGCGTCGACGCGCTGCACGCGCGGCGCGGCGCGTTGGGCCTCCTGCCGGACCAGATGCGGCTGCTGGAGCGGGTGCATCGCGGCTTCATACGCAGCGGCGCCGCACTCGGGCCGGACCAGCGGCAGCGGATGAGCGTTATCTCCGAGCGGCTGGCGGTGCTGCACACGCGGTTCGGCCAGAACGTGCTGCACGACGAGAAGGAGTGGCACCTGCTGGTCGACGAGAGCGGACTGGACGGGCTGCCGGCGTTCGTGCGCGCGGGGACCGCGCAGGCGGCAGCGGATCGGGGCCTGCCCGGCTACGCGATCACCCTGTCGCGCTCGCTGATCGAGCCGTTCCTGTGCTTTTCCGACCGGCGCGACCTGCGCCGGACGGCCTACCAGGCGTGGATCGCGCGCGGCACCCATCCGGGGGAGCACGACAACCGGCCGCTGATCCCGGAGATCCTGTCGCTGCGTCGGGAAAAGGCCAGGCTGCTCGGCTACCCCGACTTCGCCGCGTTCCGGCTGGACGACACCATGGCCGGCACCCCGGAAGCGGCGGACGCGCTGCTGCAGCAGGTGTGGGCGCCGGCGCGCGCCAAGGCGCTGGCGGAGCGGGACCGGCTGCTGGCGGTGGCGCGCACCGAGGGCTTCGAGGGCGCGCTCGCCCCCTGGGACTGGCGCTACTACGCCGAAAAGGTGCGCCGCGCCGACTACGCGCTGGACGAGGCGCAGACCAAGCCGTTCTTCGTGCTGGAGAACGTGCAGCAGGCCGCGTTCGACACCGCGGGCCGCTTGTTCGGGCTGAGCTTCGTGCCCCGCCCGGACGTGCCGGCGTATCATCCCGACGTGCGCGCCTTCGAGGTGCGCGACGCGGACGGGCATGTGGGGCTGTTCCTGGCCGACCACTTCGCGCGCGGCGACAAGCGCTCCGGCGCCTGGATGAGCAGCTACCGAGACCAGGAGAACCTGGACGCGCCGGTCGCGCCCATCATCGTCAACAACAACAACTTCGCCCGCTCCGAGCCGACCCTGCTGAGCTTCGACGACGCGCGCACCCTGTTCCACGAGTTCGGCCACGGGCTGCACGGGCTGCTGAGCCGGGTGCGCTACCCGACGCAATCGGGCACGTCGGTGAAGCGCGACTTCGTGGAGTTCCCGTCCCAGGTCTACGAGCACTGGATGGCGCTGCCGGAAACCCTGCGCGCGTATTGCCGGCACCACGAGACCGGCGAGCCGATCCCCGACGCGCTGATCGAGCGGCTGCTGGCGGCGCGCACCTTCAACCAGGGCTTCGCCACCGTGGAGTTCACCGCGTCCGCGCTGATCGACATGGCGCTGCACCGCCATCCCGATCCCGCCTCGCTCGACATCGAAGCGTTCGAGCGCGAGTTCCTCGGCAACATCGGCATGCCGGCCGAGATCGGCATCCGTCACCGTCCGCCGCACTTCCAGCACCTGTTCGCCGGCGGCGGCTATGCCGCCGGATACTATTCCTACATGTGGTCTGAGGTGCTGGACGCGGACGGGTTCGAGGCGTTCAAGGAGGCGGGAAACCCGTTCGACCCGGACACCGCGGCACGGCTGCGCCGCGTGCTCGCCGCCGGCGACACCGAGGACCCGATGCGGCTCTACGTGGCGTTCCGCGGCCGGCCGCCGTCGATGGAGGCACTTCTGGCGGGGCGGGACTTGGTGGCGGCGTGAACACCGTTCACGCGACCTGAGCACGAGGACGGAACGCGATGACGACGAAGCTTGCAGGCCGGCGCGTCCTGGTCACCGGCGCCGGCAAGGGGATCGGGCGGGACACGGTGCGCCGGCTGGTGGCGGACGGGGCCGAGGTGGTGGCGCTGAGCCGGAGTGCTGCGGACCTGCAAAGCCTGGAAGCGGAAACCGGCTGCGCCACGATCGCGGTGGACCTGGCCGAGCTGGACGCGGCGGCCGAGGCGGTGGCGGGGGCGCTGCCGCTGGACGGGCTGGTGAACAATGCCGGCATCACCGTGCTGGAGTCGGTGCTGGACACGACCATGGCCAGCTTCCAGGCGGTGCTGGCGGTCAACACCCTGGCGCCGCTGCGTCTGGCGCAGGTGGTGGCGGGCGACCTGGTCCGGCGCGGCAAGGGCGGTGCGATCGTCAACCTGTCCTCGGTCGCCTCCTCCATGGCGTTCGCCAACCACGCGGCATACTGCGCGTCCAAGGCGGCGCTGGACGCGCTGACGCGTGTGCTGGCGCTGGAGCTCGGGCCGCACGGCATACGCACCAACAGCGTCAACCCGACCGTGACGCTGACGCCGATGGGCGAGTTCGCCTGGTCGGACCCGGCCAAGTCGGCGCCGATGCTGGGGCGCATCCCGCTGGGGCGGTTCATCCAGCCGTCGGAGGTGGCCAGCGTGATCAGCTTCCTGCTGAGCGACGACGCGTCGATGGTGAACGGGGTGTCGATCGACGTGGATGGCGGGCTGCGGATCAGCTGACCGGCGGCGTTTCGTGAAGGCGCCGAAGACAGGCTCGGGCGCGCGACATCACGAACCGGACCGGACACGGTGGCGCCGTTGCAGCGGCAGCTCCAGGTGACGATAGCTCAGGTCGGCCAGGGCGAACGCGATCACGAACGCCAGGCCGATGGTTTCCAGCGGCACCCAGACCCGGCCGGCGCTGCCGCCGGAGCGCCAAACCCCGTCCAGCAACGCGGACAGCGTGAGGGCCACCGGGATGTGGCACAGGTAGAGCGAGTACGAGCGCAGGCCGATCCAGGCCAGCAGGCGGGGCACGCCGCAATCGCTTACCAGGCGGCGGCCAGAAACCGCCATGCTCACCAGGATCGTGCACAGCAGCGCCAGCCCGAGCTGGCCGATCAGCTTCGAGTGCGCCAGCTGCGGCACGGTGACGAGGACGACCAGAAGCGAGGCGGTGAGGGAAAAGCGCGCCCAGGACCGCAGCGGCGGAACGCGGCGGGCGGCAAGGGCAAGCCGTCCGGAACGACAGGCGGCGTAGATCCCGATGCCCGCCACGATGGAGGAAAAGCGCAGCATCCCGGACACCTCGTTGGTGCAAAGGCCGAGCCCGAACAACAGGACGAAGGTCGCCAGGCGGGCGCCGGCCGAGCGGATGCCGAGCAGCAGGAACGGGAACACGAGATAGAACTGCCATTCCACCGACAGGGTCCAGTAGTAGCCGAGCACGCCGGGGTGCCGGAACTCCCGCAGCTCGTACACCGGCACGATCGCCGTGGCCCATTCCCGGGCGACGTGCCCGACCGGCGGCCAGCCGCCGAGGCCGTGGCAGATCCAGGACACGGCGAGGCAGTAGGTGATCCACAGGGTCGAGGTGGGCCAAAGGCGCCAGAACCGCTTGACGAAGAACGGCCAGACCACCGTATGCGCCAGGATGCGGCGCGGCCGGGGCAACGCCCAGAGCGGCTCAAGCGACCCGGCGATGACGAAGCCGGAGAGGGCAAAGAACAGATCCACGCCGCCGCTGACGTCGATCTCCGTGAGCACGGCGCGGAACGGTCCCGGATCCGGCCCCAGCAGCCGTGCCAGGTGCAGCGCCATGACCGGGAGAACCGCGTAGGCGCGCAGCCAATCGAGCTCGGGGTTGCGGACCGAATGGGCCGTGGTCGGCGGTGGCGCGTCCTCGGACCCATCGATGCGCATGGACGCAGCAATGGCGGAAGGCGGAGTGGCGAGCAACCGGGGGAAGCATGTGGCCGAGGACGGAAACCGTCCGATGCGCGTCCGGTGCCGTCGGTCGGAGACGGCAGTTGCGCTAGGTAGTCGCGGACCGGCGCACCAGCACTGTGGCCAGCCCGGCGGCGAGCGCGTCCTCGGCGAGGGCACGGGTCCAATCGAGGCCGGTCCGGGTGTTGGCGCCTCGGGCGGCGCGGCCCAGCAGGGTGCCGAAGACGGCGCCTGCCATGCCGGACGCGGCGCCGCCCAGCAGCGACACGCGGCACTCCGCCAGAGCCGCGCCGCCAAGCGCGCCGATCGCGAGGCGGGCGAGAAAGGACGGCACGATGCGGCGGTCGGGCGCGAACGGCATCTTGTCGCCCGCCATCTC
>CAXTMS010000099.1:0-12713 GCA_964245345.1 uncultured Acetobacteraceae bacterium | reverse complement strand
GGTGACAGCCGTGTTCATCCGGGCCGAGCAGGTGCTGCCGGAAACGCGTGTGCGGGTGCAGCAGGCTACCGCCACGCCGGGCTGCGTGCTGGACCGCGCCACCAGCAGCCTGGCCACGCGGCGAAGCGGCTTCGTCGGGCTGATCCTGCCGACGGGAAGCGGGAACCAGGGCGTCAGGACCGTCGATGTGGGCTTCACGATAATCGTCCCGGGATACGGCCCGGCATCCGGCACCGTTTGAGGAAGGACAGCACATGGCGGACCAGCAGGCATCACCGGCAGGCAGCCGGATCGCGCTCGTCACCGGGGCCGGAAGCGGCATCGGCCGTGGCGTCACCCTGGCGCTGCTGGCGGAAGGGTGGTCGGTCGTGCTGGCCGGGCGCGACCTCGCTCGGCTCGAGGAAACCGCGCACCTGGCGGGCGACGCCGCGGCGTCCACCTTGGCGCAGGCGACCGACGTGTCCGATCCAGGTTCGGTCGACGCGCTGTTCGCAGCCGTGCAGGCGCGGTTCGGGCGTCTCGACCTGTTGTTCAACAACGCCGGCACCAACGTGTCCGGCGTGGCGTTCGAGGAGCTGAGCTTTGACGACTGGAACCGGGTGGTCTCGGTCAACCTGACCGGCGTGTTCCTGTGCGCGCAGGGCGCGTTCCGGATGATGAAGGCGCAGTCGCCGCGCGGCGGCCGGATCATCAACAACGGCTCGATCTCGGCGCACGCGCCGCGTCCGGATTCTGCCGCCTACACCGCGACCAAGCACGCCGTCACCGGTCTGACCAAGACGCTGTCGCTGGACGGGCGGCCCTTCGACATCGCCTGCGGGCAGATCGACATCGGCAACGCCGCGACCGCCATGGCCGCGCGCATGCAGACCGGCGCCAAGCAGGCCGCCGGGCACATGGCGGTGGAGCCGATGATGGATGTGCAGGACGTCGGCCGCAGCGTGCTGCTGATGGCTTCCTTGCCGCTCGACACCAACATCCCGTTCCTGACGATCATGGCCAACGCCATGCCGTTTCTCGGCCGGGGGTGACGGCATCTGCCGACGAACAGGGGGATAGGCTGGACACCGTGATCAGCCCTGCATGGCTGTGTCATCGGCGGTCAGATCCGGTGGAAAACCCAGGCTTCGGCGCGGATGTGGACGGTCACGACGTTGTCAGGCACGCGTCGCCTTTCCGGATGCCGGCCTCGACTCCACTCCGCCTCCGTCCCGACACGAACCGGACGGCAACAATCGACGCAGGAAGGAGGTCGATTCGAGCACGACGAGGCGGTGCCGGGCCTGCGCCTGCAGATCGATCCCTCGGGCCTGCACGTCCATGGCTCGCGCGGGGCCCTGGCAGCCGGAAACAATCGTCTGGTTCGCGGGACCGACAACGGTGGTGGCACCTTCCAGACCGTTGGAGCGCACGGTGAAGCGTTCCAGCGCTGGCGGCACGAACCAGGTTTCCCATTGCTGGCCGATCTCGATCGCCGGATGACGCGCGGGCCGGTTCAGCACCAGGGAAAGCCGGTCAGGTTCCACGTCAACGATGTAGTCGCTCGCGGCAACCGGTGCGCACGGGCCAGATCCAGCACCGCCAGCAGAAGAAGCAACGCCGGAGCCGCCGCCATGCGGACGCGCAAGGAGAATGCCAGAAGCAGGATCATTGTCACGGCCGCCAAAGTCAGATCCCGCGCGGCGGCAACGTCGGCGGCGGACCCGGTCTCGACCGGCAGAACGAGGTTGGCATCGACATGCCCGAAGCGGTCGAACAGCGCGGTATAGGTTGTGCTGCTTTGACGGTCATAGATGAACTCGTTCGGCTTCCTGACGAACAGCATCGTGTTGGCCGCGGTGATGCCGAGCAGTCCCGCGACGCACAGCGTCGGGAGGACGCCACGAAGCCTGTGCAGCCAATAGGCAAGCCCGACCGCCAGCATCGGCGTCGACAGCACCCAGAACCGTGCCGGCCAGCATTCGCCGGGATTGACGCCAACCCCGGTCACCGCTGCGGCGAACGCCAACACCAGCGCCTGCCGAAGCACGCGACACACTGGATCGCTGCGGGAGCGGTCCAGGCGCAGCACGCCTGAGATCAGGCCGGCATAGCCGACGATCCAGATCGGTGCGTAGGCGAACAGCCCGTGGTGGACGTTGAAGAGCTGCATCGACAGCACCGGGAACCAGTCCCAAGGCATCGGCGGCCTGGCCGTGTTCACCGGGCCAGTGACGCTCCCGTAGATTGCCAGGTTGAGGCCGGCAAAGCCGATCCCTGCGACTGCTGCAACCACCAGAAGCAGCCCAGCGCGCAGCCAAAGGCGCCGGCCCAGGACCTGCACCAGCAGGCCGGCAAACAGCAGCGCCGCGACGACCGATCCACGCATGTGCACGATCGGGATCAGGATCAGGACCGCCGCCGTCAGCAGGTCGCCTGTTAAGCCCCGTCCCGTGGTCTGCAGGCGCTCCCATGCCCAGCAGACGAGAGCGAAGAGGAAAGTCTCCATGTAGAAGAGATGCAGGTAGGGCAGCAGCGGCATCGAGAAGGCAACGACGAACAAGGCGGCGAGCGAGGCGGTCGGGCCGGCAACCCGGCGCAGCAGGCGATGCAGAAGCGCCAGCCCGGCGAGGCCGGCGATCAGCGTCGCCGTCCGCAGCCCCATGAGCGAGAACAGGCCTGCCAGCGGCGACAGGATCACGGGCAGGTAGACCGCGTTCATCACCACAGCGCCGCCACCGCCCGCAGGAAGACTGGCGGCCCTCCCGTGCGTCACGTGCAGCATGACCTGGTTCCAATCCGCCAGCTTCATGGTCAGCGTGCCGTGCCGGATGAAGGAGATGGCATAAAGGAAGTAGCGCTGCTCGTCCCCGGTCAGGAACAGGCGGTTGCCAAACACGACCACGAGGAGAAGCGCCAGCATCGGCAGCAGGCAGAGCCGGGGATGACGGTCAATCCAGTTGCGGATCGGCAGGCGCAGAAGATGGCCTGGTCCGGTCGCGGGAAGCGGAAAAGGAACCAGACCGGGATGATCCGGCGACGCACGGCGTTTCATCCACCGATATGACGCCGCAGGCTTGATCTCCGTCAACCGACCTCGACGACCGGTTCCGGATCTCGGAGCAGGTATTCTGTCCAGTATCCGTGTTGTCGCCGACAATACCTATTGGACCCGTGTTCCTCAGCGCGGATCGAAGGCATGCTCGGCCAGCGTCAGTGCGATGCCGGACAGGTTCCTTGTCTCGGGGATCAGGAACACAGACAGATCCTCGGTGGTGGCGATCTCCCGGGCGAAGCGGCGCACGGCGTGGTAATGCTCCCGGCTGGCAAAATCGTGAATCGCCAGAAGCGCTCCGACGCGCGCGTGCAGCAATACCTGCATGGCGCAGGCAACCCTGAACCGTCCATCCACCATGTACAGGTCCGCATCCTGGGTTCCTGGCCTGTCCCAGCACAGTTCGTAGTAGGAGCGCCAGTTCCCACGCCGGCTTTCGTCTACGGGATAGCCCCAGGCTCCGGTAGGACCGATATCGGCCGTGATCAGGTCAGGCATCGTGGGCGTCTGCGCTGCGACGCACTGCATCCGTACGGAGTCGATCCAGTCCTGCGCCGAGTCGGTCGAAACAACGAAGCCGGTCCCGGACTGGGCGGCCAGAAACGTGCTGCCGCCGGCGCCGAACTCCACATAGCCCTGAGCCCTGCCGACGAAACTCCGGAACAGCGTGAGCTCGCCCTCCGACATGCGGGGTAACATCACCGCCTCCTTGCCATGGGCCACCAGCACTACACACGGTTTCGTTGCATTCGTCGAGCGGTATGGACCGGTGGCGATTGCCCGCCTTTCTGGCCGGACACAACGCATCTCAAGCAGCATGAGGGGCCGAAGCCGGCGTGCGCCGGACGTTCAACGCGTTCCGGCAGCGCTGTCACGCGCATCGGGATATGCAACACCTTTGTGCCACGTTCCGAACGTTTCGCATGGGTGCGATGGTAGAAACGAGCCTGGGAGAAACCGGCGGCAGATGAAGCACGGTCTGCTTGACCAACCCTTTCCCTGTCAGGTTCAGCCAAAAACAAGATCAAGACGGCCGACCCCTTGGGCCGGCATCGGGCACCTTCTTCAAGGAAAACCCAACCCGTATCGCCGCAAGCCGATCAGTCCGACAGTCCGAGGCCTTCTCCCGCTTTACCGAACTCGGGCTTGCGCCGCGCCAGGAAGGCGTTCACGCCCTCCTTGAAGTCGTCGCTTTCGCAGGCCCTTCGGCGGAGTTCCGCGATCCGCTCCATCGCCTGGACCGGGATCGGCTGAAGATCTTCCAGGATGCGCAGCTGTTCCTTGACCGCCTGGACAGCCATGGGTGCCTTCGAGGAAATGTCGCGCGCCATCTCGACCGTCGTGGCTTCCAGATCCTTGGTGTCGACCAGCCGGTTGATGACACCGAAATGCGCCGCCCGATCAGCGTTCAAGGGCGTGGCGCAGAAGAACATCTCCTTGAGAATGTGGATCGGCACGTTGTTAAAGAACCGGATCAATCCGCTCGTGGTGTAGGGTAGCCCTATGTTGGCCGGGGTGATGGCGAACTTCGCGGTGTGGTCGGCGACGACGAGGTCGCAGCTCATCGCAAGGTCGACCGCTCCGCCCCATACCGAGCCCGAAACCATGGCGATCACCACGCCGGGATAGGACCGCACGTGGTGCAGAAACCGTTCAAGCGGCTTGCCATAGGCGAGCGGGTCCCGATCGAGCGCCATCTCGCTGATGTCGAAGCCGGCGCTCCAGACATCCTGGCCTGTGCCGCTGGTCAGGACGACGACCGGCAGGCCTCGTGCCGCGAAGTCCGCCAGGCCTTCGGCAAGGCCATGGAGGACGTCCGTGCTGAGCGCATGACGGCGTGACGGGTTGGCAAAGCGCAGGTATCCGATCCGCTCCTCGACGATGCTCGTCGTCACGAAGGGATGCGGCTTTGCATCAAGCGTCATGCGTTTGTCCCGTGAGGCCCCTGAACTTGGTGGACAACCCCTGACCTGCATAGGGTTTCGATCGAAGCCCGATCAAACCCGGCTTCCTCCAGGATCTCGACCGTATGCTGGCCCAGCTCCGGCGGAGCGAGGCTGCCCGGCCGGGACGACTGGCTTGCCTCGTTGCCTGCCGACACCGGCGTGACGACTTGGCGCAGCGTGCCGAGGACCGGGTGCTCGAGCGTTTCCACCAGGTTGCAGTAGTGCACCTGCGGATCGTCGAAAACCTCGTCGAGCGTGTGGATCGGCCCCGCCGGCAGCCCGGCGCCGATGAACAGCTCCGTCCACTCCCGCTTGCCGCGTCCCTTCAGGCGGCTTTCGAGGATCACCCTCAACTCTTCCCTGTGCGCAATGCGCGTTTCGTTGGTCTCGAAACGCGGATCACGCGGCAGCTCCGGAAGTTCCAGCAACTGGCACAAGCGCAGCCACATCTCGGAGGTGATGGGAGCCAGGTTCAACGGCCCGTCCGCCGTTTCGAACACGCCGTAGGGAGCGATCACCGAATGGGCGTTGCCGGTGCGCTTCGGGATGTCGCCCAGGCTCAGGTAGCGCTGGGCATGCACGGTCAGGAGGCCGATCAGGCTGCTCAGCAGCGAGGTGGCGACATGCTGGCCGACGCCGGTCCGCTCGCGGTCGAGCAGCGCCGCGAACAGGGCCATGGACAACCACATGCCGGAACTGAGGTCGCCGATGGCCGTGCCGGTACGCGTCGGGTCACCGTCCGGGAAACCGGTCAGGCTCATCAGCCCCGAATAGCCCTGCGCGATCTGATCGAACCCCGGCCAGCTGCTCAACGGGCCTTCGGCGCCGAACGCGCTGATGCTGCCCATGATCAGCCTCGGGTTTCGGCCGCTCAAGGTCGCGTAGCCGAGCCCCATCTTCTCCATGGTTCCGGGCTTGAAGTTCTCCAGCACGATGTCGGCGGTGTCGATCAGCCGGAGGACGGCTTCGAGACCCTGCGGGTTGCGAAAGTCGACGCACAGGCTGCGCTTGTTGCGGTTGCACGACAGGAAGTACGTGCTGACGCCACGATCGAGCGGACCCCAGCCCCGGCTCATGTCTCCTCCCGGGGAAGGCTCGACCTTGATCACGTCCGCGCCGAAGTCGGCCAGGGTCATGGAGCAGAACGGTCCAGACAGCGCCCGGGTCAGATCGACGACCCTGATCCCTCGGAGGGAGTTCATCAGCTTTCTCCAGTCGTCGATCTCGTCAGGCGCTTCGGTCCAGCCACGCGACGAGCAAGGGCTTCATGTCGCTAGCCGACGATGTCCCTGATCGGGTTCGACAGCGTGCCGATGCCGCCGATGGTGACGTCGCAGACGTCGCCGTCCCTGAGGAACAAAGGCGGCGTCTTGGCGTAGCCGACGCCGGCGGGCGTTCCGGTGGCGATGACGTCGCCTGGCTCGAGCGTCATGGCCTCGGACAGGATCTCGATCAGAGTGGCGACGTCGAAGATCATGTCGGACGTGTTCCCGTCCTGCATGACGGCGCCGTTCACCCGGGAGGTGATGCTGAGCCCGCGCGCGCCCTCTGGCAGCTCGTCGGCGGTGACCAGTTCCGGGCCGAAGCCGCCGGTGCGATCGAAGTTCTTGCCAATCGTCCACTGCGTCGACTTGCGCTGGTAGTCGCGGATCGAGCCGTCGTTGAAGCAGGCGTAGCCGGCCACGTGGTCCAATGCCTTGCCGGCCGCCACACGCGTGGCCGACCGTCCGATGACCACCGCGAGCTCGGCCTCGAAATCGAGCTTGTCCGACACCGGCGGCCGCAGGATGGGCTGGCCATGGGCGACCAGGGAGGTCGTGGTGCGCATGAACACGGCGGGATAGGTCGGTATCGGGTTGCCGCCCTCCTTCGCGTGGTCGCGGTAGTTCAGCCCGATGCAGATGATCTTGCCCGGGCTCGGGATCACCGGAAGCAGCTGCAGCCCGGCCACAGGAACCACGGGACCAGTCGGCTGGCTGGTCATGACGTCCCGCAGCGTCTCGGCTTTGGGATTGGTCCTGACGACGTCGCCGTCGAGAATGCCGTGCCGCGGCCGGCCGTCATGCAGGAAGCTGATGATCCTCAACTGAGTCTCCGTCGGTCTGGGTGTGTCAGCGCGCCTCGAACGCGCTGGCCTCGTCGAACCACCGCTGCGGCGGAGCCTGCCAGCCGCCGATCTGGAACTCCGGTGCCTGCCACCGCAGCGGCTCATCCTCGATGTCGATGGTCTGGTAGTGGCTCGGAAACAGCTCCACGCGATGGCCGTCGGGATCCCGCAGGTAGAGGAACCGGGCCAGGCCGGGGCTGAAATGGCGGGCCGGGCCGAACTCCACCTGGCCGCTGAAGCCGGCGCGGACGAACAGGTCCGCCGCCGTCATGAGGTTCTGCGTTTCCGGCACGGTATATGCCACATGATGCAGGCGCGGACCCGGTCCGTTCGCGAACACCACGTCGTGCGGGTTACCCTTGCGCTGCAGGAACACCATCACCGGATTCTCGGCGCCGTCGACCACGTATTCGGACAACCGGAAACCGATCGAGCCGTAGAAGTCGAGGCAGGACTGCACTTCCGGTGTGACCACCTGAACATGGTCCAGCCTTTGCGCACAAGCACCCTTGTGGATCTCGACGTGGTGGAACAGGCGCGGCCTGGTTTCCATGACGGCGCAGAACTCGAGCGGCGTGCCGGCCGGATCGACCGTATGCAGGGTCCGTCCCTGATGGGCGACCTCGACCCAGGCGGTGGGAAAGCCGGCCCTGGCGAAGTAGTCCTGCGCCAGTTCGAGGTCCTCCTCGGTCAGCACGCGGAAGCCGACCCGCTCGCTAAGCGGGTCGCCGGCCTTCAGGACCAGGCTATGGTGGCAGCCTTCCTCCAACCCGCGCAGCCAGATCGTGTCGTGCTCCTCGTCGCTGACGACGAGGCCGACCAGGTCCACGTAGAAGGTTCGAGATGCCGCCAGGTCGCGCACGCGGTGGACGACGTGGCTGGCTCGGGTGACGTTGAATGCCGGCTTGTAGACGGGGGCTGGAAGGTGGATCGCCACGATGGGCCTCTCGTTGATGCGGGTTCAAGGTTGCGCAAGGAGATGGTCGTGGCTGGTCGACAACAGCGCGTCCCGAGGCTCAAGCATGGCGGTCTGGAGGAGCTGGTCGACGACGATCAGCGCCGCAGGGTTCTCGAAGATGGTCAGCCGTCCTGATGCCGTCGCGAGGACATTCACCGGAGCGCCGACCGTATCGACCCCTGCGACCGTGTCCCTCGTCGGGATGCGGATGTGGGTCATCGTCCGGCCGTGCCGTCATGATGCCCGCACAGCTGGACAAGGACCCTTCACGTGGCGGCCTGCATGGACTGGCGGTGCGACAGGATCGGCTCGATCATGTCGGTGACCACCGCCTTGTGCCGAGGATGCGCTTGATAAACGTGCCAAGCCTGCTCGTCCTCGAACGTGGCGACCACGAGAAAGTCGGGATTGCCTGGGCGCAGGCGCAGGTCGGGCGCGGCCTGGATGGAGATCAGGCCCGGGATCGAACCACGCAGCGCGTGAAGAGCGGTGATCACCTCGTCCACCTGACGCGGCGTCACGTCGCTCTTCCAGGTGAACATGACAGCATGGAGGATCATGCCATTGCCTCTTCCCTGCCCAGCACCTTGCCCAGCCGCGAGCGCAGCACGTCGGCCAGGGCGTCGGCCTGCGAAGGCGGGATGATGGCGGCCACGTGGCCGTCGGGCCGAACCAGGATCGCTTCCCCCCCGGCCAGGTTCGCGAACCGACGCAGGGAGCCTCGCGGATCGCTGAAGTTCACCCCTTCGGCAACCACCGAGACGAGCGCACGCAGCGGAGGTTCGACGCTGGCTAGATCGTTCGCATGGCTCTGCCCGACCAGCAAGGTGAAGCGCCGTTCGTCGAGCAGGTCCAGGAGCGGGATCACCCTGCCGTCCTGTTCCAGCCAGGCATGGGGCATGCGGCCGCCGACGAGCAGCTTCGGCTGGAAATCCGACACGTCGGCGGGATCGGAACCTTCCGGGCCGTAAACGAAACCGAGCTGCAGGGCGAGGCTGTCGAAGTGCTCGCGCTGGTTGGCGACCTGCTGCTGGATGTCGGCCTGCGCCACCGGATCGTGGAGCCGCCGCAGCAGCGCGCCGGCATCATCCATGCCATCGGCCTTGAGGGCCGCCTGCAGCTTGAGGATGCGCTGGGCGTTCTTGTAGCTCTGCGCGGAGTTGGTCGTCGCCACCGCGTGCCGCTCGGCATGGTAGCTGTCGAGCAGGCCGTCGGACGCCCAGCCCTGCTCCACGGCCGCGATCTTCCAGGCGAGGTTGTGCGCGTCCTGCAGGCCGGTGTTCAGTCCCAGGCCGCCGGTGGGCGGGAAGCGATGCGCAGCATCGCCGACCAAGAACACCCGCCCCACGCGGTAGCGCTCCGCGACCTCCGACATCAGCGTCCACGGAAGGACGTGCCTGATCTCGATCTCCTGGTCGTCGCGACCGATCGCATGACGCAGGATCTGCTTGCACGTTTCCGGCGTGAAGCTTTCGAAAGGCGACACCGCCGGATCGTGCGGATACAGCATGCACCAGCGACTCCCGATGTCGTAGGCTATCAGGACGCCGGTGTAGGGCGGCTGCATGATCC
The DNA here is from genome assembly GCA_964245345.1 of uncultured Acetobacteraceae bacterium. Taxonomy (GTDB): domain Bacteria; phylum Pseudomonadota; class Alphaproteobacteria; order Acetobacterales; family Acetobacteraceae; genus Lichenicola. Next base: position 3,096 of record CAXTMS010000099.1, on the reverse strand, counting down.
AGTACAGGATGCCCGGCCGATCACGCACCACGTCGCGCAGGTTGGCTGCGAAATGGATCGTGATAAAGGCTTGCGAGGCGCTGTCGCCAACCATGTCGACGCCGAGCTCGCGCCGCACGACGCTGCCCGCCCCGTCGGCCGCGATCACATAGCGCGTGGTCAGCTGGGTCCGTTCCCGCGTATCCACGTCCTCAAGCACCGACGTCACCGCCTCGTCGGTCTGCTCGCAGCCGATCCAGCTGGTGCCGCGCCGCAGCTCGATCAAGGGAGACCGTGCCACCTCCTCGAGCAGGAAGTCCTCGAACAAGGGCTGGGCCAGGTTGATCAGCGGCGTCGGCGTCACCTCGCGTGCCTGCTCGTCCTGCCGCTCATAGGGCATGACGCCGATCTCCTCACCGGCGAGGGTCGTGACGAACCGCACCCAGCCGCCATCCTCCGCCGGCGTGGCGCGCTTCTTCATCGCCTCGACATCGAGACCGATCGAGCGGCAGATCTCCAAGGTCCGCGGGTTGAGCGCATGCGCCTTGGGCGCCCCGTGCCGGGTCTTGAACCGCTCGACCACCGTCGAGCTCAGGCCATGCCTGGCAAGAATGATCGCCGTCATCAAGCCGACCGGGCCGGCGCCGACGACGAGCAAGGTCGAACCGCCGGTCATGTCTCGCATTTCCCTATCTTGCAGCCGAACACCATCGCTAAATGAGAGGTATCTCATCAAGATAAGGCCGTCAACTTGAAGCCGATCAGGTGGCGTGCGAGCCGCCATCCTCAGGCGCCGTCACGGAGCAGAGCGTTGACGCCCAGCGGTTCATGACATAGGGCCGAGTTTCTCGAGGACAGTCAAAACCTGCTCTTGACGTTGTGGCGGTCCGGGAACAGCAGGGTCTTCACGACGAGAATTGAACCCTGTTCGGGAAACTGGAACGCCACGATCACGCTGCCGGGGCAAGGATCGATCCGGAGTGCCGCGGCATGGCGGACGGTGAGCGGGCCGTCGTAATGAGAGCCATACGGGGAGCGGTTGATCTACAACGAGCGTGACGGGCAGGTGATGGGTCTGGGCTCTGGGGTGAGGGCACAGCTTTTCACATGGTCGGGCGACAGGAGCCCATGCGGATCGGGTTCTGGACCCGGACGATCCCGCCGCAACGACCGCGTCCGTCGGATCGGCGACCGAACCACGTCGGCTTCTGCCGGTTAGGCAAGTCCGTGTCGGATCGCGTTGGAACGGCTGTCACGGCTCGGGATCCGTATCATGACCCCGGCCGTCGAGGTGGACGGCCCTTGGCGCATCTGCGTCCCCGATCCGACGTTCGGCATTCCCGTCGAGATCATGGAGACGGGAGCGGGACTGCCCGGTCAGCGGGACCGTTGCCACGATCTCGACCCCACCCTGGTCCGTGTCGCGATGTCGGTCGGACATGGCGGAAGCGAGGGCCTGTTTCGGCAAGGTCTTGGGTCTCGAACCGATGGATGGCGAGCTGCACGCACGCGACCACGAGACGCTTCGAAGTCTCGCCGGTGCCGCGCGGCAGACGGTTCTGCTGTGCGGTGGCAGCACCTTCCTGAGCTGGTTCATGACGAAGCTCCCGCCGACCAGCCGCGCCCCGTGGACGACGTCTTCAACTGCCAGGGCTTCAGGACGATTGCGGCCGCCTCAAGAATCCCTCCAACGCCGGCGCGATCTTCCAGCGCGTCAAGCAGCCCAGCCTGGACTGGATTGTCGCTGGATTGCGGCCGCACGTCGAAGGCAATCACGTCATCGGCGCCGTCGCTCATCACATGAAGACGCTTGCTTCGACAGCCACGTGCTTCTCCCGGTCATTCCCGGATGATAAGCTTTCGAGGAAGCGCATCATCGAGCGTTTGTCGCAAGGCGCCGTCGGAGAGTTGGCAATGGATGTAGTCAGGTTCGTGGACGCCCCGATCTATAGCGCGTCCAACCATGAGGACGTCGTCGCACGACGGCTTCAAGGCGGCGAGGCAAGTCCCGCCGACTTCGCCCTGGTTGGTCACTCGTCGTTTCCGGATGGGGCGGTGATACCCATGGAGGCAGGGCCGATCGGCAAGATCTACGTGGTCACCGACGGCACTCTCGTCATCGAGCAGGAGGACGGGACCCGTCACGTGCTCCAGCAGTGGGACAGCGTCTTCATCCCCTCGGGCGAGGCACGCGCGGTGAGGAACGAGAGCGGCGCTCCCGCGGCGATCATCGTGATAACACCTGCGCCTCCGGCGTAGGTGGCACTGTGTTCCTGACGCCGGAGCAGGGTCGCGCGCGTCGATGAGGATGGACCCGATCAGCCTTCCGCAGGTGTCGAAAAAGTTGCCTGGATGAACCGGCCGAAGTAAGGAGGCTCATGGTTACACCAGCCCTGATCTTCCCGCAGCACGGTGGGAAGCGTGGCCGCACGCGCGCGCGGCTGACGGATGCGGCCCTCAGGCTGATGTCCGAGCGCGGAATCACGGCGACGTCGGTGAGTGAGATCGCCACTGCCGCGGAGCTGGCGAACGGCACCTTCTACCTTTACTTCAAGGACAAGGCCGAGATCGTCGCAGCGGTGTGCCAGGCGGTCACTCTCGCCATGCACAACGAGATGAGCAACACCCGCGCCTCGCTGAACGACGGCGCCTCCCGGGTGGCCTTCGGAACCTACCAGTTCATCGAGATCGCCGCCACCGAGCCGATCTGGGGCCGTCTGCTCGTCTCCGCATTCACCGAGTTCGAGGCGATCAAGGAGGACGTTGCCCGATACATGCGTCTGGACGTCGCGCTGGGGATCAAGCAGGGTCGCTTCTCCGAACCGGTCGACGAGTTCGTGATCGACTCCCACCTCGCCATCCTCCGCGCGGGCGTCAGCGCCCGTCTCGCAGGCGCCGGACGCAACGTCGCGACGCGTGCCGCCGAGTACCAGCTGCGCATCCTGGGGATGGATCCTGCAGAGGCACGACAAGTCCTTCATGCCAGCCAGCGTGCCGGAGAACAGGACGTGACCATGTCCAGCCGGCGTCCTGGCCATCATCTCGCTCAGGCGCAGATCGGTAGCGGACACGAGGCTGTCCAGGCGCATGGTCAGGAGGCACGCACCGAGCGAGCGG
>CAXTMS010000098.1:0-12893 GCA_964245345.1 uncultured Acetobacteraceae bacterium | reverse complement strand
GCCAACTCGTTCCTGGCGATGAAGATCTCCTTCATCAACGAGATGGCCGACCTGTGCGAGCGGGTCGGGGCCGACGTGCACGAGGTGGCGCGCGGCATCGGCACCGACGGCCGCATCGGCTCCAAGTTCCTGCATGCCGGGCCGGGCTATGGCGGCTCGTGCTTCCCCAAGGACACCCTGGCCTTGATGCGGATCGCCCAGGAGGCCGGCGCCTCGTCGCGCCTGGTCGAGGCCACGGTGCAGGTCAACGACGCGCGCAAGGCCAGCATGGCGGCCCGCATCATGGCCGCCTGCGGCGGCACGGTGCGCGGCAAGACGGTGGCGGTGTTCGGGCTCACCTTCAAGCCCGAGACCGACGACATGCGCGACGCGCCCTCGATCCCGATCGTGCACCGGCTGGTGGAGAACGGGGCGCAGGTGCGGGCCTTCGACCCGGCCGGGATGGAGGCGGCCAGGCCGCTGCTGCCCGAGCGCGGCGTGACCTACTGCACCGACGCGCTGGACGCGGCCGCGGATGCGGACGCGATCCTGGTGCTGACCGAGTGGAACGAGTTCCGCGCCTTGTCGCCCGAGCGGCTGCGCGGGCTGATGGCCGGCCGCGTCGTCGTCGACCTCCGAAACATCTACGACCCGGCGGCGATGGAAGCGGCCGGCCTCGCCTACAGCTCTGTCGGGCGGCCGGGCCCAATGGCCGGTTCTGCAGCCACACGGCGCGACATCGCCGGCTAGACCATCCGACCAAGCGCCCATCTCGACGAACAGGCTGTCCGAGCCGCAGCCGGCATCACCTGTCAGGTTCCGGCGTCAGCGTGCCGCCCAGATGGCTGCGACCGCACCGATGTCGAGGGCGATGCCACCGAGCTGCCTTATCCTGCCGCAGAACGCCGGGCCAAACGGTCCAGGAACGGCCACCAGAAAGATCGCGCCGGGAAACGGAACCGACAGCCCGGCAAGCGCGCCTTCGCACAGATCGAGGGCCGGAACTGCCGCCGGACCGGATCCTGGCAGGCAAACCGTTTGCGTCTCGGGAATGCCGCAGAAACGGCCCAGCCGTGATGCAAGGTCGGCAAAGTTGCCGACCAGGCCCAGGAACGGTTGACCATGCAGCATCGAGCGCAGGAACGGCATGGCTTCGTGCAGCTGCGCCGCAATCCGGAACGAGGTGAGGGATTGCCCAGGCCGGAGCGGCACAGCAAGGCGCATCTCCGCCAGCAGCCCGAAATGCAGGTTGTCCAGTTGCAGCGTTTCGACATCCGGCACACCGAGCATGTCGGCCTCGTGGAGCGCGTCGCCGACCTGACGGCCGAGCGCCGCGATCTGCGCCGGATCGACCGCATCGACCGGACCGTCGAACCACCGGCTCCAGCTCGGGCCACACAAGGCAAGCAGCTCCTGCGGACGCAGCGCCAGGTGGCAGCGCAGGCTGGTGAGGCAGATGAAGTGCGCCAGATCCTGGTCCAGGCACACCAAGCTGAACGGCTCGTGCCGCGACACGGCGGCGTTGACGGTCTCCATCACACCCACTGGCCCTTGCCAACGCGACGACGCTTCCAGAGCACGGTGCGCGCCGATGATGTCCGCTCGGTCAAACAGCAGCGCGAGCTTGGCCGAGGCGAGGTGCCGGTACGGCGTGTAGGGAGTTGGCCCATCGGTGGCCATGCGATCGAGCAGCGGCTGCGCCTCGATCAGTTCCTGGAACAAGCCCGTCAGCGCCAGACCGGCGGTGTAGTTCCAGATCGCGTCGTTCTCGTGCAGCAGGACCGGAGCGGCGATCCGCAGGTGCGGCACGGCCGCGCGATGATCCCCCTGCTCGGACAGCAACCGGCCGAGCTGGCCATGCAGGTGCGGATCATCCGGTTGCACAGCGAGCAGGGCGTGCAGGGCACGCTGCGCAGCGGCCGGGTCGGCAGCCTGCTGGGCGAGGCGGAGCTGCAGGCGATGCACCGGCGCCGGGTCGGGCCACAGCGCGATGGCGCGTGCGGAGGCCTCCGCCGCCTCGACGAGCCGGCCGAGTTGCTCCAGGCATCTCGCCAGCAGGAACCAGCTTTCCGCATCGATCGGCTCCGCGGCGAGGCGGCGGGTCGTTGCCTCGCAAGCCTGCTCTGCCTCCCCGGCGTCAAGCATGCTCTCGATCGCGGAACGGGATGGAAGCGGCGGTGGCGACAACTCGTTCATGGGCGGCAGCGATCATCTTGAAGGGGCATCACCCGCATCCCGGCGGGACCAGGGAGTCGACATGCAGCGCTACCAGTTGGTCGAGGAAGCGGTCGATCTTGTCGGTGGACACGGCATAGATCTCGGCCCCCCGCTCGTCGACCGACTCCGAGTCCGGGATCAGGTAGAGCACGTCCTGCCCCATCAGCCCGGCGATCCGCGTCTGCACCGAGTTGGGGTAGCGCACCGAGCCAATGATGGTGCGGGCCGGCGAGAACAGGGTGTTGTGCAGCGCCGACCCATACTCGCCGAGAACGATCCCCGCTTCTGCGAACCGGGCCACCTGATCGGCGAAGCTCAGCTCCTCCGGACAAACGATTTCGAAGCCGCGCTGCACCGCCGCCTGCTCCATGTGCAGCCGCTGCGCGAACCCCTTCAGCACGCCGCGCGTCTGGTGCTCGAAGTTGCGCCGGGACAGGCAAAGGCGTCGGGACCGCGTTGCCGGACGGTGCGGCACGAAGCGGGCATAGAAGTCGCGCACGAAGCTGTGGAAGAAGTAGCCGCCGGCAGCGTGGCCGAAGGTCGGCACGCAGAGCCGGGCGCAGGACAGGAACTCGGCGCCAGGGTCGTAGCGCAGGGCGTTCTCCGGCCTGAAACCGGTGAAGCGGACCAGCAGCTCGACGGTCCAGTCTGGCAGGTCGCGTGGCAGCGGGATCAGGCAGTCGTGGAAGGCGTCGCCGAGCACCTCGCGCGCGATCGCCGCGCGCGGAAGGAAGTCCACCAGCCAGTGTCCATAGACCGGGCTGCCTGGACCGAGGATCTCGATGACCGGCTGGTCGATCCGCAGGCCGTGCCGTGCCGGGCTTGAACCGGGCAGCAGGTCCGGCCGGGCCGCGATCTCGTCGCGGGCCACGCCATGGAGGTAGACGTCCTGGGTCACCAGCCGGCCGGCGCTGAACACGTAGCCATGGCCGGTGATCTCGGCATCGCGGATCAGGTGGCAGCCGAGCGGTGGCACGTCTGCCTGCTGGCCGTGGACGTGGGTGAACCAGGCCAGGTTCGGCATCTCGTGCGACGCGATCAATCCAGGCGGCAAACGCGACCGCTCGCCCGGCAGCATCTGCATGAAGCCGGTCCAGCTGCGCCACGCGGCGGCCGCGGGCGTGCCGACGGCCAGTTCCGACACCGGAACCGTCGGCACCTGCGAGGCATCGTCGGCTCCTTGCCCGTTCGTCGCCCCGGTCATGTGCTCCGTCCCGCCCGCATCAGGCGACATTACCGCCTGTCGCGTCATCCATGAACAGGAACCGCGGGTTGCACCGGCCTCAATGGAATTCAACCTCTGCCGCCTCGATGAAGGCCCCGATGTCGGTCGACAGGATCAACGGCAGGTAGCGGTCCACCGTTTCGTCGGCCCATTCCCACCATGCGATCGCCAGCAGGGAGCTGATCGTTTCTTGATCGAAGCGGTGGCGGATGAGCCGGGCCGGATTGCCCCCGACGATGCCGTAGGGTGGCACGTCCTTGGTGACGACGGCGTGGCTTCCGACCACGGCACCGTGGCCGATCGTGACCCCGGACGTGACCACGGCCCCGTGCCCGATCCACACGTCGCTGCCGATGCGGACATCGCCCTTTCCCTTGTGATCGATCAGGTGCGGAGGAACCGAGTTCCAGTGCGCGCGCAGCAGGGCGAACGGATAGATGCTGACGAAGTCGGGGCGATGATTGGCCAGAACGATCGCCACCTGCTCACCGATCGCGGTGTACTTGCCGATGATGAGGCGCTCCGGCCCATGCGCGTAGACCAGCGGGCGGCCGTAGCTGTGGTCGCCGATCTCCCAGTTCAGGGCGCGTATCTGGTCCTGGAAGAAGAAGCGGCTCTGGCTGAGGAACACGCTGGGCGCTTCCCGGCCCCGCTCCTCCAGCCGCAGCACGATGCCGAGCGACGGGTCCAGCAGGAAGTCGCCTTCCAGCACCAGGCGCTGGTCCAGCAGGCTCGTGCGGTCGAAGCGCGTGCTGGTCCTGCCGTCGGCGGCGACAAAGCAGAGGGTGCCATCCTCCACGCGCCACGCAGTCTCGTTGTGATGGCTGTAGCCTTCGATGCGCCCGTCGGAGCCGAGGGTCAGACCGTCACTGACGATCGAGCCGCCGACATGGCTGAACACCCAGCTTGAACAAGGCCACGTCTCGGGTTGATGGGGGGACGTCATACCGGTTCCAGCCAAGCGCGTGATCCGGCGCCGGCGGATCAGGCGAGAATACTAGCGCGCCGTTCGCAGGCCATACAACCGGTGACGACAACCGTCCTCGAACAACGGCAGAACAGCGTCAGCAACAATCCAATAAAGAAGACTTTGCCATTTTTTGATCATGGCCTGCCGGCGTTGGCAGGGCATGATGATCTTCCGCTCCATTGATCCTCTTCTGCTGCAGCGTGATTCAGATTTCTTGCCAGATCTGACAGGCCGACTTATCGTCGACACGACATCAGGTCAAAGCAGGTCGCCTCGTGCAACGCACGCGACACGCATGGTCATCGTTCATGAGGATGGCATGGACGCCGGAATCGGCGTCGCCCATCGCCGATCTGACTCAGGCAGCTTTGGGACCAGGAGCCAAATCATGCAGGGTCCGATAGCGACTGAGCTTCTCGAACGGCACCAGCAACCGGAGGTCTCCGATGACTTGGCCGGTGACCTTCTGGAACGCCTGCATCGCGCGACGGAACGGCGCGATCCCGACGCTGTTTCAGGGCTTGCCCGCCTGCTGGCCCGCGAGCGGCCGGACGATGCCGCAGCGCATCTGGAATGCGCCAACGCCCTGATTGCCATCGACCGGCATGACGAGGCCGACGCGATGCTGCAGCCGTTCCTGTTGTCGTCGCCGCCGCACCCGGACATCATGGTCCGTCACGCCCTGAATGCTGCCACCCGCCGGAACTGGAGCGAGGCGGTACGCCGCTGGGACGAGGTGCTGGTCAGGCTGCCCGACCTGGAGGTCGCGGAACTCAGCCGGGCTCTGGCGCTGCGGGAGCTCGGCAAACTCGACGAGGCGGACCATGCCCTGTGCCGGATCAGGCTTGCCAGACCCGACAACTACGACATCGCCTACCATTGGGCCATCAACCCGCTCTACCAGCAGGCGTGGACGACCGCGATCTCGCGATGGGAGGAGGTGCGGTCGCGGTGGCCGGACGTGCCGACGAGCCGTTCCTGCATCGCCAGCGCGTTGCGCGAGCTCGGCCGGCTCGACGAGGCGAAGGCGGTGCTCGCGGAGGCGGAGCAGCGCTTCGCAGGGAACTTCGAGATCGAACTCGAGCTGGCGCTGCTCAGCGGGCGGATGGGCGACTGGCCGGACGCGTTGCGCCGCTGGGATGCGCTGCAAACGCGTCATCCGGGCCATCCGCAGGTCGAGGCGCAACGGAACGAGGCCCTTCTGCTCGCAGCCTACGCGCGCTCCGAGGAAGATCCGGAGGAAGCCGGCGTCAGTCCCGCGGTGCCGATGGAGCAAGGGCGTCCGGCCGAACCCCACCGGGACATGTCGATCCTGTTCGACCCGGAACGGCTGCTGCAGGAGTTCGAAAGCCTCGGCAGCGACTGCGAGGTCGGCCTGCTGCAGCGCCGGTTCAGCGTGGAGCCGCTTGGCCTGCTCCGCTGGGGCGGGCCGCTGATGGACCAGCTCATCACCGCGCTCCGGGCGCGCTTCGACGGCCTGGGCGCACCGGGCACGCTGCGGCTGGAAGACAGGCAGCGCGAGTACCTCATGCATGACGACGTCTACAAGATGCTCATGCATACCTTTATTCCGGTCGATCCCGCGCAGGAGAACAGGATCCTGAAGCAGCTCGGCCGCCGCATGACGTTTCTGAAGCGTATCCTGTTCGACGCGATCGCCGACGGTGTGCGCATCTTCGTGTTCAAGGACGTGCAGGGATCTGACCGGTCCCGGATCGTGGCGCTGCACGAGGAGCTGCGCCGGATCGGGCCGGCCACCCTGCTGGTGGTGCAGGCGGCAAGCCCAGGCCGTCGCGCGGCGGATGTGGAACGGCTGGGGGACGGGCTGTTCCTCGGGTTCGTCAGCGCCTTCGGCAACAGGCCGTTGAACGAGGACGGGAGCTGGAACATTCCCATACAGGAATGGATCAACATCTTCCGCATCGTTTACGCGGCAACCCGGTAGCGCCGATCCGGTCCCGACCCTGTCCATCCCCGCATCGGAGCCGCCTCCATGACCGAAGCCGAAGCCTATGGCCACCTGACCAGCATCCTGCACGACGTGTTCGAGCGCGACGACCTGGAGGCCACGCCGGAGCTGGCCGCACGCGACGTGGTCGGCTGGGACTCCTTCAAGCAGGTCGAGATCCTCATCGGCGTGGAGGAGGCGACCGGGATCGCCTTCACGCCGGCCGAGGCGCAGAACCTCCACCGGCTCGGCGACATCGCCCGCATCATGGTGTCCCGCGCCGCGTTGTCGGATGCCTGACGCCGTGATGGAGCAGGCCGGCGCGTCGGCAACGAGCCAGGTCAATCCCCTGCTCGACCCGCTGATGGCCCGCTGGCAGCGAGAGCCAGGCCGCTTGTTCGCTCTGCTGCACGAGGATCGGGAGTGGCGGGCGCTGTCGCTCGACATGGTGATGCGGCGCGCCTGCCAGTTCGCTGCCTTGTATCGCGCGCACGGCGTGCAGGCCGGCGACATCGTCGCCGTCATCCTGCCGCCCGGCCTCGACGCCTATGCCGCCTATCTCGGAGCGATGCTGCAGGGCCTGGTGCCGAGCTTCCTCGCCCATTCCAGTGCCAAGCAGGATGCGGCCCTCTACTGGCGACAGCACCGGACGGTGATGGAGTTCTGCCGGCCGGCGCTGGTACTGGTCGATGACGAGCTGCTCGCGTCGATGCAGCAATGCGCCGAGGGCTCGGGCGCGGTCGTGATCCCGCTGGGCGCGGCCACGCATCACGCGGCGGCGGCACCTGCCGAGCTCCCGCCGGGAAACGCGATCTGCCTGCTCCAGTTCAGTTCGGGAACGACGGGGCTGAGAAAGGCGGTGAGCCTGTCCTATGACAGCATCGCCAGGCAGCTCGCCGCCTGCGCCGGAGCGGTCGGCCTCGACGGGACCAGCCGGATCGTGTCCTGGCTGCCGCTCTACCACGACATGGGCCTGATCTCGAGCTTCCTGCTCCCGGCCTGGCTCGGCGTGCCGATCATCGCCCTCGACCCGTTCGTCTGGGTCGCCGAGCCGTCCCTGCTGCTCGATGCGGTGCAGGATCATGGCGGCACGCATGCATGGCTGCCGAACTTCGCGTTCCTGCACCTGGTGCGCCGCTGCGGCCGGAACCGTCATTGGGACCTGTCCGGCCTGCGCGCCCTGGTCAGCTGCTCGGAGCCGTGCAAGCCGGCTGCGTTCGACGCGTTTCTCGCCCGCTTCGGCGCGTGCGGCGTTCGGGAAGAGATGCTGCGGACCTGCTATGGCATGGCGGAAGCGGTGTTCGCCGTCAGCCAGAGCCCGCACGGCCATCTGGTGCGGCGCCTGGCGATCGATCGCGACTGCATCACTCGTCTCGGGCCGGTGCAGGCTCCGGCAGAAGAGGACGCATCGCTGCTGCTGCTGTCGAACGGGCCGCCGGTCGACGGATGCAGCGTCGCCATCCTGCGCGACGGACGCCTCCTGGGCGAGCGGGACATCGGCGAGATCTGCGTCGACGCGCCCTTCCTGATGTCCGGCTACTTCAGGAAGCCGGAGGCGAGCGCCGCCTGCTTCCATGGGTCGTGGTTCCGCACCGGCGATCTCGGCTTTCTCGACCAGGGCGAGGTGTTCGTCGTCGGGCGGCTCAAGGACGTCATCATCGTCAACGGCAAGAACATCTTCGCCCACGACGTGGAGGCGGCCGTCTCGCGGGTCGACGGCGTGAAGCCCGGCCGCTGCGTCGCCTTCGGGCACTACTCGGAAAAGCTCGGTTCGGAGCAGCTGGTCGTGGTGGCCGAGCGTCTGGGCGATCCGGACCGCGATGCCGAGGTGGTGCGCCTGGTCAACGGCTCCGTCATCGACGAGATCGGCATCCCGTGCTCCGACATACGCATGGTGGACGCGGGCTGGCTGGTGAAGACGACCAGCGGCAAGACCAGCCGTTCCGAGAACGCCGGACGTTATGCCAGGCTGCGGCAGGGTCTCGAACTCGCCTGAGCGGTGGTTCGTGATCGGGGCGTTGGGACAGGATAAACTGGCGCCTCCGATTCAGGCTCCGGAGCACCATGTCCCCTCGCCTCGCCTTTCCGCTTGCCGCACTCTGCATGATGGCGAACCGTCCCGCGCAGGCGGATGGTCCGACGCCGACACAGCTGCAGGGGCTGCTCGCCTCCGGCCCCAGCGGCTCGGCCGTGTCGGAGGAACAGCAGCGCGCGATGACAAGCGAGGCGACGATCTCGGCTGCCGCTTCCAGCGCCCTGTCGCTCGCCGGCCAGGCGGTCCAGGCGAAGGGGGGCGACGGATCGCTTGCGGTGGTGACGGCGTCGTCGGGTGGCGGCACGCAGGGATCAGCGGTGCCGCGCAGCCTCGCCTCCCGTTTCGGCACCGTGATCGACGAGCGAGACTACGGCGCGCAGTGCAACGGCTCCGCCAACGACACCGCCGCGTTCCAGGCGGCACAGCTCGCAGCACAAGCGCTTGGCGGCGCCACCATCCGTCTCGAAGGTCCCGGCACCTGCAACCTGCAGACCGTCTACACCGTCAGCAACAACGGCTGGGAGTTCGGCGCGAACCTGCACCTGAACGGCACCGTGTCCGGCGTGCTCGACGACGTCTCGCACGCCCGGCGCACGATCGCGTTCCAGAGCGGCAACGATGTCGGCGAAAGCAACCTGTTCCTGTCGCAGGAGGACGTGGTCTCGTCCGGCACCACCGCCTACCAGAAGAACGGGGTTTATGTCCGGCTGTTCCAGGAGGATCCGTCCACCTACACCGGCACGGTCAACAACGTCGACCAGGTGGCGCCGAACAAGGACGCGGTCGCGTACGAGGCTCAGGTGGACATCCGGCCCGGCAACATGTCGGGCCGCATCTACGGCTACCACGCGCAGGCCTCTGCGGATTCCGGCTCGGACGGCAACATCAACGTCGGCGAGTTCGAGCTGTCCAACAACGGCACCTACACGCCGCAACCGGCGCGCTACAACTCCAAGCGTGTGCTGCACCTCACCTGCATCGGCACCGTGGACTGCACAGAAGGGATCGACGTGGACGGGGTGTCGCACTTCCACGTCGGGCTCGCCTCCTACCAGAACGTGATCCGCAGCGACGGCTACTTCCTGTATTTCGGCGCCAGCAACTCCGCCGACGTGACCGCCGCTCCGGTATTCGGCGTGTCGCAATCGGGCCAGATCACCACCAGCGGCGGCGCCGCGGTCACCGGCGGCCTGTCGGCCGACCGGCTGGCCGTCAGCGGCCTGATGACCCGCTCGGCGCACGACGCGGTCTCGGCCGCGGTGATCGCGACGCCTGCGACCGGAGCGGCGCCCAGCGGCGCCACGCAGATCACCACCTCGGTGATCCGCCTGTCCGGCTGCGCCAGCGGCAGCGCGCTGCAGCTGCCATCCGGCGCCGCCTCCGGCTTCTCCATCGAGATCGTGCTGCTCAACCGGTCGGGATCGGCCTGCACCGTCTACCCGCCGGCGGGAGGCACGATCGAGAACAACGCCGCCAACGCCGCGGTCACGGTGGCCAGCGGCGCCGACCAGGCGTTCCGCAGCATGGGGCCCGCCAGCTGGTACGAGTGAGGCGGGCGACCGGCCCGGCGCTCAGTTGCCGTGCACGGTGTCCAGGTCGGCGAACCGGGTGAACTCGCCCTCGAAGAACAGGTCGATCTTGCCGGTGGGGCCGTGGCGCTGCTTTTCCAGCAGCAGCTCGGCCTTGTTGTGCGCCAGCTCCATCTTGTGCTGCCAGGCGTCCATGGCGACCAGGAACTTGTCGTTGCTGTCGAACATGGTGTCCTTGGGCATGCGCTGCTGCAGGTAGTACTCGTCGCGGTAGATGAACATCACCGCGTCGGCGTCCTGCTCGATCGAGCCGGATTCGCGCAGGTCCGACAGCTGCGGACGCTTGTCCTCGCGGCTCTCCACCTGGCGCGACAGCTGGCTCAGCGCCAGCACAGGCACCGCCAGCTCCTTGGCGATCGCCTTCAGCCCCTGGGTGATCATGGAGATTTCCAGCACCCGGTTGTCCGGCTTGGTGCCGACCGCCGGCCGCATCAGCTGCAGGTAGTCCACCACCACCAGGCTGAGGCCCTTGGTACGATGCAGGCGGCGGCAGCGGGTGCGCATCGCCGACAGGGTGATCGCCGGCGTGTCGTCGATGTGCAGCGGCAGCGACTGCAGCTCGCGCGACACCTGGACGAAGCGGTCGAACTCCTTCTGGCCGATCTCGCCGCGCCGGATGCGCTCGCCCGACACCCGGCTTTCCTCGGACAGCAGGCGGGTGGCGAGCTGCTCGGCGCTCATCTCCAGCGAGAAGATCGCCACCGAGCCGCGCGGGGTGACGCCGGTCTCGCGCGCCTCCTGCATCAGCGACCGCGCGGCGCCGAACGCGATCTTGGTGGCGAGCGCGGTCTTTCCCATCGCCGGCCGTCCGGCCAGGATCAGAAGGTCGGACGGGTGCAGCCCGCCGGTCTTCTTGTCCAGGTCGCGCAGCCCGGTGGTCAGGCCGCTGACGGCGCCGGTGCGGTGGAACGCCTTTTCCGCCATGCCGATCGCGTCGGTCAGCGCGCGCTCGAAGGTGATGAAGCCGCCGTCCTGGCCCTTGTCGGTGGCGAGCGCGAACAGCGTTTCCTCCGCCGCCTCGATCTGCTTGGAGCCGTCGAGCTCGGGGTTCAGCCCGAACGCGTTGTTCACCACCGTTTCGCCGATCTCGATCATCTGGCGGCGGATCCAGGCGTCGTGGATCGCACGGCCGTACTCGCCGGCGTTGATGATGCCGACCATCGCGGTCAGCAGCTGGGCCAGGTAGGCGGTGCCGCCGACCTCGTCGAGCACGCCCGAATGCTCCAGCTCCGCCTTGAGCGTCACCGCGTCGGCGAGCTGCCCCGCTTCCACCCGGCGCACGATCGACTGGTAGATCCGCCCGTGCACCGGGTCGATGAAGTGCTCGGGCGCCAGGAACTCGGCGATCCGCTCGTACGCCTTGTTGTTGGCCAGCAGGGCGCCCAGCAGCGCCTGCTCGGCTGCCACGTTGGACGGCGGCTGGCGCTGCGACAGCCCGAGCAGGGAGTCGCGGCGAAGGGGCTCGATCTGGTTCACAACCCCATCCTAGCGCAGCCGCACCCGGAGATGTGCACAACCCACCCTTGTGGATAACGGGGATGCCTGTGGATAACGGGGATGGCCCGGCGTCAGCCCGGCAGCGCCTCCGCGTCCGGGAGTGGCCGCAACCGGTCGAGCTCGGCCCAGGCCGACATGATGTGGTAGAACGAGCTGGTCGGAATGCGGTCGATCGCCGGCCGGCCGAACGGGTCGAGCTGGTCGATCCAGGTTCCTGGCGGCATCAGCCCGCCTTTCTCCGACACCAGGTAGCGGGTCAGCAGGTTGCCGGTGCTGCGCCCGATCACCGCCTCGTGGTGTCGGAGCGCGTCGCGGTCGCGTTGCCCGCACGCCCTGCGGAACAGCGCGCAATGTGCCTTCACCATTTCGCCCTGCGGCCAGAGCCGCGCGGAACCCAGGCGCAGGCTGCCGTCGCGGCCGACCTCGTCGCGCACCAGCCCGGTTTCCGTGCCGATGCCGTGCCGTCGGCACAGCGCGTCGAGCGGCGCGATCAACGCCGCGGTGTTTTCCCCGGTCAACGCCTGGTGGCGGTCCAGCAGCCAGATCCATTCCGCGTGGTGGCCGGGCTCCACCTTGTCGCCGTCGATGCCGGGGGCGCGGCGCCAGTCGGCGTCGAAGTACTCGCCCAGCGTGCCGGTGTCCGGCTCCAGCAGCCGGGTGCGGAACAGCGCCACCAGCTCGACCGCCAGCTCCGCCCAGCGCCCATCGCCGTTGACCGAGAACAGCTCGAGCGCCGCTTCCAGCAGGTGCATGTGCGGGTTCTGCTGCCTCCAGCCCGGCTCGACCGGCTCGGCGTTGCTGAACCCGCCGGACCGCCGCGCCATGCGCCGGCGCAGGAAGCCCAAGGTATCGTCGGCCTGACGCAGCGGCGCCGGGTCGCCGGTGTGGCGCGCGTGGTGGGCGAGCGCGAACAACACGAAGGCGAGGTCGTACAGGTCGCTGGTCGGGTCCAGCACGCTGCCGTCCGGACGCAGCCGCCTGGCCCAGCCGCCATCCGACGCGGCACCCTGCGCCGTCATGAAGCGGTGGATCCCGGAAGCGATCGCCGCCGCCCCGTCCACCCCGCGCTGCGCCGCCTCGGTGAACACGTAGAGCTGCCGCGCCTGCACCCGCATGCGCCTGTATCCGGGCTCGGCCGGCCGGCCGTCGAGCCGGAGGTGCTCGCAGGCGGCGCGCCCACGGCCGCGTGCCAGCGGCGGGTCCATCCCGACGCTGGACCAGAACGGCAAGGCCAGGCCGAACACCCAGCCGCGCAGCGCCATTGCCGCCCGCGCGGTCTCGCTCCCCAACGCGTCCGGCATGGCGATCCGGTCGGGGGCGGTCATCCTCCTGCCCGGTCCGTTCGCCTGATCCGGGCGATGGTCGCGGTGGTCGAGCTGTTCGGCACCAGACGCGCCAGCACCAGCCGGCCACCGGCCGCCTCCACCTCGGCC
>CAXTMS010000097.1:0-12949 GCA_964245345.1 uncultured Acetobacteraceae bacterium | reverse complement strand
GAGGTGTTGGCGCGCCCTGGTGGACTCGAACCACCGACCCACAGCTTAGAAGGCTGTTGCTCTATCCGACTGAGCTAAGGGCGCGCGGAAACCGGCGACGGTGACTAGTGCGTCCAGTTCTGCTTGCGGTCGTAACGGAAGTTGTCGGCATACGCCTTGGGACGGCGGATGCGCGGCGTCGGCAGCTCGATGTCGTAGGGGATGCCCTGCCGCTCGGCGTAGGCGACCGCGTCTTCCCGGCTCGGAAAGCGCAGAACGAGCTGGCTCCGGGTGTCGCCGCTGCCGAACCAGCCCATCAGCGGGTCCTGCTGGCGCTGCTCGGTCTGGCCGTAGTGCAGGATCCAGTCCTGGGTGTTGGCATGGCCGGACTGGGCCGAGTCCTTGGGCTGCTGGAAGATCCGGGCACGCATCGAACAGCCACCTTGTTCCTGAGGTCCGGCCTGGTCGGGGCGCCCGGACTCGAACCGGGGGCCTCGTGTACCCAAAACACGCGCGCTACCAGGCTGCGCCACGCCCCGAACCGTCCGGAGAACCTATGGAACGGTTCCGCCGGTGGCAAGGGTGTCGACGACAGGGACGGTCGCGGCGAGGGCAGCGCGAAGACGGCCGGCGTTGGCGGCGAGCGCTGCGGCCGCGTCCGGCGCAGACAGGCCCAGCGCCACCAGCACCGCAGGCTTCACCCGTCCGCCGGTTGCGGCCAGGGCGTCCGTCGCCCGGGCTCCGTCGCAGCCCGCCAGTTCCGCCACCATCGCCACCGCCCGCCGGCGCAGCTTGGCGTTGCGCGCCTGCATGTCGACCATGCGCCCGGCATGGACGCGGCCGAGGCCGGTCATCATGGCGGTCGACAGGAGGTTCAGCACCACCTTCTGCGCGGTGCCGGCCTTCATCCGGGTGGAGCCGGCGATCGGCTCGGCGCCGCTGGCCACCAGGATGGGGTGCTCGGCCGCCAGGAGCAACGGGCTGCCTGCGCTGTTGGCGAGCCCAATCGTCAGCGCGCCGCGCGCCCGGGCGGCGGCGACGGCGGCCAGCGTGAACGGCGTGGCCCCGCTCGCCGCCACCCCGATCACCACGTCGTGCGGCCCGACCCCGGCAGCGGCCACCTGCGCGCGCGCGTCGGGCGCGTCGTCCTCGGCGTTCTCCACCGCCTGCGTCAGCGCCCGCACGCCGCCCGCGATCAGGAGCAGGAGCCGGTCGCGCGGCCAGTCGAAGGTCGGCTCGAGCTCGGCACCGTCCCCGGCGCCGAGGCGGCCGGAGCTGCCAGCGCCGGCATAGGCCAGCCGGCCGCCGTCGCGCAGGCGGGGCAGGGCCGCCTCCACCGCGCCGGCGATGGCGTCCAGCGCAGGGCCGATCGACGCCACCGCCGCGAGCTGGCCTTCCCACAGGCCGTCGAGCTGGTCGCGGACCGGCCAATCGTCCAGGGGAACGTGCCTGAGGCTGGCGGCCTCGGTGGCGGGCGGGCGGTCAAACAGGATCGGCGGCCTTGCGCGCCAGGGGCGGCACGAAGGAAGGCGCGGTGTCCCACGGGAACAGGATCCAGGTGTCCTGCGGCACCTCGACCACGTAGCGGTCGGTGAACGGCAGCCCGGCCGGCTTGGCATACAGGCAGGCGAACCGTGCCTTCGGCAGCATGCGGCGCACCAGCTGCGCCGTCACGCCGGAGTCGACCAGGTCGTCGACGATCAGGAAGCCGGACCCGTCGCCGGCGGCGCTGGGCGGCTTGACCACGACCGGCTCGCCCCGGGTCCGTTCGTCGTCCAGCGCCCGTTGCCGCGTCGGCGCGTGGTCGTAGGACAGCACCGACACGCTCTCGACCAGACGGCAGTCCAGCTCGCGGCCGATGATGGCGGCCGGGATCAGCCCGCCGCGGGTGATGGCGACGATGCCTGTGAACGGCGCGTCCGCGATCAGCTGCTCGGCCAGCGCGCGCGCGTCGCGATGCAGCTGGTCCCAGGTGACGGTGGCGTAGCTGACCGCCATCAGAACAGCCGGCCGCCGTCCGGCACCTTGTGGTCGGGCCGAAGAAGCACGACCTCGCCGGCGGCGTCGGGCAGGCCGAGGGTGAGCACCTCGCTCAGGAACGGGCCGATCTGGCGCGGGGGAAAGTTCACCACGGCGCAGACCTGCCGCCCGATCAGCTGGTCCGGCTTGTAGTGCCGGGTGATCTGCGCCGAGGAGCGCCTGACCCCGAGCGGCGCCCCGAAGTCGATCCACAGCCTGATCGCCGGGCGACGCGCCTCCGGGAATGGCTGCGCGTCGGTCACCGTGCCGACCCTGATGTCGAGCTGGGCGAAGACGTCTGTGCCGACGGTGCCGGGAGGTTCGGTCATCGGGCGTTCTTGCCGCCAACCGAGGCGGTTGCCAAGCGGGTATCGCGTGCGCGGCGGAGCCATGTGGGCGGAGGCCTGGCTCCCGGAGTAGGGATCGAACCTACGACCGAGCGATTAACAGTCGCTTGCTCTACCGCTGAGCTATCCGGGACCGGCGGCGCACCCTATAGCGGAGCCTGCGCCGGCGCGTAAAGCCTTCGGGGGCGGGTTTCGCGCCGGGCTGCCGTCGCCTGAAAAGGGGCCGCCAGCATGGATCAGCCCGAGCGTCCGGTTCTCGGGCGGCGCGCGCTCCTGGGAGCCGGCGCCGCGGTCGGACTCTCGGCCGCGGGCGCACTCGTGGCGCGCAACCAGTTCCGCCACCCGCATCGCGACAAGACCTCGCATCCCGACGGCCGCTACCGCCGCCTGGTGCTCAGCTGCCCGCATCCCGAGCACGATCCGGTGCTGATGGTGGCGGTGCACCAGGGGATGTTCGCCCGCTACAACCTCGACATGACGATCCAGGGCGGCTTCGCGTCCGGGCAGGAAGCGGTGGCGCAGTTGCACCCGGGCGGCGCCGACGTGGCGGTGGCGCCGGCGCTGTCCTGGCTGCCGCGCCTGCTGCGCGGCCTGGACGCGCGGCTGATCTGCGGCCTGCAGAGCGGCAGTTCGCGTCTCCTGGTGGACCGCAAGTCGCCGGTGCGCCGGATCGAGGACCTGCATCGCAAGGCGATCGGCGTGGCGGACTCCGGTGCCGACCGGTTGTTCTTCTCCATCGTGATGCGTCGCAAGGGCATGGACCCGAACCACGACGTGAGCTGGGTGCAGCTGCCGCCGGACCAGTTCGGGCAGGCCCTGGCGGACCGTCGCGTGCAGGCGGTGGCCGGGCACGACCCGGTGATCTGGCGCCTGCGCGAGCAGCTGCACCTCCACGAGCTCGCGAGCAGCATGACCGGCAGCTACGGCAACCGCGTCAGCCGGGTGCTCGGCATACGCGGCGACCTGCTGCGGGCCGATCCGGCCGGCGCGGTGTCGCTGGTGCTGGCGATGCAGGAAGCGGCGGAGGCGGTGCAGCACCATCTCGGCGAAACCGCCAGCATCCTGGCCGACCAGCTGCCGGACATGGACCAGCCCGAGCTGGAGCGGATGCTGCGGGCCGAGGGGCACGCGGTCCACCCCATCGGCCGGGAGCTGCGCGAGCAGGTGGCGCAGTATCTCGACGAGATGGAGCTGATCGGCCTGATGCCGGACAACACCGATACAGGCACCCTCGCCAGGCGCTTCTGCGCGACGGTGATCCACGAGTGACGACGGGATGATCCGCCTTTCCTGGAGACATGCGGACGCCGCATCCCAGTCCCACGTTGGCATGTCGTTGTTTGTTTGAACTGCTTTTCTGTTTGCGCGTATCATGTGGCAGTGCAGCAAAGGAACGTGCACCCCATGGACGTGCAGGCCCGCCACGCTCCCGAGTGCCATGACCAGTCGGACCGGCCTGAGCGGTTCGATCCGATGAACACGGACTCGTATCGGCGGCTTCGTGCGCTCGAGCGGGACGGCGCGGACGGGTGCAGCATCCTGGACCACGCGCTGCGCTCGGTCATGACGGGCCGGATCGCCGCGGTGTCGTCGTTCGGGGCGGAGTCGGCGGTGTTGTTGTCGATCATCGCCGAGATCGACCCGTCGCTGCCGGTGGTGTTCCTCGATACCGGCAGGCATTTCCCGGAAACGATCGCTTATCGCGACGAACTGGCGTCCCGGCTCGGGCTTCGCGACGTGCGTGACGTGGCACCCGCCGCGGCGACCGTGGCCAGTCGCGATCCCGCGGGCGAGCTGTGGTATTTCGACCCCGACGCCTGCTGCGACCTGCGCAAGGTGGAGCCGCTCGACCACGCCCTGGCCGGCTTCGAGGGCTGGATCAGCGGGCGCAAGCGGCATCAGGCCGCCAGCCGCAGCACCCTGCCGTTCGTCGAGTTTGACGGGCACCGCATCAAGCTGAACCCGCTCGCCGACTGGGACGCGGCCCGCATCCGCGACGAGATGGCGCGCCGGCGGCTTCCCGCGCACCCGCTGGTCGAGCGCGGCTACCGGTCGATCGGCTGCTCGGTCTGCACCCGGGCCATCGGTGCGCTGGACCACGACCGCTCGGGCCGCTGGGCCGGCCTGGCGAAGGTCGAGTGCGGCATCCATCGTGTGCCGGCGACCGCCTGACCGGCGCGTTGCGGGAGGGCGGCTGTGCTGGTAACCAGTCCGGGCGCGAGAGTGACGGAACGGTAGACGTAGTCGACTCAAAATCGACCGCCGCAAGGCATGGGGGTTCGAATCCCCCCTCTCGTACCAGCCCCTTGCTCCGGCGGACCGCGCTTCATGCCCATCGATCGCCCGGCCCGGCGGCCCGCCAACCCGTGCTTCTCGTCCGGTCCCTGCGCCAAGCGGCCGGGCTGGAGCCTGGACGCGCTGTCCGGGGCGCTGCTGGGCCGCAGCCACCGCGCCCTAGACGCGCGCGCCAGGCTGGACGAGGTGATCGAGCGCAGCCGGGCCCTGCTGGGTATGCCCTCAGACTGGCGGCTCGGCATCGTGCCCGGCTCCGACACCGGCGCGGTGGAGCTGGCCTTGTGGTCGCTGCTGGGACCGCGCGCGGTGGACGTGCTGTCGTTCGACACCTTCACCGCCGCCTGGGCCAACGACGTGGTGGCGCAGCTGCGGCTGCAGGACGCCCGCGTGCTGCAGGCGGATTACGGCGCCTTGCCGGACCTCGCCGCCGTGGACTGGTCGCGCGACGTGGTGTTCGCCTGGAACGGCACCACCTCGGGCGTCTGCCTGCCCGGGCCCGAGGTCATCCCGCCGCGGCATGACGGTCTGGCGATCTGCGACGCCACCTCGGCTGCGTTTGCCATGGCGCTGCCCTGGGACCGGCTCGATGTGGTGACCTGGTCCTGGCAGAAGGTGCTGGGCGGCGAGGCGGCGCACGGCATGCTGGCGCTGTCGCCCCGCGCGGTGGAGCGGCTGGAGCAGACCCCGCCGCCGCGTCCGCTGCCCAAGCTGTTCCGGCTCACCGCGCCGTCGGGGACGGGGGGGCAGCGCCTGATCGAGAACATCTTCCGCGGCGACACCATCAACACCCCGTCCATGCTGTGCGTCGAGGACGCGCTGGACGGCTTGCGCTGGGCCGAGCGCATCGGCGGCCTGCCGGCCCTGCTTGCCCGCACCAGTGCCAACCTCCAGGCGGTCGCACGGTGGGAACAACAATCCCCCTGGGCCTCGTTCCTTGCCGCCGACCCGCGTATCCGCTCCAGCACCTCGATCTGCCTGCGCCTCGACCACCCCTGGTTCGACGCCCTTCCGACCGGCCGGCGCGTCCCGGTCGCCGCCCACCTCGCGAGGCTCCTGCACGAGGAAGGCGCCGTTCTCGACGCCGGCAGCTACCGCGACGCTCCGCCCGGCCTCCGCCTTTGGGGCGGCGCCACCGTCGAGACCGCGGACCTCGAGGCCGCATTGCCTTGGCTGGACTGGGCCTGGGCGGACACGATGCGGCAGGCCCACGCCTGAGCCGGGCCCGGCAGGTCCGGCAAGGTCGGGCTCTGCCCGAACCCGGCAAGGGCCGGCGGCCCCTGCACCCCGAGATGTTCGACCTCGGCGACACCGGCCGGTGCGTTGCCGAGGGGGCGGACCGGTCCGGATGGTCGGCCCGAACGGCCGGATCGTTCCGCCAGCCTGTGCTCGCAGCTGGCGTTCCATCGCGGCGTTAGGGGAGGTTTAACCAGAACCGGTCAAGCTCTGTCGGCTGCAGGTCATTCGCCGATGGGGGACCAGTTGGATCCAGCACGTCATGCCGCGATGCTGGCGAACAAACGGATCGTCAACCACTACCAGCCGATCGTCGACCTGCAGACCGGCCAGGTGATCGGGGTGGAGGTTTTGGCCCGTTTGATCGACGGCCAGCAGATCATCCCGCCGTCACGGTTCCTGCCCGGGATGGGAGTGAAAGCACTTGCGGAACTGTTGTTCGCGTCCTTGCCGATGGGCCTGGCCACGCTCGCGGCCTGCGCGGCGACGCATCCGAACCTGACGATCTCCTTCAACGTCAGCCCCAGCGTGATGCTGCAGGCCGGGTTCCGGGAAACCTTGCTGCAGGGCCTTGCCCGGAGTCGCATCGACGCGCGACGGGTCATACTGGAGGTGCTCGAGGACGACGAGTTCTTCAACTTCGACATCGCGCGGACCCAGCTGGCTCGGCTGCAGGAGTGCGGCCTGCGCATCGCCTTGGACGATGTCGGCAGCGGCTACTCGTCCTTGGCGAGAATGCGGGACCTGCCGATCCAGATCATCAAGCTCGACCAGGGCTTCGTGCGCAGCCTGCAGCGGCAGCCGGAACACCTGCAGTTCGTTGCGGCGATGCAGTCCCTGGCACGCGGCCTGCGGGCCAGCCTGGTCGTGGAGGGCGTGGAGACCGCGGCCATCCTGGATGCGCTCGGAGTGATGGGCGTCGGCGCCGCCCAGGGCTACGCGATCGCACGGCCGATGCCGGAACAAGCGTTGATCGCCTGGCTTGCGAGCCATCAACCTCGTCAGGCGGGTCGGCAACCGAACAGCCTTCTTGCTGCCTACGGCGCGCATCTCGGAATCGTTGAAGCCTGCCGCGCGCTGATGAACCAGCCGCTGCGCGCCTGCTGGTCCGAGGACGTGCGTGATCCACACGTGTGCGCCATCGGCCAGTTCTTCGACGCGCGGCAGCTGCACGACACGGAGTTCGGCATCGCCCACAAGCGTTTCCACGCCTTGATCGATCGATATCACGATGACCCGGCCTCGTGGGAAGCGGCGGCCGACGACCTGTGGCGTAGCCTGCAGACCGCGATCCGGGCGGAGGCCAGGGAAGCCGACCGGATCACGCCGCCGCCTTCGAAGCCGGGCCTTCCCAGCACCGGACCAACCCGGGCCTTGAGACCATCGACGACGATGGTGATCCACCACTAGCAGCCCTGGACCCAGGACCTGCACGTCTGCCACGCGGTTGGGGCAGAAAGGCCTACGAACGTCCTTGGCGCGGCGCAAAGCCGCCAGGGCGGAGCAAGACCCGCCACCACCGCTGCTTCGCCTCTGGCACTCTCGCCTGCCACGACAAGCTCAACCCGGATCTGTGTTGGCTGGAAGCCGCTGGCGTCACCGACCCGACACGCTGCCATCGCCGCCGGGACCGCGGTCGGCCCGCTACCGGCGCCTGGACGTTCCGCCTGATTCCCAAGCCGGGCCCCGACATCGCCAGATGATCCGAGCCGGTGCGCTCCCAGCCGGCGCAGCAGGCATTCGACCGCCAGGCGGCCGAGCGTTTCCCGGCGCCCGATGGACACGTCAGGCGTCCCCGTGCCCCCCCCTCCGCCCATGCTTCAAGCTCGGCGGCCCGGGTGGTATGACCCTGCCATGAACGACGACACCTCCGCGCCCAGCCCGGCCCTGCTGCCGGCGGGCCTGCGCGACCTGCTGCCGCCGGACGCGGAAGCCGAGGCGCTGGGCGTCGAGGCGCTGATGGCGGTGTTCTCCGCCCACGGCTACGAGCGCGTGAAGCCGCCGCTGCTGGAGTTCGAGGACAGCCTCCTGTCCGGCTCCGGCGCGGCGGTGGCCGAGCAGACCTTCCGCCTGATGGACCCCGACACCCACCGCATGATGGGCCTGCGCCCCGACATGACGCCGCAGGTGGCGCGGATCGCCGCGACCCGCCTGGTCAACGCTCCCCGTCCTCTGCGCTTGTCCTATGCCGGGGCCTGCGTGCAGCTGCATGGCGGCGCGCTCAGCAACGACCGCCAGGTCAGCCAGGCCGGGATCGAGCTGATCGGTCCCGACAGTCCGGAGGCCGACGCGGAGATCGTGGCGATCGGCGCGGAAGCGCTGTCGGCGCTCGGGCTGACCCGGATCAGCTTCGACCTCACCATGCCGCCGCTGGCCCCGGCGCTGATCGCCGAGGGCGGCGTGCCTGATGCCGATCGGCCGGCCTTGCTTCGCGCGCTGGACCGCAAGGACGCTGCCGCGGTGACGCGCCACGGCGGTCCGCTCGCACGGGTGCTCACCGAGCTGCTGTTGTGCGCGGGTCCGGCCGTGCCGGCGCTGCAGGCGCTGCGCGCGGCGCCTCTGCCGCCGGGCACGCGGGTGCTCAGCGACCGGCTGGAAGCGACTGCCGCCGCCATCGCCGCGGTGGCGCCCGAGCTGCGACTCACCCTGGACCCGATCGAGTTCCGCGGCTGGCGCTACCACACGGGGGTCTGCGTCACCGTGTATGCCGCCGGCCGGCACGAGGAGCTCGGCCGTGGCGGACGCTACATCAGCGGCAGCAGCGAGCCGGCCTGCGGCCTGACCCTGCGCACCGAAGCGCTGCTTCGCGCCGCACCCCCACGCGACAGGCGCCCGCGCGTGTTCCTTCGGCCGGATGCCGACCGGGCGGCGGCGCGGCGCCTGCGCTCGGACGGCCTGGCCACCGTGGCCGCCCTGGGTCCGGTCGACGACGAGGCGGCGGAAGCGAGACGTCTCGGCTGCACGCACCTGCTTCGCGGCACCGCCCTCGTGCCGCTCGAGTCCTGATACCTCCCGACCGCAAGCCCCGGAGCCTGCCGCCATGTCCAACGTCACCGTGATCGGCGCCCAGTGGGGCGACGAGGGAAAGGGCAAGATCGTCGACTGGCTCGCCAGCCGGGCCGAGATCGTGGTGCGGTTCCAGGGCGGCCACAACGCCGGGCACACCCTGGTGGTCGGCAACCAGACCTACAAGCTGAGCCTGCTGCCGAGCGGGCTGGTGCGCGGCAAGATGGGCATCATCGGCAACGGCGTGGTGGTGGACCCCGAGGCGCTTCTGGGCGAGATCGATCGGGTGCGGGCGCAGGGCCTGTCGGTCGGTCCCGACACCCTGCGGATCTCGGAGAACGCCACCCTGATCCTGCCGGTGCACGGCGCCCTCGACCGCGCCCGAGAGGTGGCGCGCGGCGACCGAAGGATCGGCACCACCGGGCGCGGCATCGGCCCCGCCTACGAGGACAAGGTGGCGCGGCGTGCGATCCGGCTCTGCGACCTGGCCGAGCCGGACACGCTGGACTGGAAGCTCGACGAGATCCTGCTGCACCACAACACCCTGCTCGCCGGCCTCGGCGCCGAAACCGTGTCCAAGCAGGCGCTGCTGACCCATCTCCTTGGCCTCGCGCCGCAACTGCTGCCCTATGTCGAGCCGGTCTGGGAGCGGCTGGACGAGGCGAGGCGGGCGGGGACGCGCGTGCTGTTCGAGGGCGCGCAGGCGGTGATGCTGGACGTGGACCACGGCACCTATCCGTTCGTGACCTCCTCCAACACGGTGGCCGCCAACGCCGCCACCGGCAGCGGCGTGGGGCCGAACGCGGTCGGCTTCGTGCTGGGCATCGCCAAGGCCTATGCCACCCGGGTCGGCGCCGGCCCGTTCCCGAGCGAGCTGTTCGACGAGACCGGCCAGCTGCTGGGCGCGCGCGGCCACGAGTTCGGCACCGTCACCGGGCGGCCGCGCCGCTGCGGCTGGTTCGACGCGGTGCTGGTGCGACGCGCGGTGCGGGTGGGCGGCATCACCGGGCTGGCCCTGACCAAGCTCGACGTGCTGGACGGGCTGCCCGAGATCAGGGTGTGCACCGGCTACCGCCTCGACGGCCAGCCGGTGCGCCACCTGCCGAGCGCGCCCGCGGCCCAGGCGCGGGTCGAGCCGGTGTACGAGACCCTGGAAGGCTGGCGCGACAGCACCCGCGGCGCCCGCTCCTGGGGCGCCCTGCCGGCGGCGGCGATCAAGTATGTCCGGCGCATCGAGGAGCTGGTGGAAGCGCCGGTGACGTTGCTCTCCACCAGTCCGGAACGCGACGACACCATCCTGATGCGCGACCCGTTCGAAGGCTGAAGCCGGCGCCTTAAGCCGGGCTTAACGGTCCGCACGCCATCATGCCGGCCGCGAGGCAGGTCGTGCGGGGCGCTGAAACGGGATGCGGGGACGGCAGGACGAGTCGACCGAGACCGGCGCGATCATCATCGACCGCCGCTACCAGGTGTTCCCCGGCTCGCCGTGCGGCGAGTTCGCCGGGCTTCCCGCCTTCGCGGTGGACCAGCGCGTCCAGCTGTCCGAGCCGGGTCCGCGCGGCGTCGACCACGCCCTGCCGTCGCTGGTTGCGGTCAAGACCCGTCGCGACGCGCCGCCGCCGGCGACCCTGCCGTCGTTCCTCAACGCCTACAACACGGCGCTTCTGATGCCGATCGCGCACGGCGCCGGAGGCGGGGAGTACTGGATCGTCTGCGACGCCCCGCCCGGGCCGTCGCTGCGGGACAGCCTGACGGAGTCGGCCACCCCGCCTTCCGAGGCGGAGCTCGCCTCCGTCTACCTGAGGCCGCTCGCCCTGGCGCTGGGGCGCCTGCATGCGGTCGGGCTGGTGCATCGCGGCCTCAGGCCGGCCAACCTGTACCGCTCGCTGGAAAGCGGCCGCATCCTGCTGGCGCCTGGCTGCGTGATGCCGCCCGCCTTCGGGCAACCGACGGTGTACGAGCCCGCCTCGACCGGCATCTGCGCGCCCTCCGCACGCGGCACCGGGCTGCCGGCCGACGACGTCTACGCGCTGGGTGCGGTGCTGCTGGAGCTGCTGCTGGGGCATCCGCTGCTGCCCGATCTCGACGACGAGCGGATCGTGCACCGCAAGCTGGAGTTGGGCAGCTTCCAGGCCCTGGCCGGGAACGAGCGGCTGCCGCCGGTGCTGGTGTCGCTGCTGCGGTCCATGCTGTCCGACGATCCGAACGCCCGGCCCAGCCTGGCGGCGCTGGCGGAGCACGGGATCGGCGCGGAACGTCCCAAGGCGCCGCGCCCGGAGTCGCGGGCGCCACGGCCGTTGATGGTGGGCAAGATCCCGGTCTCCACCGCGCGCTCGCTGGCGCTTGCCTTTGCCCGCCAGCCGGTGGAAGCCCAGGTGCTGCTCCGCAGCGGCACGGTGGAACAATGGCTGCGTCGCGCGCTGGACCTTCCGCTGCTGGCGGCCCGCATCACGGAAGCGCTTCGCGCCGCGTCCGACCGCAACGCGGAGGGCGCGGAGCAGATGGTGCTGATGCAGACGGTGGCGCTGCTCGACCCGCTGGCACCGATGTTCTGGGGCGGACGCTGGTTCTGGCCCGACGCCATTCCGGCGATGCTGGCGATGCAGCTGATCTCCGGCGCACCGGACGGGTTCATCGGCGAGGCGATCCGGCATGCAGCGCTGCGTCGCTGGGCGTTCCTGACCGGGCGGAGCGGCCTGCAGGTGTGCGAGGAGCTGGAACGGCGCAACGCCCGCGCCTCCCGGCTGCCGGTTCCCGCCCTGCGCATGCCGATGCTGGCCTACAGCCTGAACCCGTTTCTGGCCTGCGCCTCGGCCGCCCTCGGCGGCGCCTGCGTGCTGCGCTCGGAGCAGCTGGTGACGGCGCTCGAGGCCATGGCCAAGAACAAGGCGCCGGCGGCACGGCTGCTCGACATCCAGATGCTGGCGCTGCTGGCGGCGCGATCGGAAGCGCCGAACAACGGCCAGGAGCTGACCGTGCCGTCGGATGCGGACGAGCGCCTGCTC
This sequence comes from uncultured Acetobacteraceae bacterium, assembly GCA_964245345.1. Lineage (GTDB taxonomy): Bacteria > Pseudomonadota > Alphaproteobacteria > Acetobacterales > Acetobacteraceae > Lichenicola. The sequence goes on along the minus strand of CAXTMS010000097.1, from coordinate 1,065 downwards.
GACCTCCAGGCCCTGGCCCAGGCGCAGCTGCAGAGCCGGATGCGGGTTGCAGGCGAGGCGGCGCCGGAACCGCTGGCGCTGCCGAGGCTGGCAGCGAGCCTGCTGCCGGTGGCGCGGGAGCGGCTGAACAACTGGCCGGGCAAGGGGCGGCGACTGCGCCGCCTGGAGCAGCTGGACAAGGCGGCCGAGGCCGGCGACTTGGTCGAGATGCTGGAGCTGAGCTGTCGTGACGCAGACTGGGCGGAAGACGATGCCGCGCTGAATGCGGCTCGCACGCAGGCGGACGCACTCCGGTCGTCGCACCAGGCCTCGCTCGACGACGCGCCGCACCGCGCCCGTCAGGCCCGGGCGGCAGGACGCGAGGTCGGGGTGATGACCGGGATCGTCGGTCTGCTCGGCGCGGTCGTGATCGGGGTGCTGTCCTGATGGCGGGCACGCCGGTTAAGGCGGCGGGGCCGACACCGGTGGCCAGGCAGAACGCCCTGCTCTGGTGGGCTGGTCTCGGCTGCGGTGCGGTGGTGGTGCTGTCGCCAGGAAGCGCGTTGTTGCTGGCCTCGCTTCTGGCACCGGTGCTGCTTCTGGTTCTGCTGCCCGAGGAAGGACGAGGCGGTCGGATCGTGTGCGCCGGCATGCTGTTCGGACTGGCTGCCGGCATCCAGCCGCTGCACGCCTTGTGGGACGGTGGCGGCTCGCTCGGTGTCGCCGTGGTGCTGGTCCGTCAGCCGGCGATCCTGTTCACGGCCTGGACCGCGATCGCCGCGAGCTGGTTCGTTGGCGAGTTGGCCGGGGTCGTGTTGCGTCTCGCCGCCGACCTGTCTGCCACAGCGCACCGTCGGAGCCTGACGGCCGCTGTGGCGGAGCTGGAAGAGGAATGGGGGCCGCTGGCGCCGCCGATACGCGCGGCGCGTCGCTGATCCGTGGGCGCCAGGGACACCGGACGATCGCGTCGTCACGGTTCCCCTTTCGCGTCAGGCCGCCTGGTCGGCCAGACGACGGGTGGTGACCTGGGCCTTCATCGCCTTCTGCACCTTCTCGAACGCGCGCACCTCGATCTGGCGCACCCGC
>CAXTMS010000096.1:0-12974 GCA_964245345.1 uncultured Acetobacteraceae bacterium | reverse complement strand
TGGGGCGGGAGGATTCGAACCTCCGCATGGCGGAATCAAAATCCGCTGCCTTACCACTTGGCGACGCCCCACCAGTCCGGCGCCGGCTTCTCAATAGGAGCCGGCCGGATCGTCGTAAAGGGCGTCCGGCTCAGGTCAGGGGATCGACCGGACCGGGATCCGTGTTTTCCGGCGGCAGCGGCGGCGACATCGTGATGTCCGCCGGTTCCGGATCCGGCATCAGGGTGTCGTCGATCGGCTCCGTCGCCATGGCCGGGACGCCGCCTCCGAACAACGGTTGCTGCAGCAGCCGCCCGACCCGCTCCGCCCGGTCCAGCGCCTTGTCCAGCGCCGCCATGGTTCCGGACAGGTCCTCGCTGTCGTCCCTGTCCCAGGCGCGCACCGCCTGCAGCCACACCGCGACCACGCCCTGGACGCGCAGCCGGCCGCCGAGGCCCGTGGTGTTTATGCCGGCGGCTTCCGCGATCCAGGCCATGCTGTCGCCGGTGGCGCCGGCAAGAAGCAGCGCCAGCGCGGGGTCGAATGGCAGGGCGCGCAGCACCGACCGCACCCCGCCGCGATATTGCTGCAGCACGTCGATCCGGCGCATCAGCAGGTCGAACAGTTTTTCCCGGACGGTGCCGGTGGAGCCGTCCTCGACCAGCGCCGCGCGGTCCGCCAGGAGGCCGAGCCGGAGCAGCACGGTTGTGCGCATCGGGAAGCGCACGCGCGCCTCGTCCAGCGGCAAGGCGGCCTCGCGCGCCGCTTCCACCACCGTCACGCGTCGCCAGCCTACCGCCTCGGCACGCGCCATCGCCGCCTGGATCAGGGCCTGGTCGAACTTCTCGTGGTCCATGCCGTCCATCCCGTTCATCCGCCTGGCGTCAGCCTCCGCCACCGTTCGGCCTGGATGCGTGATGCCGTTCTAGCTTGCAAGCGCCCGCGAACGGGCGGTCGCGGCGTGCACCGCCTGGTCCAGGGCCTGCGGCCAGGCTTCCTCCGCCATCAGCACGGACAGCGCCGCCTCGGTGGTGCCGCCCGGGCTGGTCACCGCCCGGCGCAGCGCCGCCGCGTCCTCGGCCGAGGCGGCGAGCAGGGCGCCGGCGCCGGTGACGGTTTCCCGCGCCAGCCGGCGCGCCAGCGGGGCAGGCAGCCCCTGCGCCCGGCCGGCCGCTTCCAGCAGCTCGGCCAGCAGGAACACGTAGGCGGGCCCGCTGCCGGACACCGCGGTGACCGGATCGAGCAGCGCCTCGTCCTCGACCCAGGCGACGCTTCCTGCGGCGCGGAGCAGCCGGTCGCACAGGGCGCGTCCGGCGTCGTCCACCGACTCCTCCGCCACCGCCACCGAGATGCCGCGTCCGATCGCAGCCGGGGTGTTCGGCATCGCCCGCACGATGCCGCCGGCCTTGGGAAGTGCCGCACGCAGGCCGGACAGGGTGCGCCCGGCCATGATCGAGAGCACCATCGTGTCGTCCGCCAGCGTCGCCACCGACGCCATCGCCGCGTCCGCCACCTGCGGCTTGACCGCCAGCACGATCGCCGACGGCCTGAACCCCGCCGGAATGGCGGCGGCGTCCGACACGACCAGATGCGGCCCCGCCTGGGATTTTCCGGCCGGGCTCGGCTCGACCACCACCGAGGGCGACAACCCTTCCGCGTCCCAGCCGGCCAGCAGGGCGGAGCCCATGCGGCCGCAGCCGAGCAGCAGCAGCGGCGGGATCGGCGCCTGGTCGCCCGTGGCAGCCATCGGCGTCAGGCCTCGCCGGCGCACTCCAGCATGGCGCACTCCAAAGCCTCCACCGGCGACTTGCCGCCCCACAGCACGAACTGGAACGCCGGGTAGAAGCGCTCGCATTCGGTGATGGCGATGTCGACCATGTCTTCCAGGCTTTCCACCGAGGCGCCGGCGGCGCCGCGCAGCAGCACCGAATGCCGGAACAACGGCATGCCGTCCTCCGGATCCATGCCGAAATGGCCGATCCACAGCCGCTCGTTGGCCAGCGCCAGCAGCTCGAACAGGGCGCGCCGCTGCGCGCCTGGCACCTTCAGGTCGAAGGCGCAGGTGAAGTGCATGGCGCTGATCTCGCGCGACCAGGAGAAGTACAGCCCGTAGTCGCACCATTTGCCCGGCGCCTCGGCGGCCATCTCGGTGTCGGTGCGGCGGTCGAACGCCCATTCGTAGCCGCCGACGATCTGTTCCATCACGTCGAGCGGGTTGGAAGCCGGCTGGCTGGTCTGCATGTTCAAGGCAGGCATGTGGGCTCCCCAGCGGTGGAGGGCGGCCCGGACCATGCCGGGCCCCGTGTCTGCGAACCGGGCGTCCCTGCCGGCTCCGACGGTGCCGTCCGATTCCCGCGAATCAGCCGGCCGTCCTCCCCGTGATCCACCCGATGCGAGCGTATGGGTGCGGCGTCCCGGCTGCAAGCGTTCCGGCTGTGCGCCGCGAGGCGGCAACCGCGCAGGTTGCAGCACCGCCGTGTCCGTGAACGTCGTTCACAAATGGGCCGGCGGCGATCAGTCCGCCAAGGGCAGGGCGTCGGGTGGAAGGTCGCTGCGCGGCGGCGGGCCGCCAGGGGCTCCGGCGGCGCCGTGGTCGTGCTGCATTCCGGTCGCCGGCGCGGTGCCGGAACGCGCTTCCAGGGCGGACAGCCTCCCGTCCAGCAGCGCGATCTGCGCCGTGGCCGCTTCCTGCGCGTCGCGGGCGTTGGCGGCGAGCTCGCTCACCGCGTCGAACTCGTCCCGGCGCACCAGGGACAGCGCCGACAGCGCCTCGTCCACGCGGGCCCGTACCAGCGCGCCCAGTTCCTCGCCGATCCCGGCCAGGGCGGAGAAGGCGCCGCCGGCGACGCCGGCGAAGTCGTCGAAGATGCGGGACCGTTCGGCCATGTCGTGTCCTCCCCGGTGTGCGCCCCGGTGAGCGGGACGACGGTGGTACTATGGTGCGTCGGTCGCACGGTGTCATCGCTCCGGCTGGCATCGTTCCGCGCCTCGCCTATAACCGGCGCATGATCCTCCTCACCGGCGGCGCCGGCTTCATCGGCTCGTGCCTCCACGCCTCGTTGCAGCAGCGCGGCTGCGAGACCGTGGTGCTGGACCGGCTCGGCTCGGAGGGAAAGTGGCGCAACCTTTGCCGCCACCCGCCGCAGCGTCTGCTCGCGCCGGAGCAGCTGCAGGCCTTCCTGGCCACGGTTCCGCCGCTCGAGGCGGTGGTGCACCTGGGCGCGATCAGCGAGACCACCGCCCGCGACGGCGACCTGGTGTGGCAGAGCAACGTTTCGCTGTCGCAGAGCCTGTGGTCGTGGTGCGCGGAGCAGGGCGTGCCGTTCCTGTATGCGTCCTCCGCCGCGACCTATGGCGCGGCGAGCGGGGAAGGGGCGTTCGCCGACCATCCGGCCGGCCTGGACCGCCTCCGGCCGCTCAACCTGTATGGCTGGTCCAAGCACGCCTTCGACCTGTGGGTGCGCGGCCAGATCGAGCGTGGCCGCCCGGCGCCGCCGCATTGGGCCGGGCTCAAGTTCTTCAACGTTTACGGCCCGAACGAGTACCACAAGGGCGTCATGGTTTCCGTGGTGAAGGTGAAGCACGACGAGGTGGCGGCGGGCGGCCCGGCCCGCTTGTTCCGCTCCGACCGGCCCGGCCTGCCCGACGGGGCGCAGGCGCGCGACTTCGTCTGGGTCGGCGACGTGGTGGACGTGCTGCTGTGGCTGCTGGACACGCGGGCGGCGAACGGCCTGTTCAACCTCGGCACCGGCGTCGCCCGCTCCTATCTCGACCTGGCGCACGCGGTGTGCGACGCGGCCGGGATGCCGCGCCGGGTCGAGTTCGTCCCGATGCCGGACGCGTTGCGCGGCCAGTACCAGTCCTATACCTGCGCCGACATGACCCGGCTGCGCGACGCCGGCTATCGCGGGCAGTTCACGCCGCTGGAGGAAGGGGTGCGGCGCTACGTGTCCCTGCTCGGCTCCCCCGACCCGTACCTGTAGACGCTGCCGAGGACCGTCCCGCCCATGCTGCCCGTGCTCGTGTTCCCCGACTTCGATCCGGTGCTGGTGCACCTGGGCCCGTTCGCGATCCGCTGGTACGCGCTGGCCTATATCGTCGCGCTGGTGATCGGCTGGCGGGTGATGCGGCGCATGGCGCTGCGCGCGCCGCAGGTGGCGACGCTGCTTCAGGTGGACGACTTCCTCACCTGGGCCACGCTCGGCGTCGTGCTCGGCGGCCGGCTCGGCTACGTGCTGTTCTACCAGCCGGCCCTGTACTTCTCGCATCCGGCGGCGATGCTGGAGCTGTGGCATGGCGGCATGAGCTTCCACGGCGGGGTGCTGGGCGTGGTGATCGCCCTGGTGATCTTCACCCGCAGGCGCGGCATCCCGCTGCTGGGCTTCGCCGACCGGCTGGCGGTGGAGATCCCGATCGGGCTCGGGCTCGGACGCTGCGCCAACTTCATCAACGGCGAGCTGTGGGGACGGCCCGCCGACCCGTCGCTGCCCTGGGCGATGATCTTTCCGCGGGTGGACAACGTGCCGCGCCATCCGAGCGAGCTGTACGAGGCGCTGCTGGAAGGGGTGCTGCTGCTGGCCGTCATGCTCGTGCTGGCGCGCAGGCGGTCGGTGCGCGAGCGCGCCGGGCTGCTGACCGGGGCGTTCCTGCTCGGCTACGCCATCCTGCGCGCGTTCGCCGAGCATTTCCGGCAGCCGGACGCGTTCCTGAACTACCTCGCCTTCGGCACCACCATGGGCCAGCTGCTGTGCATCCCGATGGCGGTCGCCGGCATCGGCCTGATCCTGTACGCCCGACGCGCGCCGGTGCTGCTGCCGCTCGCGGTGCAGGATCCCGCTTGACCGGGACGGCAGGCGACTCCGAGCGGCTCGATCGCTTCATGGCCCGCGCCAACGCCGCCTACTACGCCGCCTGCGACCCGTTCGCCGACTTCACCACCGCGCCGGAGATTTCCCAGGCGTTTGGCGAGATCCTGGGCGCCTGGGCGGCGGAAACGTGGCAGGCGATGGGGGCTCCGGACCCGGTGCTGCTGGTCGAGGCCGGTCCCGGACGCGGCACGCTGATGGTTGACGCGCTGCGGCTGGTGTTCCGCGTGGCGCCCGCGTTCGGCCGGGCGATCCGGCTGCACCTCGTGGAAACCTCGCCGCGCCTGCGGGCGTCCCAGGCTGGGGCGCTGTCCGGTACCGGCGCAGCACCCACCTGGCACGACCGCCTCCACGACCTGCCGGACTTGCCCTTCATCCTGCTCGGCAACGAGTTCCTCGACGCCCTGCCGATCCGGCAGCTGGTGCGCACCGCCGGCGGCTGGATGGAGCGCTGGGTCGAGGCAGGCCGTTTCGTGCTGCGTGACACCTCGGCGCAGCCGGTCGCGCTGCCTGGCCGGTCGGTGGCGCAGGGCGACGTGCTGGAGGTGTGCGAGCCGGCGATGGAGATCGTGCGGCACCTGGCCTGGCGGCTGTCGCGCCGGCCCGGTGCCGCCTTGTTCCTGGACTACGGTCCCGACCGTCCAGGCACCGGCGACACGCTCCAGGCGCTGCGCCAGGGCCGGCCGTCGCCGCCGCTGCAGCATCCGGGCGAGGCCGACCTCACCGCCCATGTCGACTTCCCCCTGCTGGCGTACCTGGCCCGGGACGCCGGGGTGGCGGTGCACGGGCCCGACGGGCAGGGCGCGTTCCTGGGCGGCCTCGGCCTGTTCGCGCGCACCGAGCGGCTGGCGCGGAACCGGCCGCCGGAGCAGGCGCGGGCGCTGGTGGACGCGGCGCACCGGCTGGCGGCACCGGAGCGCATGGGGCGCTTGTTCAAGGTGCTGGGGATGTGCCACCCGACGATGGGCAGCTTGCCCGGTTTCGCAACGCAGGAGGCATCGTGAGCGACACCGCCGACACCGATCCCGGGCCGGAACCCGTGTTCCTCCAGGCGGCAACCCTGTCGCCGGTCCGGCACGGCTTCTTCACCCGGATCGGCGGCGTGTCGGAAGGACCCTATGCCAGCCTCAACTGCAGCGTCGGCACCGGCGACGCACCGGACGCGCTGCGCGAGAACCGTCGCCGCGTCGCCCGCGCCATGGGCGTCGCCCCCGATCGGCTGCTCGGCATCACCCAGGTGCACGGCGACGCCGTCGCGACCGTGGCCGAGCCGTGGCGGCCGGGCGAGGGTCCGCGCGCCGACGCGATGGTGTCCGACCGGCCCGGCCTGGCGCTCGGGATCATCACCGCCGACTGTGCTCCGGTGCTGTTCGCCGACCGCGCGCGCGGCGTGGTCGGCGCCGCCCATGCCGGCTGGCGCGGCGCCGCCGGCGGCATCCTGGAGGCCACGGTCGCGGCGATGCGCCGGCTGGGTGCAGGGGAGATCACCGTGGCGGTCGGCCCGTGCATCGCCCAGGACAGCTACGAGGTCGGGCCCGAACTGCGGGACGCGGTGGTTTCGGCTGGGACCGTTCCCGACCCAAACGGCTTCTTCGGGTCCGGCCGAGGCGACCGGCTGCAGTTCGACCTGTCCGGATACTGCCTGGCGCGGCTCCGCGCCTGCGGCATCGAGCGGGTCGAGGCGCTCGGCTGCGACACCCGCACCGACGAGTCGCGGTTCTTCAGCCACCGGCGTCGCACGCTGTCCGGCGGCGGCCCGATCGGGCACCAGATCTCGGTGGTCGCGTCCTGATGCGCCGCGTCCTCCTCGTCCTGACCCTGCTGCCGCCATTGTCCGGTTGCGGAGACCTTCCCCAGCCGTTTGCCGAGAACCCGGGCGCGGACGCGATGCGCCTGGCGGTTCCGCCGCCGAGCCGGCTCGACGTTCCGGTGCCGCGCGGCGCGCTGCTGGCCGACCGCGAGGCCCGGATCTGGAGCGAGGCGCTGACCGTGTCGCTGCTGCAGAAGGAGGTGCCCGCCGTGGCGCAGCCGGTGCGTCGTGGCGACTGGCACCTGGAGGTGACGGCCCGCCTGCAGGGTGACCAAGTGCTGCCGACCTATCGCATCGTCGGCCCGAACAACCGCGTGCAGGCGTCCGAGGACGGCATTCCGGTGCCGGCCGGCTCCTGGACCGGCGCCGATCCGGAGCTGCTGCACGCCAACGCCGCTCTGGCCGCGACGCAGGTCAACGCCATGCTCAGCGGCATCCAGGTCAGGGAGGCCGAGGCCGACCCGAACAGCCTGCTGAACCGGGTCACGCGCATCTGGTTCGCGGGCGTCACCGGTGCGCCGGGCAACGGCAACGTCGAGCTGGCGCGGCAGATGGCGGTGCTTCTGCCGGACGCGCACGACACGCTGCAAACCGATGCCAGGCACGCCGACTACACCGTGTCCGGCCATGTGGCGGTTTCGGCGCCGGACCCGAAGGCGAGGGGCATGCAGCATGTCGAGATCACCTGGACGGTGGTCAACGCACGCGGCCACGAGGCCGGACGCGCCACCCAGCTGCACGACGTGCCTGCGCATTCGCTGGACGGGTTCTGGGGCGACGTCGCGGTGGCGGCGGCGCAGGAAGCGTCCGGCGGGATCCACGAGGTGATCAGCAACAACGAGGGCAAGCCCCACGTGCAGCCGCCGCCCGCTTCCTGAACGACACGGCCGGCCGCCAATCGGCTGCCGCCGCCTCTCGTTCGCGTGACAGGGCCTGGGGGCATTGCTAGAAGGCGGCCGTCCCGATCTTCCCGGCCCTTGCGGCCGCGGGGCGTCCAAGGTGGCGTCGGAGCCTGGTGTCATGAAGATCGTCGCCTGCAACAGCAACCGGCCGCTGGCCGAGGCGGTCGCGACCGCGCTCAACCTCCCCTTGTGCAGGGCGGTGGTGCGGCGCTTCGCCGACATGGAGATCTTCGTCGAGATCCAGGAGAACGTCCGCGGCGAGGACGTGTTCGTGGTGCAGAGCACCTGCTACCCGACCAACGACAACCTGATGGAACTGCTGATCATGATCGACACGCTGCGCCGCGGCTCGGCGCGGCGGATCACGGCGGTCATGCCGTATTTCGGCTACGCCCGGCAGGACCGGAAGTCGGGGCCGCGCACGCCGATCAGCGCCAAGCTGGTGGCCAACCTGATCGTGGAGGCGGGCGCGCACCGGGTGCTGACGCTTGACCTGCATGCCGGGCAGATCCAGGGCTTCTTCGACATCCCGGTGGACAACCTGTTCGCTGCCCCCTTGTTCGCCCGCGACATCAAGGAGCGCTATCACGAGCGCGACCTGATCATCGTGTCCCCGGACGTCGGCGGCGTGGTGCGCGCGCGCCAGCTGGCCAAGCGGCTGAACGTGGACCTGGCCATCATCGACAAGCGGCGCGAGCGGGCCGGGGTGTCGGAGGTGATGAACGTGATCGGCGACGTCGGCGGGCGCTACTGCCTGCTGATCGACGACATCATCGACAGCGGCGGCACCTTCTGCAACGCGGCCGACGCGCTGATCGGGCGCGGCGCGACCTCGGTCGGCGCCTATGTCACCCACGGCGTGCTGACCGGCGGCGCGGTGTCGCGGGTGGCGTCCTCGCCGATCGAGATGATGACCACCACCGACAGCATCCTCGCCACCGAGGCGGTGCGTCTCGCGCCGAACATGCGCCAGATCTCCATCGCCCAGCTGCTCGCCAACGCCATGCGCGCGGTGTCGGACGAGAGCTCGGTCAGCTCCCTGTTCGATTGAGGTTCGCATGACGGCGATGCTGGCGTCCCGCCCGTTCTGGTACCTCCGTCACGGGGAAACCGACTGGAACGCCCGCGGGCTGAGCCAGGGCCGGTCCGACATCGTGCTGAACGAGACCGGGATCGCGCAGGCGAGACGGGCCGCGTCGATCATGGCCGAGCATTGGCACGACCATGCGCCGATCGTCCGGGTGGTGTCCTCGCCGCTGATGCGGGCGTATCGCACCGCCGAGCTGGTGGTGGAGGCGCTGGCGGCGCGCGACGGCGTGACGCTGCCGTTGTCGATCGATCCCGAGCTGCAGGAGGTGTGCTTCGGGGTGCAGGAAGGCCAGCCGATGGGGGACTGGTACGACAGCTGGATCGCCGGCGAGTACACCCCCGAAGGGGCGGAGCCGTTCGACGAGCTGGTGGGGCGCGCGACTGCCGCGGTCGACCGCGCGACCGCGGTGGACGGCACGGCGCTGGTGGTGTGTCATGGCGCCATGTTCCGGGCGCTGCGCCACGCGATGGGCTTGCCTGCCAACGTGCGCCTGCCCAACGCGGCCCCGCTCTGGCTGACGCCGGGCGACGCTCCCGGACGCCCGTGGACGCTGGTCGAGGTCGGCAAGGCCGGCTGATGCCGGACGGCGTCCTCCTGGATGGACGGCCGGACGGCGCCACGCTGGTCCGGACGCTGGCTGCCATCGTCGGCCGACGCCACGTCCTGACCGGCGAGGCGCGCACCCGCCGCTACCGCAACGGCTACCGGTGCGGCGGCGGCGACGCGCTGGCGGTGGTGCGGCCCGGCTGCCTGCTGGAGCAGTGGCGGGTGGTGCAGGCCTGCGTGGAGGCCGGCCGGATCGTGCTGATGCAGGCGGCCAACACCGGCCTCACCGGCGGCTCCACCCCGGATGCCGGCGGCTACGACCGCGAGGTGGTGATCGTCAGCACGCTGCGCATGAACCGGATCCGGCTGCTGGGCGGCGGCAGGCAGGCGCTGTGTCATCCCGGCGCGACGCTGGACCGGCTGGAGCGGATGCTGAAGCCGCTCGGCCGCGAGCCGCATTCGGTGATCGGCTCGTCCTGCATCGGCGCGTCGGTGATGGGCGGGGTGGCCAACAATTCCGGCGGCGCGCTGGTGCAGCGCGGTCCGGTCTATACCGAGATGGCGCTGTTCGGCCGGGTCGAGGCGGACGGGCGGCTCGTGCTGGTGGACCATCTCGGCATCCGGCTCGGCACCGATCCGGAACAGGTCTTGCGACGGCTGGACGCGGACGCGTTCGGCGAGGACGACGTCGACTGGGCCGCCGGGCGAGGCCACGACGACGGCTACGCGTCGCACGTGCGTGACGTGGAGTCGGCGGTGCCGGCCCGCTACAACGCCGACCCGTCGCGGCTTCACGAGGCCTCGGGAAGCGCCGGCCGGCTGGTGCTGTTCGCGGTGCGGCTGGACACCTTTGCCGCCGAGGCGGACCCGACGGTGTTCTATGTCGGCACGAACGATCCGGACGTGCTGCAGGCCCTCCGCAGGCGCATCCTGCTCGAGCTGTCGGCGCTGCCGATCGCCTGCGAGTACATGCACCGCGACATGTTCGACATCGCCGACCGCTACGGCAAGGACACGGTGATCGCGATCGAGCGGCTCGGCACCGCGCGGCTGCCTGCCCTGTTCGCGCTCAAGGCCTGGCTCGACCGGTTGTCGCGACGCATCCCGCTGCTGCCGCGCAACCTCAGCGACCGGCTGCTGCAGGGGATCGGGCAGCTGTTTCCCGACCACCTGCCGCCGCGCCTGCGCCGCTTCCGCGACCTGCATGCCCACCACCTGATGCTCAAGGTCGGCGGCGCGCTGGCCGACGAGACGGAGGCGCTGCTCCGCGACGTGCTGCGGGGTGACCGGGGCGACCTGTTCCGCTGCTCGGCCGCGGAAGCGTCCAAGGCGTTCCTGCACCGCTTCGCCGCGGCGGGGGCGGCCGTGCGCTACCGTGCGCTGCATGGTCGAACGGTGCAGGACATCGTGGCGCTGGACGTGGCGCTGCCGCGCAACGCCCAGGACTGGTTCGAGCGGTTGCCGCCGGAGTTCGAGGACGACATCTCGCACCGGCTGTACTACGGCCATTTCCTGTGCCACGTGCTGCACCAGGACTACGTGGTGCGTCGGGGCAGCGATCCGGTGGCGCTGGAGGCGCGGCTGCTGGCGCTGCTGCAGGCGCGTGGCGCGCGGGCGCCGGCCGAGCACAATGTCGGGCACCTTTACCACGCGCCAGCCGGGCTCGCCGCGCACTACCGGTCGCTGGACCCGTGCAACTGCCTCAATCCCGGCATCGGCCAGACCAGCAAGCTGCGCTGCTGGGGGTAGTTGGCCGGGACCCGGGCAGGTTGCGGCGTCAGTGCATGGCCTTCAGCAGGTCGGAACAGGCTTCCTGGCAGGCCCGGCAGGCTTCGGCGCAGGCGGCGCAATGCGCGTGCATGCCGGCGTGGCCGGCGCAGACGTCGCCGCACTCGCGGCAGGCGGCGACGCAGGCTGCGAGCTGGGCCCGCACCACCGGCTCGCTCAACCCGCCGGCGCGCGACAGCACCGTTCCGGTCGCCGCGGCGATGGTGGCGCAGTTGAGGTCCAGGCGGATGCAGGACCGCAGCTCGGCAACCATGTCCTCGGCCAGGCAGGCATCGGCGCAGGCGGTACAGGCGGCGGCGCAATCGGCGCAGCTGCGGATGCAGGCCAGGATCGCCTCCAGGCTTGCCGGCGGATGCGGGTGGGTGTTCAGAACGGCGATCGCGTGGTCCAACGGGCATGTCCTTGAGCAGGGGGTTGTCCGCCGGCAACGCCCTCCTCCGGCGGACGGCTGGTGCCCACACGCAACTGTCAGGACCGGTCTGCCTGCCCGGCATCTCGGTTGTTGCGGTTCCCGGCACTCCCGCCTAGAAAACCACGCGCACGTCGGCACCCCTGGAGGCCGGCGCGCTTGTTGTTCAGGAGCAGGTTGAGTGACCAATTTCACGACGATCGAGGCGTCGGTGCGCGCGAAGGCTGGTAAGGGGGCAGCGCGCGCAACGAGGCGGGACGGACTGGTGCCGGCGGTGATCTATGGCGCCAAGCAGGATGCCAGCCTGATTGCGCTGGATCCCCGGGTGGTGCTGCGCGAGCTGGTCAAGACCGGCTGGCGCTCGCGGCTGTACGAGATCACGGCGGACGGGGCGCCGATCCGGGCGCTGATGCGCGAGGTGCAGCTGCATCCGGTGACCGACCGGCCGATCCACGTCGACTTCCAGCGCCTGGCGCCGGGCGAGCAGATCAAGGTGGCGGTGCAGGTGGTGTTCACCGGCGACGATACCTCCGTCGGCATCAAGCGCGGCGGCGTGCTGAACGTGGTGCGCCACACCATCGAGGTGTCGGTGGATCCCGACCACATCCCGACCAGCTTCACGGTGGATCTCACCGCGCTCGACATCAACGACAACGTGCGCTGGTCCGACATCCCCGGCACGGAGAACGTGACCCCGGTGATCGCCGACCGCGACTTCGTGATCGCGACGGTGGCCGCCCCCACGGTGATCGCCGAGCCGGAGCCGACGGCGGCGGCCGCTCCCGCGGCGGCACCCGCCAAGGGCACCAAGGCGCCGGGCAAGCCGGCGGCGAAGCCTGCCGCCAAGAAGTAGGCTGGCGCCGAGCAGGCCGACGACACCGTGCTGCTCTGGGCCGGGCTCGGCAACCCCGAGCCCGGGATGAGGAAGCAGCGGCACAACATCGGCTTCATGGCCATCGACGCCATCGCGCACCGTCACGGCTTCACGCCGTGGCGGAAGCGCTTCAAGGGCGAGGTCGCGGAAGGCGAGCTGGCCGGGCGGAAGATCCTGGCGCTGAAGCCGCTGACCTACATGAACGCGTCCGGCGACAGCGTGCAGGCGGCTGCCGCGTTCTACAAGGTCGCGGCCGCCGACATCACCGCGCTGCACGACGAGCTCGACTTGGCGCCCGGCCGGGTGCGGGTGAAGAAGGGCGGCGGTGCGGCCGGGCATAACGGGTTGCGCTCGATGGACCGCATGCTGGGCACGCCGGACTATTGGCGGGTGCGGCTCGGCATCGGCCATCCCGGCTCGAAGGAGCGGGTCAACGGGCACGTGCTGGGCGACTTCGCCAAGGCGGACCAGGATTGGCTCGCGGGTCTGCTCGATGCGGTGGCGGACGCGGCCCCGTTGCTGGCGGCGGCGCAGCCGGAACCGTTCATGACGCGCGTGGCGCTGCTGGTTGGGGGTTGAGATCGATGGGGTTCAACTGCGGCATCGTCGGCCTGCCCAACGTCGGCAAGTCGACCCTGTTCAACGCGCTGACCGCCACCGCGGCGGCGCAGGCGGCGAACTACCCGTTCTGCACCATCGAGCCGAACATCG
>CAXTMS010000095.1:0-13023 GCA_964245345.1 uncultured Acetobacteraceae bacterium | reverse complement strand
GGGAAGCGTCTGGCACCTGCACACGAACTACGTAGCGATCCTGCTGGACGCAGAGCGCCACGAACTCGCAGCCTGGATCTGCCGGCGGTTTCAGGGCGACCGGGTGCTGCTGATCTACCACGACCTGGCCGTGGCACGCGGGCTGGCTTCGGTCGAGGCACTGCTGCATGGCGACGGTGTTGCTGCGGAAACGCCTGGAGAGGTCGCGCTGGGTATACACACGGAACTAACCCAGCTGGCTTGGCACACGCCTCGGGAAAACCTTCACGATGCCCCTGATCTAATCCGATCGAACTTTTGGCTCCGCTGCTACCGGACCCCCAGTATGGGGTGTAATAAGTGAGAGTGGGTCGGCGCTTCCGCGACGATGCACACCCGGCGCGTCCGCCCGGAACTGGAGCGGAGCCGCCTCCTGGCCGCGAGCACCGGCCAAGTGTGACGGGCGCATCGGATTGTAGGCACGGCGTATTCTTGGACGGGCTCCCAGGCGGCCTAACGGCGTGGGCTCGTCGTCAGCCGAGCCGTCGTCCGATGACGTCGGCGACCCTCAGGGCGTTGGCGATGATGGTGAGCGTCGGGTTCACGGCGCCGATGGAGGGGAAGAAGCTCGCATCCGTGACGTAGAGGTTGTCCAGCTCGTGCGCCTTGCAGTCGAGGTCGAGCACGGAGGTGGCCGGGTCGGTGCCGAAGCGCAGGGTGCCGGCCTGGTGGGCGGTGCCGCTGAGCGGGATGCCCTTGCCAAGGTAGAGGTCGCGGTCGATCAGCTTCGGCCAGGCGTTCATCGGCGTCAGCAGGTCCTCGAGCTTGCTCTTCAGCCGGGTGGCGGCCTCCATGTTGGTCTGCTCGACGTTGAGCACGACCTTGCCGTCCCGGTAGGACACGCGGCTTTCCGGATGCGGCAGGTCCTCGCTCTGGAGCCAGAAATCGATCGAATGCTCGGCCATCTTGTCGAAAGTCCAGCCGGGGACGAGGTTCATCAGCGCCGGCAGGGGCGCCTCGCCGCGGATCTGCTCGCCGTGCGACGTCGCGCACATCTGGATGAGGCCGAGCGGAAACTCCCAGTCCGGCGTGTCGAGATAGTAGTCGCTGATCGCGAGCGTCTTCTGGAACACGGTGTGGTTCGGCTCCTTGAGCAGCGCCATTACGACCGACATGTTGTGCCGCACGTAGTTGCGGCCGACCTGATCGGACCCGTTGGCCAGACCGTTCGGATGCTTGTCATTGGCCGAGCGCAGCATCAGCAGGGCCGTGGACAGCGCCCCGCAGGCCGCGACCACGATGTCGGCCGAGTAGTGCTCGACCTTGCCGTCGCGCAGCACGACGACGCGCTTGACGGTCTGGCCCGACGGGTCGGTTTCCAGCCGGGTCACGTAGGCGCCGGTGAGCAGGGTGAAGTTGGGGTGCGCTTGCTTCGTCGGATCGACGCAGATGACCTGCGCGTCGGCCTTGGCGTTGATCGCGCACGGGAAGCCGTCGAACGCGTCACAGCGGATGCAGGGGCTATAGGTGGTGGCGGAGCCGTCCGGGTTCTGGTCCAGCTTGATGCCGAGCGGCAGGTGGAAGGGGTGCAGCCCCTCGCCCCGGAGGATGTCGCTGAGCTGCTCGATGCGGGGCTCGTGCTTGACGGCCGGAAAGGCGTAGGGGGCGGAGGACCAGGGCTCGTTGGGATCCTCGCCGCGCTGGCCGTGGACGTGGAACAGCGTCTCCGCCTCCGTGTAGAACGGCTCGAAGACGTCGTAGCCGAGCGGCCATGCCGGGGAGATGCCGTCCTTGTGGCGGATCTCGCCGAAATCCGCCTCGCGCAGGCGGAACAGGGCGGAGCCGTAGACCTTGGAGTTGCCGCCGACCCAGTAGTGCAGGCCCGGCTTGAAGCTCTGGCCATCCTTGCCGTACCAGGTTTCGTCCACCTGGTAGCGGCCATCGACGAACACGGTCTTCGAGTCCCAGTTCGCCCGCGAGCGCGGCAGGTAGTCGCCCCGCTCAAGCATCAGGATGCGCTTGCCGGTGGGCGCCAGACGCTGGGCGAGCGAGCCGCCGCCGGGTCCGCTGCCGATGACGATGATGTCGTAATGGTCGTCAGGCATGCCGGTTCCGATCAGCCACGGGTCTGCTTGGGGAAGGCGACGGTGAGCAGGCCACCGATCAGGCCGAAGTTCTTCAGGAACTCCCACATCTCCTCGCGCCCCTTGCTCTTTCCGGGCGCGCGGAGGTCGTCATAGGTCCAGAACCGGTGGTAGCCGAGTGCCGTGACCGCGCAGAACCCGGCCAGCAAGAACGCCGCCGGACGGTCGAACCGGCCGGTGACGATGCAGAGCGGCGCCACCGTCTCGATCACGATGCCGGCGTCGATCAGCAGCGGCGCGTCCGGCAGCGGGCCGGACCTGGCCTGGTCGAGGGCCTGCTGCCGGTGCCTGACCTTGTCGAGCGCGCTCAGCGGGAACAGGCAGACGAGGCAGAGCCGGGACACGAGGGAAAGAAGAGTCATCGCGGGCTCCGGTCAGATGTCGAGCTTCCTGGCGAGCTCATGCACTCCGAGCACGCCGAGCACGGCGGCGCCGGCCAGGAACGCCATCTTGTGCCGGTCCGTGAACATCTCCCAGCTGCCGGTGCGCGGGTGGCGCTTGTCGAAGCGGCCATGCGCGCCGTACGGGCCAGGCACCGCGTGGTCGAGGTTGGCGGGCGCATCGGCGGGCAGGTCCTGGTCGGTGAGCTGGCCGCTGTAGCCGGACTTGGCCAGGTAGCGATCGATCAGGCTAGGGGCGATGCGGTTCGCCAGGATGGCCGCGACGGTGGGGAAGCCGACCCATATGTCCCGGCGGCGGTGGGTGGCGGCGAAGTAGATCGCGCGCGCCGGCACCTCCGGCTGGTAGATCGGCGGCACCGGCTGGGCCTTCTTGCCCATCTTGTTCATCGCCCAGTCGAACTGCGGCGTGTTCACCGCCGGCAGGTCGACCATGGTGATGTGGACGTCTAGCTTGTCATGGATGATCTCGGAGCGGAGGCTGTCGGTGAAGCCGCGAATGGCGGCCTTGGCGCCGCAGTAGATCGCCTGGAGCGGGACGGACCGGTAAGCCAGCGCGGAGCCGACGTTGACAATGGTGCCGTGGTTGCGCGTCCGCATGCGGGCCAGCGCCGCCATCATGCCGTGCACCTGACCGAGGTAGGTGACATCGGTGCCGCGCTTGATCTCGGGCGCGGTGAGCTTGGACACGGGCGCGAACACGGTGGCCATCGCCACGTTGACCCATACGTCGATCGGGCCGAGCTCGGTCTCGGTGCGTTCCGCGGCCGCCTCTACCGCGTCCGCGTCCGCGACGTCCGTGGGTATCCCGATTGCGCGTATGCCGTAGCTCCCGGTGAGCTTCGCGGCGGCCAGTTCAAGCCGGGCGGCATCGCGGCTGAGCAGGGCAAGGTTCCAGCCATGACGACCGAACTCCTCGGCGACGGCACGTCCGACGCCGGCACCGGCACCCGTAATCACAGCAGTTCTAGGCATGGCGTTTCCTTCGTCGTCTGTCAGGGCACTCAACCGGCAGCCCGCTGCAGCAGCGGGCCGCACAGGCCAAGGCCGGTGTTGATTACGGCGATGTGCGTGAGGGCCTGCGGGAAATTGCCCACCAAGCGGCGCGAGGGCACGTGATACTCCTCCGACAGCAGGCCGACGTCGTTCGACACCCCCAGCACGCGCTCGAACAGAATACGGGCCTCATCGCGGCGGCCCTGCATGACCATGCAGTCGGCCAGCCAGCAGGAGCAGGCGAGGAACGCCCCTTCCTCCCTGCCGAACCACGGAGCTTCCTGCCGCCGCACGAAGCCCTTCTCCATCAGCCCATGCTCGATTGCGGCGATCGTGTTGGTGATGCGCTCGTCGTCGATGGGCAGAAAGCCGACCAGGGGCAGCAGCAGCGTGCTGGCGTCGAGGTGGCGGGACCCATACGACTGCATGAAGCTGTTGCGGCCGGAGTCGTAACCCTTCGCGCAGACGTCAGCGTGGATGACATCCCGCAGCCGTTCCAGTTCTGCGCGTCGCGCCGCCGTGCAGCTGCCGTGGCGGTCGTCGAGGCGCAGGATGCGATCCACGGCAACCCAGGCCATTGCCTTGGAATAAACGTAGTGTTGCGGCGCGGCGCGGGACTCCCACATGCCCTGGTCCGGTTCCTGCCAGATGCCCTCGAGGCGGGTGACCAGCCGGGCCTCGATCGCGGCTCCCTGGGCGGTGCGCGCTATACCGGCGCGGTCGCACAGGGAGGCGCTGTCCAACACCTCCCCATAGACGTCGAGCTGGCGCTGCCCTGCGGCGGCGTTGCCGGTCCGCACGGGACTGGCACCGTTCCAGCCGGGCAGGTCCTCGATCTCGCTCTCACTGATCGAGCGTCCGCCGTCGACACGGTACATGATCCGGATCTTGTCCGGTGCTCCGGCAATGGCCCGGAGCAGCCACCGCAGCCAGGCCTCGGCCTCCGAGTGGAAGCCGGCGTTCAACAGGGCGGTGAGCATGAAGGTGGAGTCGCGCAGCCAGCAGTAGCGATAGTCCCAGTTCATCGACCCGCCCGGCTTCTCCGGCAGGCCGAGCGTCGGGGCCGCGACGATGCCGCCGGTCGGCCGGTAGGTCAGCGCCCTAAGCGTGAGCAGGGACCGCTTCACCGCGGCGGGCCAGTCCGTCGCCTTGTCGAACCGGGCGATCCAGTCCCGCCACCAGGCCATGGTGTCGACCAGGGCCCTTGATGGGTCGATCGGTTCCGGCGCTCCGTTGCCGGAGCTGGCGTGCTGCAGCACGTAGTCGACCTGCTCGCCCGCATGGAGGATCAGGCGGGCGCGGATCACGTCACCGTCCCGTGCCAGGCTGGGGCCGCGCAGCACCACGAGGTCGGGCCCGACCTCGCCGCAAAGGCCATCCGCCACAGGCTCATACCAGGGCGGAATGGCGCCGAAGCCAAAACGAAGCGACAGCCGAAGCTCCACCTCCACCTCGCCCTCGGCAACCTCGAGGCGGCGGACCACGGCAGAGCCGCCATCCCCGAGGATCGGCATGAAGTCGGTAAGGATCAGGCGCCCGCCCGCCGTGGTGAACTCGGTCCGCAGCACCAGGTCGTCGCCTTCATAGCGCCTGGTCGCCGTGGCCGGCGCCACGGGCGCGATACCCCAACTCCCGGCCTCCTCTGCTCCGAGCAGGGCGGACAGGCAGGCGTCGCTGTCGAAACGCGGCCAGCACAGCCAGTCGATGCTGCCATCCTGCGCGACAAGCGCCACCGTGCGGCCATCGCCGATCAGGGCATAGTGCTCGATTGGCTTCGACATGTTGTCCTTGCTCAAGATCACATCATCCGGTGGCGAAGATTGAACAGGACCACCAGGGTGCCGCCCACCATGAGGGCCACGATCAGCGAGGAGAACAACAGCAGCTGCAGGTCAGGCCGGGCGTTGCGCCGCAGGTCGATGTGCAGGAAGCAGCGGAAGTGCACCATCATCTGCACGAGGCCGAGGCCAAGCACGACATAGAAGGCCGTCCGGCCCGTCAGCAGGCGAAGCCAGACCAGCCCGAAGGCCACAAACGTCAGCAGCAGCGCCAGGCCGTAGCCGATGACGTAGGTGAGCGTATCCGCCCGCTCGAGACGCGACGAGGTCATGCGCTGCCCGCCGGTGCGATCAAGCCCTGGAGATAGACCACCGAGAAGATCACGATCCAGATGATGTCGAGGAAGTGCCAGAACAGGGACAGGCGGATCAGGTTGATCTTCACCTTCTCGTCGCAGCCGATGGTCACGACCTGCACGAGCATCACCAGGAGCCAGAGCAAACCCACGGTGACGTGCAGCCCATGCGTCCCCACCAGCACGAAGAAACCCGACAGGAAGGCGCTGCGACCGGCGGTGGCGCCGTGCGACACCATGGTGACGAAGTCGTGCGTCTCCATGCCGAGGAAGGCGAGTCCGAGCCCGACCGTCACCGACAGCCACAGCACCAATTCCCGCGTCCGGCGGTTCCGCTTCAGGGCTAGGGAGGCCATGCCGAAGGTGAACGAGGAGGTGAGCAGGATCAGCGTCTCGATGAAGGCGGACTTCATCTTGAACTCGTCCGCTGGCCCGGGCCCGCCTGCCTGGGCGGCGATCATGGTGCCGTAGAGCGCAAACAACACGGCGAACACCACCGCGTCGCTCATCAGGAAGACCCAGAAGCCGAAGACGTCGCTCTCGACCTGGTGCCGGATCCCGCGCGGGTCGTCCGCCAGGTTCAATCCGGCATGGCGGAACTCCGGGCCTATGCCATCCATTTAGCCAGCCCCCTGTTGCGGTTCGACATCTCGAGCTGACGCGGCACCGGCCTCGCCGCCTGCGCCATGGCGAGCCAGCGCCGATCGACCTCCTCCACCTCGGCGGCCGGGATCGTGCGGCTCACGTCCCGCATGAAGGACCGGATGATGATGGTGGCCACGATGACGAAGCCGAACAGCCCGACCATCCACCAGATCCGCCAGACCAGGCCGAAGCAGCAGGCCGCGGCGCCCACGCCGATGATCACGCCGCAGGCGCTCTCCTTGGGCATGACGATGTCGCTGTAATGGTCTGCAGGCTTGTAGGCGCCGTGGTTGCGCTTGCGCCAGTAGAAGGCATCGCGGTTGCTCACATGCGGGATCGTCGCGAAGTTCCATTCCGGCGGCGGGGCGGCGACCGACCATTCCAGCCCGCGCGCGTCCCACGGGTCGCCCACCGGCACCCCGTTCTCGTGGCGCTGGCGGATGGAGACGTAGAGCTGCAGGAACAGCGTGATCAGCGCGGTGAAGAGCACGAAGGCACCGAACAGGGCCACATAGAGCCAAGGCCGGAAGGCCGGGTCGAACACCTCCTGCGTCCGCCGCGCCATGCCGGCGGCGCCCAGCACGTAGAGCGGGAAGAAGGCGAGGTAGAAGCCGGCGATCCAGCAGCCGGCGCTGATCCAGCCCCAGCGCTCGTTCAGCCGGAAGCCGAACGCCTTCGGGAACCAGTACATGTAGGCGGCCAGCAGGCCGTAAAGCGTGCCGGGGATGAGCATGTTGTGGAAATGCGCCACTAGGAACAACGTGTTGTGGACCATGTAGTCGAGCGGCGGCGTGGCTAGGATGATGCCGGTGAAGCCGCCGAGCACGAAGGTCACCATGAAGGCGAGCGACAGGACCATCGACGGGGTGAAGCGCACCTCGCCGCGGAACATGGTGAAGATCCAGTCGTAGATCTTCACGCCCGTCGGGATGCCGATGGTCATGGTGGCGATGCCGAACGCCGCGTTGACGTCGGCGCTCTGTCCCATGGTGAAGAAATGGTGCAGCCAGACGGTGAAGGACAGGAACGCGATCGCCATGGTGGCGATCACGAGCGACTTGTAGCCGTAGAGTTCCTTCGACGAGAAGGCGGAGATCACCTCGGAATACACCCCGAAGGACGGCAGGACCACGATGTAGACCTCCGGATGGCCGAACAGCCAGAACAGGTTGACGTAGTTCATCATGTTTCCACCGAGATCGTCGGTGAAGAAGTGCATGCCCAGATATCGGTCGGCGGCGAGCAGCAGGGTCGCCACGGTGAGCGGCGGCATGGCGAAGATCATCAGGACCGCGGTGCACAGCGCGGTCCAGCAGAACAACGGCAGTCGCATGAAGGTCATGCCGGGGCAGCGTAACTTGTAGATCGTGCAGACGACGTTGATACCCACCGTGGTGGAGCCAATGGAGGAGAGCGTGACCGCCCAGATCCAGTAGTCCGGCCCCGGCCCGCCGCTGAAGTTCAGCTCGGTGTAGGGCGGATAGCCGCTCCAGCCGCCGGTGGAAAACTCGCCCACGGCCAGCGACGCCATCATCAGCCCCGACCCGCCCGCCGTGAGCCAGAGGCCCGCAGAGTTCATGTAGGGAAACGCCATCTCCCGCGCGCCGATCTGCAGCGGCACGATGTAGTTGATCACCCCGATCAGGAACGGCATCGCCATGAAGAAGATCATGATGGAACCGTGGGTCGTGAAGAGCTGTGCGAAGTGCCCGGGCTCGACGAAACCGGGAGCGTTCACCGCCGCTGCCTGTTGACTTCGTATCAGCACCGCCTCGATCAGGGCGCGCGTCAGCATGACCAACGCGATGACGATGTACATGATGCCGATCTTCTTGTGGTCGAGGCTGGTGAACCACTGCGTCCACAGATACTTCCAAGCCCGAAGCCAGGTGATCAGCGCCACGGCCGCCACCGCGCCCAGCACCACGATCGCCCCTGCCCCGGCGCCGATGATCTCGCTGACGTTTGGATCGCGCCAAGCCCGCACGAACGGCAGCGCTCCCCAGCTCAGGTTGCCAAACAGGAAGGAGACGAAGGTCGATCCGGTCATGGCGTCTCGCCTTTGTCATGCGGCACGTCCTTGTCCACTCCCATCGGCAAGGAGCGAGGCGGCAATTTTTGAAGTTCCAGCGCATGGCCGCTCTTCTGCTGCATCGTCACGACGCGCTCGAACAGATCGGGCTCCACCGCGCCGAAGGCGAGCGGGTGCGGCAGCGTGCTGCGGCGCGAGAGGCGCTCGTACTCGGCCTCGTCCAGCCGGCTCGGCTGCGCGCGCACCTCGGTCACCCAATCGGCGAAGCCGCCCTTGTCTTTGGCGTCCACGGCGAACTTCTCGTTCTGGAACCCCATGCCGTTGAACTGCACATTCTCGCCGAGGAAACTGCCCGGGGCGTCGGCCTGCAGGGCGAGCTGCGTCCGCATCCCGGCCATCGCCATGATCTGCCCGGCAAGGCGCGGCATCAGGATCGACTGCATCACCGTGGCACTGGTCAGCTCAAGATGCACCGGGCGCCCGGCCGGGATCACCAGGCGGTTCACGGTCGCTATCCGCTGCGAGGGATAGATGAAGATCCACTTCCAGTCGGTCGCGATCGCCCGCACCTCCAACACGTCGCCATGCAGCGGCCGATACGGGTCCAGCCGGTGCGTGTCGCGCCACAGGAACACGGCGAGGATCACGACGATTATGCTGGGTGGGATCCAGATCAGGCCCTCGAGGGACCAGCTGAAACCCCATTGTGGCCGATAGGCACTCTTGGTGTTCGACAGCCGGTAGTGCCAGGCGATCGCAGGCACCAGCAGCAGCACCGGGGCGATCACGAAGAGCATGACGAAGCAGACCACCAGAAACTCGTGACGGGTCGCGCTGGCGGCCGGACCCGCGGGGGACAGAAAGCCGCGATCGAGCACGCCGCAACCGGACACGAAAGATGCTGTCCCCATCAGGCAGACGGCCGACCGGGTACACCGGAGCCATCTTATGGCCAGGTCGAGGATCCGAGCTTGGCCACGACGGTTGAGGCAGACTTTCATCGGGTGAGGTAGCACCATGGCATGATGATTAGCTATCTCATCAGATGAGACTGACGGAAGTGTGTTTGCCGATGGGAACGCCCCCGTCACCAAGCATTCGATCCGTCGGGGCCACCGATCGCCGTGTGGCCACTCCGCCATCGAGGTGGCGGTGCCCGACGCTGCGTTCAGCATCGGCCGCCTGTTGCGCCGTCCCGGACCGCCGCAGCCGGCGCGAGGCATCCCGGGCGTGCAGGCGGACGATGCCCGCTTTGCCGCCTTCCTGCCAGCGAAGCGGGACTTCTGGTGCTGCACGAGGACACGCTGTATGCCAAGGGGCCGGTCCGGGATCCGGCGCGCGGCCTGCTGTTCTGATCGGACCTGCCCAACCGCCGCCTGCTGTCGCTGGAATTCGTGGTCTCCTCACTCAGCCGGGCGCTGCACTTGATCTTGCGTAGCTCGATCCGCACGGTCGCCCTGAGGCCGCGATGTCGGCGGCAGGCGCGGCGTCGACCTGCTCGGGCAGCTTGTCGCCGTCGCGGTCCCGCAGCTGCACCCATGCCTCGGCGCCGAGGGCGCCGCGGCGGTTGGCATCGTCGAACCCGTTCGGCTGGCGGCCGCCGCGGGCGATCAGTACCGCGATGCTGAACGAGGCATCCAGATGCTCCGCCGCGAGCTGCTTGCCGAAGCCGGCAACGGCAGCGCTGATCTCGGCGATGTTGTGAGCCTCGATGCGCTGGCTCGTGCCCAGCCGCTGCATGGGCCACGAGTGGATCGAGGTCCCGAGAGGGTGCGGCTGCGCCAGGCGGGGCAGGCGGACAGCGTGAAGGTGGCCATGGTCGATGCGTCCTCTAATCGTGCGCGCACGACCACGCACCGGACGCGGGATGCGTCCGGTGGGGCCGGGTGCTGCTGGATGGTATGAAGGGGCGAGCGGAAGGGACGATCAGGCGGCTGCCTGCCGCTCCATCACCTCATCGGGTGGTGGGAGTGTCACGGCGCCGACGTCGCCCTCTTCGTCCTGGTCCCCGAGTGCGGATCCCGCGCCGTCCTCCGAGCCGTCCGGTTCATCTGGACCGTCGCCGGCGGGCGTGCTGTCGCGGGCGAGGTCGTCGGCGCGGCGCTTGGCTAGGTCCTTCTGCTCGTCGTCGGTCAGGCCGAAGCAGGCGGCCGGATGCACGTAGATGCCCTACCCGGGTGATGCCGTCCTTGCTGAGCTTGGTCAGGAAGTCGTCGTGCGCCATGTTCGGCAGGTAGCCATCCGCCTCGATGGACGCGCCGGCGATGCGGCCGACGATGCCGCTGCCGGTCATCCCGACCTTGCAGGACAACACCTCTGCCAGGATGCTACACGTGGACGCGCGCAGGGTGTCGATGTCACCTGTGATCAGGCCACCGTCGCTGATGGCCCGCGCGAACACCTCGCGCCGGCTGCCGACGCGATACATCCGCGTATCCTGCTCGACCCGGACGTTGCTGCCGGCCAGGACGAGGATCAGCAGGCCGATCAGCTGATCGTCGCGGACATCGCCCTCCGCAAGGGCCTGCTGCGTATGCGATTGCTCGTTCACAAGGTTGAACTGGCGCTCCATGGCAGCAGCACATCGAGCTGTTGCGCCCGGTGCCCATCGACCATGCGGGTGAGCACGTCTTGTAGCCAGGCGAACGGCTCGACACCGTTCAACTTGGCGGTTTCCACTAGCGACGCGACGACTGCCCAGCGCCTGGCACCTCCCTCGCTACCCGCGAACAACGCATTCTTGCGCCCGAGTGCCACCGGACGGATCGACCGCTCCACCGGGTTGGTATCGAGGTCGATGCGGCCGTCGTCCAGGAACCGGCTCAGCGCGATCCAGCGACCGAGCGCGTAGCGGATTGCCTCGGCCAGCTTGCTGCGGCCCGGCAGGCGCGTCAGCTGCAGCTCAAGCCAGAGCTGCATCGCCTCGACCAGCGGTCGGCTCCACTCGGTCCGCACCCGTTGCCGGCGCTCCGGCGGCTGGCCGCGGATCCGGCTCTCGATCCGGTAGAGTGCCGCGATGCGCTCCAGCGCCTCGGTCGCCACCGGGGAGCCCGCCTCGTGCAGCTCATAGAATTTGCGACGAGCATGGCTCCAGCAGGCAGCCAGCACGATACGGCCATCCGCCGTCAGCGCCTCGAAGCCGGCGTAGCCGTCCACCTGCAGGATGCCGCTGAACGTCGCCAGGTGAGCTGCCGGGCGGCAGCCCTGGCGATCGGGCTCGTAGTGGAACACCACCGCCGGCCGCGCCGTGCCGCCGTGGGAGCGGTCGTCCCGGGTGTAGGCCCACAGCCGGCCGGTCTTGGTGCGGCCGCGTCCGGGTTCGAGCACCGGCAACGTGGTGTCGTCGGCAAACACCCGTGAGCCTGCCATCACGTGCACCACTAGCCGCTCGTGCAGCCGCTCCAGCCACCAGCAGGCATGACCTACCCAGCCGGACAGGGTGGAGCGGCTGATCGCCAGCCCGTGCCGGGCGAAGATCTGGCTCTGCCGGAACAACGGCAGGTGGTCGCAGTAGCGGCTGATCAGCACGTGGGCGACCAGGCCCGGGGTGGCGAGGCCGCCCGGCACGATCCGGGCTGGTGCCAGCGCCTGATGCAGGGTGCCGCAGGCACGGCAGGCACACTTGGGCCGGGTGATGCGCAGCACCCGGATCGAGGCTGGCACCCAGTCCAGCATCTCGCTGTGGGTGGCGCCGGCATCGTGCAGCACGCCGCCACAGTCGGGGCAGGCATCACCAGCTGCATGCGGCGCCGGAACAACCCGCTCGGCACGCGACAGGTGCGCCGGCAGCGGTGCCCGGTGTGCTGGCTTGGCCGCGCGCGCTGTGTCCGCGTCCTCGGCGGCCGCGACCGGCTGCGGCCTGTTCGCCCCGGCGCGTGCCAGGTCGGCCTCCAGCTCCTCGAGCCCGAACGTCATCTGCTCGGGATCCAGACGCTCGGCGCTGCGGCCGAAACGGGCCCGCTGTAACTGCTTGATGATCAGCACCAGCCGGTCGATCTCCAGCTGGCTCTCGCTCAGGGCGCTGTCGCGGCTCTGGATGCCGGCGGCTAGATCTCGCACCAGCTGATGCAGCAGCGTCGTGTCCGTGGGCAGCGTGTCGAGCGCAATCCGCATCAGCGGATGCTAGCCGAGCGGGGTTGGGCTGTACATCGCAAACAGCCGTCAGCCGGCGATCATCAGCCGCCGCGTCGGCACCAGCGTGCGCCACTCCAGCCCCTCGACCAGCATCCCCAACTGGGCGGGGCTCAGCAGCACCGACACGGTGCCATCCGCGGAAGGCTGCGTATTCGGCCAGGTGAAGGCGCCCTGGTCCAGCCGCTTGGCGAACAGGCAAAGCCCGGTGCCGTCATGGACCAGAAGCTTGATCCTGCCTGCGCGTTTGCCGCGGAAGATGAACAGGTGGCCGCTGAACGGATCGGCCCGCAGCACCTCCTGCACCAGCAGGGCAAGCCCGTCGAACCCCTTGCGCATATCCGTGGCGCCCAGCGCCAGATGGATGCGCACGCCTGCCGGCACCGTGATCACGTTGCCGCCTCCAGGATCGCCAGCAAGCGCCGCAGCGCCGTGCCGTCGACACGCACATCCACCCTCAGCTGGCGGCCGTTGCCCAGCGCGATCTCGACGCTGTTCCAAACCGCGGCCTTGAGCATGACGGTTGCCGGATCCGGTCCAGGTGCAGCGCTAGCCGCAGGGGAG
>CAXTMS010000094.1:6377-13133 GCA_964245345.1 uncultured Acetobacteraceae bacterium | reverse complement strand
TCCTTAGCAGGACCCGGCCGGACTGCCATCCTCGCTCGATCGTTCATGGTCATGGTGTCGGCCTCCCGCGACGGGCTGATGCAAGCGGGAGGCCAGGACAGCGGCAGGAACCCGGAGGCCGTGACCGGCCGCCTCCGTCAGCCGCGCGGCGGGTGCGACGTGGCGGTCTGCCCGAACAGCACCCGGCGCTCCTCCTCCGTCCTGATGCCGCCCGCCTGGGGATTGACCGTCTGCACCAGGTCGTAGGCGCGAACGGTGGCGGGACGACCCTTGATCTCCCCGTGCCAGCGCTGGAGGTGGGGGAAGTCGTCGATCGCCTGGCCCTGCGCCTCGGGAAGGATCCAGGGATAGCTCGCCATGTCTGCGATGCTGTACGCGTCCCCGGCCAGGAAGGCCCGGTCGGCCAGCCTGCGGTTCAGCACGCCGTACAGGCGGTTGGTTTCCCGGACGTAGCGGTCGATCGCGTAGGGGATCTTCTCCGGCGCGTAGTTTCGGAAATGGTGGTTCTGCCCGGCCATCGGCCCGAGGCCGCCCATCTGCCAGAACAGCCATTGCAGCACCTCCGCCCGGCCGCGGCCGTCCGCAGGGATGAAGTGCCCGGTCTTCCCGGCCAGGTAGAGCAGGATCGCGCCGGACTCGAACAGCGACACCGGCTCGCCGCCGCCTTCCGGGGCGTGGTCGAGGATCGCCGGGATGCGGTTGTTGGGCGCCACTCGGAGGAAGGACGGCTCGAACTGCTCGCCGCGGCCGATGTTCACCGGGATCACCCGGTAGGGCAGGCCGGTCTCCTCCAGGAACAGCGTGACCTTGTGGCCGTTCGGCGTGGTCCAGTAGTACAGGTCGATCATTCCGCACTCCTTGTGGTTTGGCTAATCCCGCACGAGATGGCATAGGCAGGCGCGGTCACACCTTCCGCCCTCGTGGATGGGCCGGCAAGCCGGTCCGGGAGGGCCGCCGACGCAACCGTTTAGGAGTTCCGCCATGCGTGTCCTCGGTGCCGCCCTGTTTGCCGCCGGCCTGTTGTTCGGGGCCGGCGTGCCGGCGCTGGCGGTCGGGCTTCCGGCGCCCGCCGGGCTGCCGTCGACGCAGCCGGTGCCGGACCCGCATCCCTACGACACCACCGCCGACGCGCACGCGCAGGTCGATGCCGCGTTCGCCGCGGCGAAGCAAAGCGGCCGCGACGTGCTGATCGACTTCGGCGCCAACTGGTGCCCCGATTGCCGCATGCTGAACGGGGTGATGCAGATGCCGGCGGTCAAGGCGTGGCGCGACAGCCGGTTCGAAACGGTGATGGTCAACGTCGACCATTTCAACACCAACATGGACGTGGCCGCCCGCTACGGCGTCACGGTGAAGCAGATCCCGACCGTGCTGGTGTTCACCCCGCAGGGCAGGCTGCTGGACCCGGACGGCACCCTGGCGCTCGGCCACGCGCGCGGGATGTCGCCGCAGGCCGCGGTGGATCAGATCGCCACCTGGGACGCGCGTCCGCATTGATGCCGGGCGGTCGTGTTGCCGTTACACGGTTGGGTTAAAGTCGTGATGGCAACCGGGGAGCGGGCGATGGGATCGAGGCGTGTGGCGGCGATAACGGTGCTCGGCCTGCTGTGCGGGATCGGCCAGGCTTCGGCGCAGGACGCCGAGGGCAACGCGCACCAGAACCTGGACCACGCCCTGGCGGTGCTGCGGCTGCGAATGACGGCGGCGAGCAAGAAGTGCCTGAACGCCATGGCCGAGGTGCACCAGACCGAGGACCAGGTGGTGGCGCTGAGCAAGAACGGCTCCGGCACGGAAGACAAGCCGAACCCAAGCCTGGACATCGCCCGCGACGTGCTGGGCTCGGACTACGACACCGCGACCGCGGCCTGCATGCCGGACGCGGTGCGCGTGTGCCAGGCGCCGGCGGGTGCCGCGATGGTAAAAGCGTGCGGCAGCGTGAGCGCCGGGCAGGCGCAGTGACGGCCTGAGCATCGGGGCGGTCTCGGTGTAAGGACGCGCGCCTGATCGACGTCGAATGGTTCCGCCCATCCGTGGCAGTGAGATACGGGCGTGTGGCGGAGCATTCACGCCGCGACCTCCGGCCGGACGACGACGTAGAGACAGACGGTTGCGATCGCCGGTGCGCTCCAGGACGGGGCGGCTGGATCGGAAACAAACCATCGATCTCACGGAAGCAGGGGCCGGCATGACCAGGATGCTTGGGCGCAGGAACGCGCAGAAGGCAGGCGGACGGGTCGGTTGCCGCCGCGAGGCCGGTTGGGACGAAGGACGATCGCCGCGGGATACGACAGTCGGTGACGCGGTCGCATCGGCTGCGTGCATCGGGAGCGGCGCCTGGCGCCCGTGGCGGGGGACCACGAGGTGGTTCGCGGTGCTGGGCGGCGTCCTGCTGCTTGCCGGCACCGTGCAAGCGCAGGAACGGCCTCCCGCGTCCGGTCCCGAGGCGACGCCGGCCGGCAGCGGGTCGGCCGGTCGCCTGGACATCAGGGAGTTCGGCGCCAAAGGCGACGGATCGACCGACGACACGCAGGCCTTTCTCGATGCGGCCCTGGTCGTCACCGGTCATGCCGACCGCGTGGTGGGCACCGACGCGGCGCGGCTCTCGTTGCTGGCCAGACGCGTGGCCGGCAACGGCGCCGTCGAGCTGGACCTGCCGTCCGGCCGCTACGTCCTGAACCGGACGATCGAGTTCGAGTTCGGGCCGAACACGAGCCTGGTCCTGCGCGGCGACGGCTCGGCGAACACGCAGCTGCAGTTCAACGGCGGCATCGACGGGATACGCATCAGGATGAGCCGCAACAACGGCGGCAACAGGACGGACGTGCACCGGCAGGGCAGGTGGCCGGGCCAGTCCGTGCGCATGTCCGGCATCCAGTTCGAGGCCGACACGAGGATCGTTGCGGCTGCCATCGGGAACAACAGCAACTCGGTGCCCGGCGGCACCCAGGCGGGATACGCCGGCACCGCCGTCTCGATCATCGGCATGCCGGGCGAGGGTGCCTCGTTCATGGCGCCGGAGCTGTTCGACGACATCGTCTTCACCAACGCCAAGGGATGGTACGACGGCGCCAATGGCTGGGCGGGCGGCTTCTTTCTCCAGGACATGAGCAACGTCCGGCTGGAGCGGATCGTGTGGACCGACACGGCGCTGGACAACAACACCACGTCGATCCCGATCTGGTACCACAGCACCGCCAAGGCGTTCCGGACCGAGGGCCAGGGCAACTTCAACGTCACCGACGCCCTGGTCGAGGGCGGCAACACCGCGGTCCGGATCGACGGGCAGGCGATCCAGGGCGTGGTGCTGGACAAGCTGTTCACCGTGGGGGTGAAGGTGGGCGTGAGCTGGCTGGCGCCGCCGAACTCCTTGACCGGCAGCCTGGTGCTCGCGGACAGCAGCATGGGGGCAAGCAGCAACATGGTTCTGCTGGACAACGTGTCGACCGTGTTCAGCCACCACAACTTCTTCTACAACGTGGCGCCCCCGGTGCGCACGAACCCGGTGTTCTTTTCCACCTCCGGCGGCACGACGGTGGAAAGCGACCACGACACCTTCTATGGCCCGACCGCGGGCTACGAGGGCGCGGGCTTCAACGCCACCGCGATCTTTTATTCGGGGTTCGGCGCGCGCAACCCGGACCCGTCGCAGTTCTCCGACGACATCGTGGCCCATTTCGACAACGGCATCGTCGCCAGCGGCGGCCCGGTCGCGTTCGACACCATCGAGATCTCGTCGGACACGGGACGGAACCCGACCACGGGTGCGGCCACCGGCATGTGCTACCGCGACAGCGGAACCAGCCGCGACCCGACGCAGCACCCGATCTTTACCAACATCCAGTGCGGGGCAGACACGGTCCAGAACGATGGACGTTTCCTCGGTACCCTCACGCAGTGGACCGTGATGCCGCGCTTCGCGGGCGGTCTCGACGTCGGCGCGCCGGGCATCGCGTCGCCCAACGGCAACGTGGGAGCCGCAGGCGTGATCAACCTGCACTCGTTGCCGGCCGGTGCGGACGGCTTCGCCAGGCGCAACCGCTTCGACGTGCGGCTCCGGCCCGGTTCCGGCGTGCGCAACAGCGACGGACAGGGCGTGCTGGACGTCGACGACCGCTTCACCCGGTTCAACAGCCCGGTGCTGGCGACGGCGATCCGCTATGACGGCTTTGTCGTGCCGCAAAGCAGCAGCGCACCCTGCAACGCCGGCGACAGCGGAGACGGGATGCTGCATGGCAGCTTCTACCACTTTTTCTGCACGGCCACGAACCGATGGAGCCGTGTGGCTCTCGTCGTCGGCGGCTGGTGACGCTGTCCGCGACCAGACGCCGATACATGTCTTGCGTGATCAGCTACGCGATTCGTCAGACCTGTTGAGGCGTCTGTAAAAACAGGGTTCTGTCTTCGGGTCTATCGGCCTGTGCTTCCGCCTGCGGCGAGCTGCCGTCTAGCGCTAGGCGGTCGTTACCGGCGCGGCCAGAAGGATGCGACGCGGCTGGTCGAAACCGCTCCGCTGCGTGAGGGGATGCAGCGTTCGCTGATGCCGGGGCCTGCCGATCGGGCGCAGGCGGACGCTGCCGCGCCTGGTCTTCTGCCAAACCATCGGTTCGGAGCTGGTGCCGTGGAGCGCGAGCTGTCGGTTGCGCGGCTCGTTACCGATGCCGTCGTGGATCACGGCCTCGATCATCGGGAACCTGTCGCCGAGCGGCGGCCGGCCACGTTGCAGCGGCCGGACGCAAACGGGATGTGTCACCGCCTTTCCGATCTTCGCCGAAGCAGGTTGCGTCCGTTCATGGACAGGTCGCGTCGCGGTGCCAGAAGAAGGTGAGCTCGTGCTTGTTGTGCGACAGGTGCAGCAGATGGCCGCCGGGGATCGCGGCAAAGGCGCAGGCGGCGTCGTGGTCGGTCGGGTCCTGGAACTTCACGGTGCAGACGATGCGGCACGCGGTGCCGGCAGCCACCCAGCGCTGCACCAGGGCCAGCAAGCGAGCCGGATAAGCGATCACGTCGCTGAACAGCCAGTCGACCGGCTGCTCGCGGACGGGATCGAGCCCGAAGGCGCTGTCGGAGCGGAACGACACGCCGGGCATCGCGGCGACGCGCGGGTCGAGCGGCGCACGGTCGATTGCGGTCACAACGGCGCCCAGGCTGGCGATCGCCCAGGTCCAGCCGCCGGGAGAGGCGCCAAGGTCGAGGCAGGTATCGCCCGGCTGCGGCCAGGCGCGGAGGCGGGCCCAGGCTTCCCACAGCTTGAGGTAGGCGCGGCTCGGCGGTTCGGTGCGGTTCTCGTGGAAGCGGGCGATGCCGCCGGGAAACGGGCTGGTCTTGGTGGTGCTCAGCAGCAGGCGGTCCGGCGCCAGCAGGGTCCAGGCGCCGAGCGGCGCGGCGGGCGCGGCGGCGGGAAAGCGGAGCGGCGCCGCCTTCACCGGCGGCAGGCGGGCGGCGATCAGGGCGGAACGGCGGTGGTGCAGCGCCGGCTGGTGGCTCCAGTTGCGCTGCCGGTCGCGAAGGGCTGCGACCGCATCGCCGATGGACGCGCACGACACCAGCTCCGGCGCGGTCCACTGGTCCAGCGCCCAGAACGCGGCGGCGGGCGGGTCAGGCGACAGCGCCAGCGGCCCGAGCCAGCCGGACACGGCGACGCCGCGCCGGGCGAGCTCGTCCGCCAGCACCGCCTGGTTGCCGGCTCCGGCCAGAAAGGCGGCGCCGACCTGGTCGGTCACGCGCGTCGGAACAGAACGGCGACCGCCAGCAGCAGCCAGCCCACCATCAGCAGGCTGCCGCCCATCGGTGCGACGTGGCCGAGCGCGCGGGCCCAGGATGCACCGCCGCCGAAGCCAAGCGCATAGACGCCGACGCAGAAACCGGCGATGCCGAGCACGAAGGCGATGCCGGCCAGGCGGAGCAACACACCGCCGCGTCGTTCGGCGAGCAGGCCGCACACCAGCAGCGCCGGAACGTGCCAGCCCTGCATCTGCACGGCGCTGCGCAACAGGTCGCGGCCACCCGGCGCCAGCATCCGGTCGGGCAGGTGTGCGGCCAACGCCCCCATCGCCACGGTGAACAAGCCGAGCACGGCGCCAAACACCAGGAAGGCGCGGGCGGCGTGACGGTCCGGCGACGGCGGCGTCGGTGCAACGTCCGGATGAACAGGGGGCACGGGTTTGAACGCCCTTCGGATACGCCATCACGGGCGAATGCGGCTGGAAGCCTTGGCTGACCCCACAGTTCGAACTGCTAGCCTGCTCGACAGCCAGGATCCAGAGCAAATCGCCACGACAACACCAGCAGTCGAAGGGAAAGAACAGCGGAAACATCCAAGTCGGGAGCGGCTGCGAGAAGCCGTGCCGCGGCCGGACCTTCGACGCCGCGCAGGCGAACGAGCAGCGCCTGGGCGCAGAAGCAAGCAGCCAGAACGGCGCCCCGCTGACGAACCTGCCTCCCGAGGCGCACGGCCGGATCGTGCAACAAACGCCGACCGCGGGGCAGGATGCCAGGAGTCGGGCTGCGGCTTTCCGTGATGCCGACAACCTGAGGCGGAGCAGCCCGGCATGGTCGAGCCTCGACCCGTTGTCCCGCTGGGGGCCGACGAGGCGGAAAGGCTGATCACCACAAGAATGACGGTCTCATACCTATCGGGACGACAGACCCTTTCCAGGCCGTGCAGGATTTCACCCAGTGGCCCGCGCACGGCGACCTGTCGAGGGATACCGACGGAGGCGAGCCGACCTAGATCGGCCGGCGGGAGCGGCAGGTCCG
>CAXTMS010000094.1:0-6277 GCA_964245345.1 uncultured Acetobacteraceae bacterium | reverse complement strand
GGGATACCGACGGAGGCGAGCCGACCTAGATCGGCCGGCGGGAGCGGCAGGTCCGTAGAGGCGCCGGCGCAAACAAGAGACCAAGCGTGATGCCGTGCCTCCCACGCCCAGGGCGTATAGCTTGAAGTTGAAGTGGTTCCGGTTCCACCCATCCTGCCATCGGCGGCAGGGGCTCCAATGGTGCAGCGGTGTCCGCTCGCCATTCGGAAACCGTCGTCACGGTCTGCGCGATATCGGGCCGCCGATGCTCGACCAGATGCGTCGGCCTAGATGTTGGGTAGCCGACGATGCGCGTGGCGACCCGGGACAGGAGCCGGGGCGGGCTCGGCCATGGCGCGGCAGGATCGGGCCGGATGTCGGTCCGACATCGTGCCCTGGCTGCCGAACCGCGGCTGCGTATAGTGCGGCATGGCAAGCGGCGACCTGTTTCCCGAGATCGAGCCGTTCGCGGCCGGCTACCTGCCGCTCGAGGATGCCGGGGTGCCGGGCGGGCACGTCATGTACTGGGAGCAGGTCGGGCGGCCGGACGGGCGGCCGGTGCTGTTCCTCCATGGCGGCCCGGGGGCAGGGGCCGGGATCGTGCACCGGCGCTTCTTCGACCCGTCGGCGTGGCGCGTGGTGATCTTCGACCAGCGCGGCGCCGGGCGGTCACGCCCGCAGGGCGCCCTGCGCGACAACAACACCGCGATCCTGGTGGACGACATCGAGCGCCTGCGCCACCACCTCGGCATCGCAAGCTGGGTGCTGTTCGGCGGCTCGTGGGGGTCGACCCTGGCTCTGTCCTATGCGCAGGCGCATCCCGACCGGGTGGTGGCGCTGGTGCTGCGCGGCATCTTCCTGGGCAGGCCCGACGAGCTGCACTGGTTCCTTTACGGGCTGCGCACGGTGTTCCCCGACGCCCACGCCCTGTTCGCCGGGCACATCCCGGAAGCGGAGCGGGACGACCTGCTTGGCGCCTACCTGCGCCGGCTGATCGATCCCGACCCGGCGGTGCACCTGCCGGCGTCGCGGGCCTGGTCGGAGTACGAGGGCACCTGCTCGACCCTGCTGCCGACCGGGGCGGCGGTGGCGAGCTTCGCCCGCGACCGCGCGGCGCTGGGCCTGGCACGCGTGGAAGCGCACTACTTCGCCAACGGGCTGTTCCTGCCTCCCGGCGGCCTGCTCGGCCGGATGAAGACGATGGCGCACCTTCCGGCCGAGATCGTGCAGGGCCGCTACGACATGGTGTGTCCGGCGCGCAGCGCGTTCGATCTTGCCGCCGCCTGGCCCGGGACGCGGCTGACGATCGTGCCCGATGCCGGGCATTCGGCGCTGGAGCCGGGCACGCGCCGGGCGCTGATCGCGGCGCTGGAGCGGTTCCGCAACTAAATCCGGTCCAGGAGCGGGAACCGGTCGATTCCGGTTGAACGTCCTGCAACCCGCGGCGTTAGGCCGGCGAACCAGAGTCAAACCACCGCCATGTCGAGCGGTTTCGCCATGGCCCGGGTTGAGGAAGCACGATGAACCGTTTTGCCCGCTGGGGCTTTGCCCTGGCCGTTCTCCCGATCGCCGCCTGTGCCAGCAACCCGCCGGCACCACCCCCGGCGGCCCCCGCCGGCCCGCCGCCGCTCGCGTCCGCAGACGCGACCTTCGTGACCGCTGCGGCGCAGGGCGGAATGACGGAGATCCAGGAAGCGCAGCTGGCGCAGAAGATGTCCCACAACGCCAGGATCAAGGCGTATGCGGCCAGGATGATCAGCGA
Organism: uncultured Acetobacteraceae bacterium; assembly: GCA_964245345.1. GTDB lineage: Bacteria > Pseudomonadota > Alphaproteobacteria > Acetobacterales > Acetobacteraceae > Lichenicola. The sequence continues at coordinate 4,536 of CAXTMS010000094.1, read as the reverse complement.
TCACACCGCGGCCGACGACCAGCTCAAGCAGCTGGCGATGACCAAGAGCGCCATGCTGCCGACCGCGGTGAACGACACCCAGATGCAGGAGATCTCCAAGCTGCAGGGCGAGACCGGCCGCAAGTTCGACCACGACTACATCGCCGACAACGTCGCCGGCCATCAGCAGCAGGTGGTGCTGTTCCAGACCGAGTCGCAGAGCGGCACCGATCCGGACCTGAAGAAGTTCGCCTCCGACACGCTGCCGACGATCCAGTCGCATCTCGACCAGGCGACCGCCATGACCAGCATGGGGCACTCGGGCACCATGCACCACCACCACAAGAAGGCGACCTCGTAACCCTTCGACCGAGGCGGTTCGAGCCGAATAGCGCCGCCCGTGCCCCGTGCACGGGCGGCGTTCTCGTTTCCGGCTGGTCCGAGGCGGCCGGCCTTACCGGGAGAGATGCGCATGTTCATCGCCATGAACCGGTTCCGGGTGGCGCCCGGGTCGGAAACCGACTTCGAGCAGGTCTGGCTCAGCCGCGACGTGCATCTCAAGGCCGTGCCCGGCTTCGAAAGCTTCCACCTGCTTCGCGGGCCGGAACACGAGGACCACGTGCTGTATGCGTCGCACACCGTATGGGCGTCCAAGGCGGCGTTCGAGGCCTGGACGCAGTCGGAGGCGTTCCGGGAGGCGCATCGCAACGCCGGCCAGTCCGGCACCCGGGCGATGTATCTCGGGCCGCCGCAGTTCGAGGGCTTCGAGGTGCTGCAAACGGTGGACAAGGATTGATGGCGATCCGCATCGACCAGGTCGTCACCCGGACCGGCGATGACGGGCGGACCAGCCTCGGCGACGGCACGCGGACGCCGAAGGATTCCCTCCGGGTCGAGGCGTATGGCAGCGTCGACGAGGCCAACGCCGCCGTGGGCGTGCTCCGCCTGCACGTGCAACAGGACATGGCGTTGGACGCGGTGCTGCAGCGCATCCAGCACGGGTTGTTCGACATCGGCGGCGACCTGTGCATCCCGGGTGCGCCGGACGCCCGGTTCCGGATCGACGACAAGCTGCTGCGGCTGATCGAGGCGGAGATCGCCGGTCTTGTGGAGCGGCAGGCGCCGCTGGACAGCTTCGTGCTGCCCGGCGGCAGCGCCGGCGCCGCCCATGCCCACGTGGTGCGCACCGTGGTCCGGCGGGCGGAACGCAGGGTGGTGGCGCTCGCGGCGGCGGAAACGGTCAACCCCCTGGTGGTGCGCACCCTCAACCGGTTGTCGGACTACGCCTTCGTGCTGGCCCGCCACCTGAACGACGACGGGCGCAGCGACGTGGTGTGGACGCGCGGACGCTGACCTGTCGGCTCAGAACGTGTCCAGCACCGCGGCGGCGTCCGCGGCCAGTCCGCCCAGGGCGTCGCGCACGGCGACGATGCGGCCGATCACGATCAGCGCCGGGGTCGGCAGCGGGGTGCGGTCGAGCAGGTCGGGCAGGGCGGCGAGGGTGCCGGTGAGCAGGCGCTGCTCCGGGCTGGCGGCGCGCGAGATCGCCGCGGCGGGCGTGTCCGGCGACATGCCCGCGGCCACCAGCCGGGCGGCGATCGCCCGAAGGTTGCGCACCGACATGTAGAGCACCAGCGGCTGGTCGAGCCGCGCCAGGGCGTCCCAGTCGAGGGCCGCCACCGGGTCGGCCTCGCCTTCCGCGCTGTGGCCGGTGGCCAGCACGATCGCCTGGTTGATGCCGCGCACGGTGGCGGGGATGCCGGCCGCGGCCAGGCCGGCCAGGCCGGCGGTGAGGCCGGGCACGATCCGGAACGGGATGCCGGCCTCGGCCAGCACCAGCGCCTCTTCGGCGCCGCGTCCGAACACGTACGGGTCGCCGCCCTTCAAGCGCAGCACGCGCTTGTTCTCGCGCGCCAGCGTCACCAGCCGGGCGGAAATGTCGCTCTGGTGGACGGACGGGCGGCCGCCGCGCTTGCCGGCGAACTCGCGCAGCGCCCCCGGCTGCGCCAGGTCGAGCACGCCCGGGTCGACCAGGGCGTCGTAGACGATGACGTCGGCCTGGATCAGCCCGCACAGCGCGTGCAGCGTGAGGTGGCCGCGGTCGCCGGGGCCGGCGCCCGCGAGCCAGACATGCCCCGGCTGCAGCACCGGGCAGCGCGCGCCGAGCAGCCGGCTGATCGCCAGGTCGGGATCGAGCGGATCGGACCCGCTCACGCCGGGTCCGGACCGGCGCCGGGTCCGGGATGCCGGCCGCAGCTCGCGGATCGTCCCGCCGTGCCGGGCCCTGCCATGAGCGTTTTCCGCTGGCAACTCGGGGTCGCCGACCATAGATCAGGGTGCGGCGCAGCAGGAAGGAGCATGAAACGGAATGTCGGACGCGGAACTGGTCGATGCAACGTCCGTGCTGTCGCCGCCGACCCGCACGTATGGCCATCTGAGCCCGGAACGGGTGCTGACGGTGCACCATTGGACCGACCGGCTGTTCTCCTTCACCACCACGCGCGACCAGTCGCTCAGGTTCGAGAACGGCCAGTTCGCGATGATCGGCCTGGAGCTGGACGGCAAGCCGCTGCTCCGGGCGTACAGCATCGCCAGCGCCAACTACGAGGAGCAGCTGGAGTTCCTGTCCATCAGCGTGCCGGACGGGCCGCTGACCTCCAAACTGTGCCGGATCGTGCCCGGCGACGTCGTGCTGGTAGGGCGCAAGCCGACCGGCACGCTGCTGATCGACAACCTCAGGCCGGGGCGGAACCTTTATCTGCTGGCCACCGGCACCGGGTTGGCGCCGTTCCTGGCGCTGATCAAGGACCCGGCGGCATACGAGCGCTTCGACCGGGTGATCCTGGCGCACGGGGTTCGGGTGTCGGGGGAGCTGGCCTATGCCAACCACATCCGGCACGAGCTTCCGAGGCACGAGTTCCTGGGCGAGGACGTGGCGGCCAAGCTGCTCTACTACCCGACGGTGACGCGCGAGGAGTTCGAGACCACCGGACGGCTGACCGACCTGATCGAGAGCGGCAAGATCTTTGCCGACCTCGGCCTGCCGTCGCTCGATCCGGAGCACGACCGGGTGATGATCTGCGGGTCGGAAGCGATGCTGGCGGACCTGGAAGCGATGCTGGTGTCGCGCGGCTTCGACGAGGGCAACAACGCGTCGCCCGGCGCCTACGTGGTTGAAAAGGCGTTCGCGCAGCGCTGAGCCGTTCCGCTGCCGCCGCGACAGGATCTCCATCGATGGCCCACGACTTCGACCTGCTCGTGATCGGCGGCGGCTCGGGCGGCGTGCGCTGCGCCCGCATCGCCGCGACCCATGGCGCCCGCGTGGCGGTGGCGGAAAGCCGGCACTGGGGCGGCACCTGCGTCAACCTGGGCTGCGTGCCGAAGAAGATGATGGTGCAGGCCAGCGAATATGGCGAGCATGCGCTGGACGGCCGCGGCTTCGGCTGGAGCACCGAACCCGGTTCGCATGACTGGCGCCAGCTGATGGCGGCCAAGGACGCGGAGATCGGTCGCCTCAACGGCATCTACGTGCGGCTGCTGCAGAACGCGGGCGTGACCCTGTTCGAGGGGCGGGCGCGGTTCGAGGACGCGCACACCGTGATGCTGGAGCCTGGGCCGCTCGACCCGGAGTTCGCGCCACGGCGGGTCACTGCGGAGCGGATCGTGATCGCCACCGGCAGCCGGCCGGTGGTGCAGCCGCACATCGAGGGCTACGCGCTCGGCATCGACTCCGACCAGGCCTTCCACCTGCCGGACAGGCCGGACCGGGTGACGATCGTCGGCAGCGGCTATATCGGCGTGGAGTTCTCCGGCATCTTCGCCGGCCTCGGCTCCGAGGTGCAGGTGGTGTACCGGCAGGACCTGCCGCTGCGCGGCTTCGACCACGACCTGCGCGAGGCGCTGGCGGACGCGATGACCGCGCGCGGCATACGCATCCATCCCAAGGCGCTGCTGCACCGGATCCGGCGGCACGAGGGGGCGCTGCGGGTGACGCTGGCGGACGGGAAGGAATGGGACACCGACCTGGTGTTCTTCGCCGTCGGCCGCACGCCCAACGTGGACGGGCTCGGCCTGGACCGCACGGGGGTGCGGACCACGGAGAACGGGCGCATCGTGGTCGACGCGCACAGCGAGACGGACGAGCCCGGCGTGTTCGCCATCGGCGACGTCACCAACCGCATGAACCTCACGCCGGTGGCGATCGCGGAAGGGCACATCCTGGCCGACCGGCTTTACGGCGGCACGACGCGGGAATGGTCGTTCGACACCACGCCCAAGGCGGTGTTCTTCTCGCCGCCGCTGGCGAGCGTCGGGCTGAACGAGGAGGAAGCGGCGTCGCGCGGGCCGGCAGACGTTTTTCTCACCCGCTTCACGCCGATGCGACACACCCTGAGCGGCCGCAAGCGGCAGAGCGTGATGAAGCTGGTGGTCGATGGGGCGAGCGGTCGCGTGGTGGGCGTGCACATGCTCGGCGAGGACGCGCCGGAGATGATGCAGGGCCTGGCGATCGCGGTGACGGGCGGGCTGACCAAGGCGGATTTCGACCGCACCATCGGC
>CAXTMS010000093.1:0-13277 GCA_964245345.1 uncultured Acetobacteraceae bacterium | reverse complement strand
AACCTTGTCCGACGTAAAGAACTTGAGATCACCGTAGGGTACGAGGTTATCTATGTATGCTTCTTGCCAGTTGACGAAGCCAGGAATGATGATGGCGTAGGACTTCGGTTGGATTGTAGGTGTGAAGTCCGCATTCACCGGCACTTCGTCGACGGCCGGAATATCCGACTTTTGAGGCACAAGCCGAGGACCGATCAGGCAGTTGCCACGTCCGACCGGGCAGCCCCATCCCAGAAGGAGTTCGCTGAGCACCTTTCCGCTGTGCCCGTCGAGCGTCCGGATCGTCCAATTGGCGTCGACCGTTGCATCGTGCGAATAGTCCAGCTTCTCGTACTCAATCAGTTCATAGGTATATTGCCTGGACGGATTGTATCCCCTCGACAGGTAGATCGTGCCGTTCGACAGGCATTTAATGCGGGCCGCCTGACCACGTCCCGGCGTTGCCGCAGCCATGATTCCGGCGGCGGTCAGAACAGCCGAGACCAGGAGCAGCCAAAGCTGACGATACCGAACTATCATTCCGCTCTCGATACCATCTTGCTTCGTCGATGAACAACGTGCCGTGATCGTGATGCAAGACCGGTCTGCCACGGGCCTTCAGCCATACTCCCGGCCTACCCGGCGGCTGCGTCTCCCTTAACTCCCACCAGCCGTTGGCGCATGATCATTCACAGTTGCTGCCTCGCACCGCGTTTTGCTTCGAGAACGAAGCATGCGCCCTGACTCAGGTCCGAGTATTGGCACCAGGGCTGGCAACTCCGCGCCGACGGGCGCGCAGGTCGCCAAGGCCGACGGGGCGGAAGCCCCAGCAGTCCACTCCCACATCGTGCTGCCGCACCATGGGCTTGAGCCTGCCGTGCGAGTGGCCGTGGAGGTTGAGCCAGCCACGGTGCATGTTGTGCCAGGAGCGGAAGGCGTAATGGCACAGCACCAGCCCGACGCCATCCAGCAGAAGCTCGGCATAGGGCTGCACGCTGTGCCAGCCGGCAAGGCTCCGGGTGCTGCCGGGATCGTTGTTGCCGGTGACCAGATGCTTGGTTCCGGACAGGCCTGCCAACAGCGCCTCGACCCGGTCCGGCTTCGGACCTACGGCGAAGTCGCCCAGGTGCCAGACCTGGTCGGCATCGCCCACCACCGCGTTCCAATTTTGCCGCATCGCCTCGTCCATGGCGGCCACGGAGTCGAACGGGCGACGGTACAAGCCGCGCGCGCCGCCATGGCCGAAATGGGTGTCGGCGGTGAAGAACACCGCCAACGGGCGAGCCTCAGAAGCCGCTGACCGCGTGCGGCACGTAGTCGGCTTCGAGGCGCGACACCTGTTCCGGGCTCAGCCGTAGCTCGAGCGCCGCCAGCGCGTCCTGGAGGTGATGCGGCTTGGACGCGCCGATGATGGGCGAGGTGATGCCGGGCTTGCCCAGCAGCCAGGCCAGCGCCACCGCCGCCCGCGAGGCGCCGATCGCCTCCGCCACTTCGCCGACCGCATCGACCACTCGGCCGTCGGCCTCCTGCGTCGCATCGTACAGCTTGCGCGAGAACTGGTCGGTCTGCGCCCGGGCGGTGTCGCCGCTGCCGTTGGCGCGCGCGAGCTTGCCGCGCGCCAGCGGGCTCCACGGGATCACGCCGATGCCTTCCTCCAGGCACAGGCCGAGCATCTCGCGCTCCTCCTCGCGGTACAGGAGGTTCATGTGGTTCTGCATGGACACGAAGCGGGTCCAGCCGTGCCGATCGGCCAGCTGCAAGGCCTTGCCGAACTGCCAGGCATACATGGAGGAGGCACCGATGTAGCGCGCCTTGCCGGCCTTCACCACGTCGTGCAGCGCTTCCAGGGTTTCCTCGATCGGCGTCTCGGCGTCGAAGCGGTGGATCTGGTACAGGTCGACGTAGTCGGTGCCGAGACGCCGCAGGCTGTGGTCGATCTCGCTCAGGATCGCCTTGCGCGACAGGCCGCGCCGGTTCGGCCCGTCGCCCATCGGCCCGTGCACCTTGGTCGCCAGCACGATCTCGTCGCGGCGGCCGAACTCGTTGAGCGCCCGGCCGACGATCTCCTCGCTGGAGCCGGCCGAGTACACGTTGGCGGTGTCGAAGAAGTTGATGCCGGCTTCCAGCGCCTGGCGGATGAACGGACGCGACTCCTCCTCGCCCAGGGTCCACTCGTGCGGACCGCGGTTGGGCTCGCCATAGGTCATGCAGCCGAGGCAGAGGCGGGACACCTTGAGGCCGGTACGGCCAAGCCGGACGTAATCCATGGGAGGGACTCCTTCAGCGTGCGGCGGCGATCAGCGCCTTCATCCGTGTTACAACGCTTGGAAGCCCGTCCAGGATTGCCTGCCCGATCAGGAAGTGGCCGATGTTGAGCTCGGCGACGGCGGGAATGGCCGCGACCGCGGACACGTTGTCGTAGCTGAGGCCATGTCCGGCATGGACCTCCAGCCCGAGCGAGGCGGCCAGCGCGGCCCCCTGCCGCAGCCGCTCCAGCTCGCCCGCACGCCCGTCGGCATAGGCGCCGGTATGAAGCTCGACCACCGGGGCACCGAGCGCCGTCGCCGCGCGGATCTGCGCCGGGTCCGGGTCGATGAACAGCGACACGCGGATCCCGCCCGCGCGCAGCGCCGACACCACCGGGCCGAGCGCGTCGACCTGGCCGGCCGCGTCCAGGCCGCCCTCCGTGGTCACCTCGGTTCGCCGTTCCGGCACGATGCAGGCGGCGTGCGGCCGGTGGCGCAGCGCGATCCGCACCATCTCGTCGGTGGCGGCCATCTCCAGGTTGACCGGCACCGGCGACGCCGCGCGGATGCGCAGGACGTCGTCGTCGCGTATGTGCCGCCGGTCCTCGCGCAGGTGCAGGGTGATGCCGTCGGCGCCGGCCGCCGCCGCCGCCAGCGCCGCGTCGAGCGGGTCCGGATGGGCGCCGCCGCGCGCGTTGCGGACGGTGGCGACGTGATCGATGTTCACGCCCAGCCTGATCGCCTGGGGCCTGACGCTGCTCATGCCGCCGCCTGCTTCCTGTTCCGTGCGATGGTGGCGGCCATGCGCAGCGCCGCGATCAGGCTGGACGGGTCGGCCGTGCCGGTTCCTGCGATGTCGAACGCGGTGCCGTGGTCGGGCGAGGTGCGCACCAGGTCGAGCCCCAGGGTGACGTTCACCCCCTGCGCCATGTCCAGCGTCTTGAGCGGGATCAGCGCCTGGTCGTGATACATGCAGATCGCCGCGTCGTAGCGCGCACGGGCGGCGGGAGTGAACATGGTGTCGGGCGGCATCGGCCCGATGGTCGCGATCCCTTCTGCCTCCAGCCGCGCCATTGCCGGACGGATCACGGTGTCCTCCTCGTCGCCCATGTGCCCGTCCTCGCCCGCATGGGGGTTGAGCCCGGCGATGCCCAGGCGCGGATGCCCGATGCCGAAGTCGCGCCGAAGCGCCGCGGCGGTGGTGCGCGCCACCCGGACGATCCCGTCCACGTCCAGCAGGTCGAGCGCCCGGCGCAGCGACACGTGGATGGTGACCGGAACCACGCGAAGCGAGGGCCCGGCCAGCATCATCACCTCCTGGCCGGAGCGGCCCGTCAGGGCGGCGAGATACTCGGTGTGGCCGGGATGGGGGAAGCCGGCCCGCTTCAGCACCGACTTGGCGATCGGGCTGGTGACGATCCCCTCCACGACACCCGCCGTCGCCAGACGCACCGCCTCGGCGATGCTGCCTGTGACGGCGGACGCGTTGGACGGGTCCGGACGGCCCGGGACCGGCGGAACCGACAGCGCACCGGTCGGCAGCACAGGCAGGGCCCGGGGGAACAGCTCGCGCGCCTCGTCCACGGAGGCGACCGGAGTTCCACCCATCACCGGGTCGGCCAGCAGCACGAAGGCGGGGCCGGAGCCACGGAGCGCCTGCCAGGCGGCGCGCGCGATCTCCGGTCCGATCCCGGCCGGATCGCCCATGGTCAAGGCCAGCATCGCCGCCGCCGGCGCGCCCGGATCACACGTGGAGCGCGCGGCCGGCAGTGGCCAGGGCGGCCTCCTTGACCGCCTCGTTCAGGGTCGGATGGGCGTGGCAGATCCGCGCCACGTCCTCGGCGCTGGCGCCGAACTCCATCGCCGTCGCCAGCTCGGCGATCAGCGTGCCGGCGTCGGGGCCGATGATGTGCGCGCCCAGCAGCCGGTCGGTCTTCCTGTCCGCCAGGATCTTGACGAAGCCGTCGGTGCTGTTCATCGCCCGGGCGCGGCCGTTGGCGCTGAACGGGAACTTGCCGACCACGTAGTCGGCCCCTTCCGCCTTCAGCTCCTCCTCGATCTTGCCGACGCCCGCCACCTCCGGCCAGGTGTAGACCACGCCGGGGATCACGCCGTAGTTCACGTGCCCGGCCTGCCCCGCCAGCATCTCCGCCAGCGCCACGCCCTCGTCCTCGGCCTTGTGCGCCAGCATCGGGCCGCTGATCACGTCGCCGATGGCGTAGATGCCAGGAATGCTGGTGGCGAAGTGCGCGTCGGTTCGGACCCGGCCGCGCTCGTCCAGCTCGACCCCGACTTCCTTCAGGCCGAGCCCCTCGGTGACCGCGCGGCGGCCGACCGCCACCAGCACGATGTCGGCCTGCATCGTTTCCGCGGCACCGCCCTTGTTCTTCTCGACGGTGACGGTCGCGCCGGTTTCCGTGGCCTCGACGCCGGTCACCTTGTGGCCGAGCCTGAACTTGATCCCCTGCTTGGACAGCACGCGCTCGAACGTCTTGGCCACCTCGCCGTCGATGCCGGGCACCAGGCGGTCGAGGTACTCGATCACCGTGACCTCGGCACCCAGGCGGCGCCACACGCTGCCGAGCTCCAGCCCGATCACCCCGCCGCCGATCACCACCAGGTGGTGCGGCACCTCCGCCAGCTCCAGCGCGCCGGTCGAGCTGACCACCCGGCGCTCGTCGATGGTGATGCCGGGCAGGGACACGCTGTCGCTGCCTGTGGCGACCACGATGTGCCTGGCGCGGAACGCCTTGCCGTCCACCTCCACCGTGTCCGGCGCGGTGACGCGGCCGGCGCCCTTGAGCCAGGCGACGCCGTTCTTCTTGAACAGGAACTCGACGCCCTTGGTGTTGGCGGCCACCACCTCGTTCTTGCGCGCGTGCATGCGGGCGAGGTCGAGCTTGATCTCGCCGACGATGATGCCGTGGTCGGCGAAGCCGTGCGACAGCTCGTGGAAGCTTTCGGTGCTCTGCAGCAGCGCCTTGGACGGGATGCAGCCGATGTTGAGGCAGGTGCCGCCGAGCGTCGCGCGCTTCTCCACGCAGGCCACCTTCATGCCGAGCTGGGCGGCGCGAAGGGCGCACACGTAGCCGCCCGGCCCGGCGCCGATCACGAGAAGGTCGTAATCGGTGTCGCGCACCTCCGCCGCAGGCGCCGCGGGAGCGTTGGTGGCGACCGGGGGCGCCGGCTTGGACTCGCCAGACGAACCGGTCGGCTCGGGCGTCACGACGTCGCCGGCGGACGCGGTGTCCGGCTGCGGCAGGTAGCTGCCGGTCTTGCCCGGGGTCGGGGCTTCGGCAGCGCCCGATCCGACGGCCTCCCGGGGTTCAGGCGCCGGTGCGGTCGCAGTGCCGGACGCGTCCACGGTGGTGAGCACGGCGCCCACCTCGACATCCGCACCCTCGGCCACCGCATGGGCGCCGAGCACGCCGGCCTCGGGTGCCGCCACCTCGACGCTGACCTTGTCGGTTTCCAGCTCGACCACCGCCTCGTCCGCGGCCACCGCCTCGCCCGGCTGCTTCAGCCAGCGCGCCACCGTGGCGGTGGTCACGCTTTCGCCCAGGGTGGGCACCTTGATCTCGGTCGCCATGAACAATTCTCGTTTCGAAACTCGGAGGGAAGGGGCGGCCTACAGCTCGAGCAGCAGGCGGCGCGGATCCTCCACGCCGTCCTTGACCCGGACCAGGAAGCTCACCGCCTCCTTCCCGTCGATCACACGGTGGTCGTAGGACAGCGCCACGTACATCATCGGCCGGATCACCACCTGGCCGGCCACCGCGATCGGGCGCTCCTGGATCTTGTGCATGCCCAGGATCGCCGATTGCGGCGGGTTCAGGATCGGCGTGCTCATCAGCGAGCCGTAGATGCCGCCATTGGTGATGGAGAAGGTGCCGCCGGTCAGCTCGTCCAGCTTGAGCTGGCCGTCGCGGGCGCGCTTGCCGTAGCCGGCGATGGCGCGCTCGATGTCGGCGAAGCCCATGCGGTCGGCGTCGCGCAGCACCGGCACCACCAGCCCGCTCGGCCCGCCGACGGCGATGCCCATGTCCACGAACGAGCGGTAGACGATGTCGTCGCCGTCGATCTGGGCGTTGACCGCCGGGAACTCCTTGAGCGCCGCCACGCAGGCGCGCACGAAGATCGACATGAAGCCGAGCCGGGCGCCGTTGTGCTTCTTCTCGAACGCGTCCTTGTAGTCGGCGCGCATCTTCATCGCCGCCGACATGTCCACCTCGTTGAAGGTGGTCAGGATCGCCGCGGTGTTCTGCGCGTCCTTGAGCCGGGCGGCGATGGTCTTGCGCAGGCGCGTCATCCGCACCCGCTCCTCGCGCGGGTCGTCGGCGCGCGGCGGAGCCGCCTTGGCGGACGGAGCCGAAGGAGCGGGTGCCGGGGCCGGACGGTCCAGGAAGGCGAGCACGTCGCCCTTGGTGATGCGGCCGTCCTTGCCGGTGCCGGCGCCGACATCCGACCCCGCCACCTTCTTCTCCGTCATCATCTTCTGCGCGGCCGGCAGCGGGGCATACCCTTCGCGTTCCAGGTCCGCAGGCGGCGTCGCCGGACGCGCCACCGGGCCGCTGGTCGGACGCGGCGGCTGGACGCCGCCGGTCTGGCCGGTCGGAGCGGGCGACGCGGCCGCCGGGGCAGGTGCGGGTGCCGGCGCCGGAACGGGTGCCTGCTTCGACGCGCCGGCGGCGGCGCCTTCCGTCACCACGGTCAACAGCGCCCCCACCTCGACCTCGTCGCCTTCCGACACCTCGTGCGGACCGAGCACGCCGGCGGCGGGAGCGGCCACCTCGACGCTGACCTTGTCGGTTTCAAGCTCGATCACCGCCTCGTCGGCCGAGACAGGCTCGCCGGGCTGCTTCAGCCACCGGGCGATAGTGGCACTGGTGACGCTCTCGCCGAGCGTGGGAACCTTGATCTCGGCAGGCATCGGTTATCCTCGATCTTTCAATGGTCGTCCGACCGGCGTGCGGCACCGGCCGCCCCGCCTGTTCGGACGGGCACGTGTCATGGATGGCGGCGACGAGCCGCTCAGGCTGCCTTTTCGCCCGCCGCTTCCCGAATGCCAAGCGCGTCGCGCACCAGGGCTGCCTGTTGCGTGGCGTGGGTGCGCGCCAGCCCGGTGGCGGGGCTGGCCGAAGCCGCCCGACCGACGTAGATCGGCCGCCTAGCCTTCGCGCCGATCCGCGTCAGCACCGCCTCGATGCGTCGGTCGACGAAGTTCCACGCCCCGGCATTCTCCGGCTCCTCCTGGCACCACACGATCTCGGCGTCGTGGTAGGGCGACAGGACCTGCACCAGCTCCTCGTCCGGGAACGGATACACCTGCTCCAACCGAACGATCGCCACGTCGGGCAGCGCCCGCTCGCGCCGCTCCGCCAGCAGGTCGTAGTACACCTTGCCAGAGCACAGCACGACCCGGCGCACCGCCGCCGCTTCGCCGATGGCGTCGACCTCGGCGATCACCGGCCTGAACCGGGTGTCGTCCGCCATCTCGGCCAGGGCGCTGGTCGCCAGCTTGTGCCGAAGCAGGGATTTCGGGGTCATGACCACCAGCGGCTTGCGGTAGTCACGGCAGATCTGCCGGCGCAGCACGTGGTAATAGTTCGCCGGCGTGGTGATGTTGCACACCTGCATGTTGTTCTCGGCGCAAAGCTGCAGGTAGCGCTCCATGCGGGCGGAGGAATGCTCCGGCCCCTGCCCCTCGTAGCCGTGCGGCAGCAGCATCACCAGGCCGGACATGCGCAGCCACTTGGTCTCGCCGGACGCGATGAACTGGTCGATGATCACCTGCGCGCCGTTGGCGAAGTCGCCGAACTGCGCTTCCCACAGCACCAGGGTCTTCGGGTCGGCCAGGCTGTAGCCGTACTCGAAGCCGAGCACCCCGAACTCGGACAGGAGCGAGTTGTACACCTCGATCCCGGCCTGCCCGCCGGCCTCGGCGCCGCGTATGTTGTTCAGCGGCACGTACTCGTTCTGGTTGATCTGGTCGATCAGCACGGCGTGGCGCTGGGAAAAGGTGCCACGCTGGCAGTCCTCGCCGGACAAGCGCACCCGGTGGCCTTCCAGCAGCAGGGTGCCGAACGCCAGCGCCTCGCCGGTGGCCCAGTCGATGCCCTGGCCGTTCTCGAACATGGCCAGCTTGGCGTCGAGCTGGCGGGAGATCTTGGGGTTGGCGTTGAAGTCCGCCGGCACGGTGCCGAGCGCGCGGCCGACCGAGCGAAGCGTGTCGAGCGGCAACCCGGTGGCGCGATCCGACGACGGGCCCTTGGCGCCCGGCTGCTTCATGCCGGACCAGATCCCTTCCAGCCAGTCCGCCTTGTTCGGGCGATAGGACTGCGACGCCTTGTAGGCTTCCTCCAGCTGGGCCTGGAACGCGTCCCAGCCGGCCTGGGCGCCGGCGCCGTCCAGCACGCCTTCGCGCACCAGCCGCTCGGCATACAGGGTGCGCGTGGTCGGCCGGGCGCGGATCGCCTTGTACATGGTGGGCTGGGTGAAGGCGGGCTCGTCGCTCTCGTTGTGGCCGTGCCGGCGGTAGCACACGATGTCGAGCACGATGTCGGCGGCGAACTGGCGGCGGAACTCGGCGCACAGCCGGGCGCAGAACACCACCGCTTCCGGCTCGTCGCCGTTGACGTGCAGGATCGGCGACTGCACCGCCTTGGCGATGTCGGTGCAGTACAGCCCCGAGTAGGCGTGCGCCGAGACGGTGGTGAAGCCGATCTGGTTGTTGACGACCAGGTGGATGGTGCCGCCGGTGCGGTAGCCGATCAGCTGGCTCATCGCCATGGTCTCATAGACCAGGCCCTGGCCGGCGAAGGCGGCGTCGCCGTGCACCAGGATGCCGAGCGCGTCGTGGCGCGCCTTGGTGTCGCCGGCCATGTCCTGGGCGGCGCGGACCTTGCCGACCACCACCGGGTCCACCGCTTCCAGGTGCGACGGGTTCGGCTGCAGGGAAATGTGCACCGGGTGGCCGGCGATCTCGATGTCTGTCGAGGTGCCGAGATGGTACTTCACGTCGCCCGAGCCTTGCACGTCGTCCGGCTTGAAGCTGGCGCCGGCGAACTCGCTGAACACGGCGGTGTAGGGTTTGCGAACGACGTTCACGAGCGTGTTCAGGCGGCCGCGATGCGGCATGCCGATCGCCACCGTGCGCACCCCGTCGCGCGCCGCCTGGTCGATCACGGTGTGCAGCGCCGGGATCGCCACCTCGCCGCCTTCGAGCCCGAACCGCTTGGTGCCGACATAGCGCTTCTGGCAGAACGCCTCGAAGCCCTCGGCCTCGTCCAGCTGCCGGAGCAGCGCGACCTTGCCATCCGGCCGGAGGCTGTCGCGCCAGCGGCTGCCCTCGATCCGGGACTGGATCCATTCGCGTTGCGCCGGGTCCTGCACGTGCATGAACTCGGCGCCGATCGGGCCGCAATAGCTGTGCCGCAACGCGTCCAGGATGGTGCGCATCGGCGCCACCTCGACGCCGAGCAGGATCGATGCCGCCCGGCCGAGATAAACCGGCCGGTCGAGGTCGTCCGGGCCGAAGCCATAGGTGGACGGGTCGAGGTCGGCATGCGACTTCGGCGTCTGCAGGCCGAGCGGGTCGAGCCGGGCTTCCAGGTGGCCGCGCACGCGGTAGGCCCGGATCAGCTGCATCGCCCGCAGGCTGTCGTCCGCGCTGGCGCGTATCTGGCCGTCGGTCGGGGGAGCCGACCCCCGGCCGCCGGTTGCTGCAGGCGCGATCGGCGCCGCGGCGGCGGGAGCGGCCGCCTCGAACTCCGCCTGGCGCGGCGCCCAGGAGGCGCCGGCAGCGTCGTGCAGCACCGCCAGCGCTTCCTCGTCCATGGCCCCGAACAAGGCTGCGAAGCTCGGATCGACGCCATCCGGGTCGGCCGCCCAGCGCGCATACAGATCGGCCAGATAGGTGGCATTGCCGCCGCTGAAGGCCGTGGCCAGTATGTCAACGCCCGCCATGAAGGTCTCCCCAGTGGACCCGAGCCGTCACGGGAGGGTCCGAATCACCATATTATGCCAGATAACAACTCGCGCGTCCGGGCAGTCCACCCATTCGGCGTCACAGGATTGTCCTAGACGCATGGTATCATGGCAGACCGATGGCGGAACGCCGAAACCGGCGCGCGTCCCGACGGCCCCTGCATCCGGGATCCTCGACAACGCGTCGAGGCGGAACCGACCGCCCGGATCGCACGCGGCTCCCGGCCGTCCCGCCAGACCACGGGACGGCCGCCGATCGCTTAGCGCCCGATCGCGCGGAAATCGGCGAGCAGCTTCTTCACCGCCTCGCACGACTTGTCGAACGCCGCCTTCTCCTCGGACGTGAACTCGACCTCGAGCACCCGCTCTGCGCCACCGGCACCGATCACCACGGGCACGCCGACATAGAAGTCGTTCTGGCCGTACTGGCCGTTCAGCTTCACCGCGCAGGGCAGCACGCGCTTCTTGTCCTTGAGGAAGCTTTCCGCCATCGCCACCGCCGAGGCCGCCGGCGCATAGAAGGCGGATCCCTTTTCCAGCAGCTTGACGATCTCGCCGCCGCCGTTGGCGGTGCGGGTCACGATGGCGTCGATGCGCTCCTGGGTGGTCCAGCCCATGCGGATCAGGTCGGGCACCGGCACCCCGGCCACGGTGGAGTAGCGGGTCAGCGGCACCATGGTGTCGCCGTGCCCGCCCAGCACGAAGGCGGTCACGTCCTCGACCGAAACCTTGAACTCCTCGGCCAGGAACAGGCGGAAGCGGGCGCTGTCCAGCACGCCGGCCATGCCGACCACCATGTTGGCCGGCAGGCCGGACTTCTCCTGCATCACCGCCACCATCACGTCGAGCGGGTTGGTGATGACGATCACGAATGCCCCGGGGGCGTGCGCCTTGATGCCCTCTGCGACCGTGGTGACCACCTCGGCGTTCTTGGACAGCAGGTCGTCGCGCGACATGCCCGGCAGGCGCGGGAAGCCGGCGGTGACGATCACCACGTTCGCCCCGGCGATGGCGGCGTAGTCCGAGCCGCCGCTCAACGCGCAGTCGAAGCCGTCAACCGGGGAGGACTGCGCGATGTCGAGCGCCTTGCCGGCGGCGACGCCGCCGAACACGTCGAACATCACCACGTCACCCAGCTCCTTCAGGCCGATGAGGTGGGCCAGCGTGCCGCCGATGTTGCCGGCGCCGATGAGCGCGATCTTGTTGCGTGCCATGTGTCTTTCCCGAAAGGATGCGGGTTGGAGGGATAGGGGACCCGCCGGGAAGACCGGAACCATCCGGAAGGCGGCTCCTGCTAGTCCTTCGCAACCGACCCGACAAGGGTGGCGCGCTCCGGGGGCGGCATCAATCAGCCGAGATGGGGCAGTGCCAGGTAGGCCTCCGACTGCATCTCCTCCAGCCTGGAGGCGGTGCGCTCGAACGCGTCCGCTCCCTCGCCGCGCCGGTAGATCCGGTCCGGCTGGTCGGCGGCGGACGCCACCAGCTTGGTCCTGGCCTCGTAGAGCGCGTCCACCAGCACGATGAAGCGTCGCGCGAGGTCGAAGTTCTCCGGTCCCAGACGGGGGATGCCGTCCAGCACCAGGGAGGGAAACCGGGTCGCGAGCGCCAGGTAGTCCCCCGCTCCCAGCGCCTGCGCGCACAGGGCGTCGAAGTCGAACCGCGCCGCTTCCGCGCAGGCGAGCGGCACCGGGAGGCGGCGCCCCATCACCTCCAGCGCTTCCGAATGGGGCGGCTCCCCGCCGGTCAGGCGCTCGAAGGCCTGGTCCAGGGCGCGTTCCGCCCGGTCGTCCGCGGGCACGTGCCAGGTCGGCAGGCCGCGCAGCTGGCCGCGCCGGTAGTCGCGCGGGCTGTCGAGCAGCACGGTGTCCAGCTCCTGGCGGATCCGGGCGATGAACGGCTTGAAGGCGTCCGCGCCGGGCCGGTTCTGGAACAGCTGCTCCGGAAGGGTGTTGGAGGTGGCCACGATCACCACGCCGCGGGCGAACAGGGCGTCGAACAACCGTCCCAGGATCATGGCGTCGGCGATGTCGTTGACCTGGAACTCGTCGAAGCACAGCAGGGCGGCCTCCCCCGCCACCGCGTCGGCCAGGGGCGGGATCGGGTCGGCCAGGCCCGGCTGCGCGCGCTTCAGCCGGTGCACCCGGGCGTGGACGTCCTGCATGAAGCGGTGGAAGTGGATGCGTCGCTTGGGCAGCATGCGCGCCTGGGCGAAGAACAGGTCCATCAGCATCGACTTGCCGCGGCCGACCGCGCCGACCAGATAAACGCCGCGCGGCGGAGCCTGGCGCGGCCGCCGCCCGAGCAGGCGCGAAAGCCGGGAGCCGGGCGTCTCCACCCGCTGCGCCAGCGCCTGCCACAGTTCGTCCAGCCGGACCGCCGCACGGAGCTGTTCCGGATCCTCGTCGAGCAGCCCATGCGCCACCCGGCCACGATAGGCCGCCAGCGGTCCCTGGTCGGCGGTCGCGGCCTGGGCGGGAGGCGAAGATGCGGACATGACACTGCGCATAGAAGGAGTTTCGCGGTCGATCAACGCCTTGTGCTGCGACGCGGCAACACCGGCTGGTGCAGGATCACCGAGACGCGGAACTCATTGCGTATCGGCTTCAACGAAACGAGAGCGGTGTAACCATTCCAGAGACTTGGCCGTTGGTCCTGCAACAGTCTGTCCGATCGCCGGAGCGAATGCATGAACAAGACCCTGGTCCTCCCGATGCTGCTGGCGATGACTGTCGCCGGGATGGCCCAGGCGTCCGAGCTGCGCATGACGGTGGAAAAGCCGCATTTTACCTGCGAAGGCAGGGGGCAACTGTTGTCGCACGTGGCGTACGTGCCGGGGGATCGCCAGCAGAAGATCAGCGATGACGCGCCGTTGCCCTGCTGCGACGGCCAGATCGGCTGCGCCCAATTCCTGTCCACCAATACGATCCTGCACGCGGACCACCCGACCCGCAGCTGAGCCTTCCGCAGGGTGCGGCTTGCGTCGCCTCCCGAGGCGGCCCTAGGTATCCCGCTCCCCGTCACGGTGAACGGTGCGATGCCAGACAGCCTTCCAGCCGGCCAGGATCT
>CAXTMS010000092.1:0-13285 GCA_964245345.1 uncultured Acetobacteraceae bacterium | reverse complement strand
CTGCAGCCCGTCCAGGTTCTCCGCCGTCTGCTCCAGCAGCGCCTGCACGTAGGCCGGGATCGGCGCCTCGCCCTCGGCGGAAGCGAACCCGGAGGAGAACCGGGTGATCCCGGCCAGCCATTCCTCCAGCTCGTTGAAGAAGCGGTTCTGCGCCTGTCCGGCGGTGAGGTCGAGAAAGCCCAGCACCAGGGAGCCGGCGAGGCCGAACATGGAGGCCGAGAACGCGGTGCCCATGCCCTGCAGCGGCCCGGCCAGGCCGCCCTTGAGCTGGTCGAACATCTGCGTCACGTCGCCCGAGCCCACCGACAGGGTGGAGATCACGCCGCCGATCGAGTGCACGGTGCGCAGCAGGCCCCAGAAGGTGCCGAGCAGGCCCAGGAAGATCAGCAGCCCGGTCATGTAGCGCGACAGCTCGCGGCTTTCGTCCAGCCGCGACGACAGGCTGTCCAGCAGCGAGCGGGTGGCGGGCGTGGACAGCACCAGCCGGTCGGCCCGGTTGCGGCTGGCCAGCATGGAGGCCATCGGCGCCAGCAGGGTCGGCGGCCGGGGCGGCGCCAGCCCGGCGCGCGGCTGGCGCAGCGTTTCGATCCAGCGCACCTCCGGCGACAAGCGCAGCACCATCACCAGGTTCCACACGATGCCGAGCCCGAGCACCGCCAGGATCAGCCCGTCCAGCACCGGGTTGTTCGCGAACGCCGCCAGCAGCGTCGGGTAAAGCATGGCCACCACCGCCGCCACCACCAGCAGGAACAGCAGCATGCGCAGGACATAGGTGGTCGGGCGGGTCATGGCGCTGCACCTTTGGCGACCGGCATCGGCGCCGGGATCGTGGTGTCGCTTCCGGGCACCGGCGACAACAGCAGGTCGACCCGGTCAGGCGGCGCTGCGGCGTCGGCCGTCGCCGGCACCCCCATCACCCGCACGTAGATGCGGGTCGAGGCGATGCCGTCGTTGATCAGCACCGCCCGTGCCGCCAGGCCGCGCGCCAGCGCCAGCCGGCGCGGCGTCGACGGGTCGTCCGGCGCGCCGCTGCTGGTGGCATCCAGGTCGGCGCGCGCCAGCGGGTCGGCCTTCATGCGCTGGGCGAAGTCGTGCAGCCCCTGCATGATGACGGGGTTCACGTCGGCGCTGCCGGCGCCGAAGCTGATCCGCGTGCCGCCCGCGATCGGCGACACGGTTCCGGGCGCGTCCTGCACCACCGCGACCGGCGGCGGCGGCGGCGGCGGGTGCAGCGGCACGTTGATCACCGGGGCGCGGAACACCGGCGGCGGCGGCGGACCCGCGGGAATGGTGGCGGCCGGCGCGCGGGCGGCCGCCCGTGCCTGGGCCTGCGTCCTGCCTTGTGCCTGGTTCTGCGTGTCCGACGCGTGGCCGCCGCCCTGCCTGCGCCCGGTCGTGTGGTGCGGGCTGTGCGCAGCATGGTGGTCCCGCGTCGCAGCGCCGTGCGCTACCGGCGCGCCGGTGCCGAGCGAGTCGAGCGAGTCGAGCGCGCCCTGGTTGGTGGTGACCTGGGCGGAGGCCGGCGCGACCGTCGCGCCCAGAAGCCAGACCAGGAGCGAGCCGGTCAACGGCAGGGCAGGCACGGAACGATGGATGCGCATTGCGCCGGACCGTAGACGACCCGCGCCGGCCGCTCAACCGCACGCGGGGACGGGGCCCGGCCCAGCGTTCAGGAAGCGGGCGGCGTCCCGGTGCCGGACATCCCGGCCAGCACGATCTCGCGCAGCTTCGGATGAAGATAGGTGTTGGCGGCGACCACGTTGCACTCGGGGTCGGTCGCCTGGGTTTCGGCGTTCTGCGGGTCGGTGACGTAGCCGCCGGCCTCGCGCACCACCAGGATGCCGGCAGCACAATCCCACGGCTTCAGCCCCAGCTCCCAGAACCCTTCGTAGCGCCCGGCCGCGACCCAGCACAGGTCGAGCGAGGCCGAGCCGAAGCGGCGGATGCCCGCCACCTGCGGCATCAGGGCGCCCAGGGTGCGGGCGAAGGGCAGCCGCCGCGAGGACGGGCTGACCGCGAACGGGATGCCGGTGGAGAACACGGAGTCGATCATCTCGCGCCTGGCCGACACGCGCAGCCGGCGCTCGTTCAGGAACGCGCCGGCACCCTTCTCGCCCCAGAACATCTCGTTGCCGGCCGGGTTGTACACCACCCCGGCCGCCAGCTCCGCGCTCCCGTCCGGCAGGCGCTTCTGCAGCGCGATGCTGATCGCCCAGTGCGGGATGCCGTGCAGGAAGTTGGTGGTGCCGTCCAGCGGGTCCACCACCCAGCGCCAGGCCCAGTTCTCGCTGCCGCTGGCGCCGCCTTCCTCCATCAGGAACGCGTAGCCGGGGCGCGCCCGCTGCAGCTCCTCGCGGATGATCGCCTCGGCGCGCAGGTCGGCCTGGCTGACGAAGTCGCCCGGCCCCTTGATGCTGACCTGCAGCTGCTCGACCTCGTTGAAGTCGCGCAGCAGCCGGCGCGCCGCCTTCTGGGCGGCGTTCTGCATCACCGTCATCACCGGGGACAAGCGCTGCGGCACGGGTGGCTACCCCTTGGCGCGTTCCACGTAGCTGGCGTCGTCGGTGCGCACCACGATGCGCTCGCCCGCCTCGATGAACGGCGGCACCATGGTCTTGACCCCGTTGCTCAGCTTGGCCGGCTTGTAGGAGGACGACGCGGTCTGCCCCTTCACCACCGGGTCGGCCTCGACGATCTCCAGCGTCACGTGCGGCGGCAGCTCCATGCCGACCGGGTCGCCTTCCACCAGCTTCACGTTCACCGTCATGTTGTCCTGCAGGAAGGCGGTCGCCTCGCCCAGGATGTCGGCCGGGATCATCGCCTGCTCGTAGGTCTTGGGGTCCATCAGCACTAGGTTGGTGCCGTCGGTGTAGGAGTAGGTGTACTCCTTGTCCTCGGTCATCAGCCGCTCGACGGTGTCGGCGGTGCGCCAGCGCTCGTTGGTCTTGTTGCCGGTCTTGAGGTCGCGCATCTCGACCTGGATGAAGGCGCCGCCCTTGCCCGGGGTGATGATCTGCTGCTTCAGCACGGTCCAGCGGCGGCCATCGTGCTCGATCACCTGGCCGGCACGGATCAGGTTGGCCTGCTGCTTCATGAAACGCGCGCCTTGACTGGAAGGAAGCACGGGCTTCTAGCCGTCCCGCTCCCCCGTCGCAAGAACGTGGGCCCGGCCGGCCGGGTCGCGCACCGAGCCGCCATCGGCGGCGAGGTAGTCCGGGCCGATCGGCACCTTGCCGTGGCCGCCGGGGATGTCGAGCACGAAGGTGGGCCAGGCCAGGCCGGTGACGCGGCCGCGAAGCCCCGCCAGCAGCCGACGTCCTTCCGCGACCGGCACGTGGAACCGCGCGGTGCCGGGCGCCGGGTCGAGCTGGTGCAGGTAGTACGGCTTCACCCGCGCCTGCACCATGGCGCGGAACAGGGCTTCCAGCGCGTCCTCGCTGTCGTTGACGCCGCGCAGCAGCACCGACTGCCCCAGCACCGGCACCGCGCGCGCCTGCACCCGTCGCAGCGCCGCTCGTGCCGCCGCCGTCAGCTCGCGCGCGTGGTTGGCGTGCAGCACCAGCCACAGGGCCTTGTCGCTGTCCAGCGTCGCCGCCAGCGCGTCGGACAGCCGCTCCGGGTCCGCCACCGGCACGCGGGAATGCAGGCGGATCGTGTGCACGTGCGTTATCGCCTCCAGCGCGCGCAGGATGCGGCCGAGCCGGCGCGGCGACAGCATCAGCGGGTCGCCGCCGGTCAGGATCACCTCGCCCACCGCCGGATGACCTGCGAGCCAGTCCAGCGCCCGGTCCAGCGCCGCCTCGTCCAGCACCCCGCCATCCGGCCCGACATGCTCGCGCCGGAAGCAGAACCGGCAGTACACCGGGCACACGAGCAGCGGCTTGAGCAGCGCCCGGTCCGGATAGCGGTGCACGATCCCCGGCACAGGCGAGAACCGCTCGTCGCCGGTCGGGTCCGACAGCTCGTGCGGCGCCGCTCCCAGCTCGGACGGGTGCGGCACCACCTGCAGCCCGACCGGGTCGTCCGGCGCGGCGATCAGCGCCCGGAACGCCGGCGGGATCGCGGTGGCGTAGCGGGCCGCCACCGCGTCCAGCGACGCACGGTCGCGCTCCTCGGCCAGGCCGGCGTCGACCAGGGCGGCGGTGGTTCTGATCGACGCGTCCATGGCCGCGCTGTACTGCCGGCAGGCCGTTCCCCGCAACCGGACCTGTTCATGAACACTGTTCAAGAAAACCACCGCCTGCCCGGGATCGCCGACCGCCTGCCTCTGCTCCGGCGCCGCGGCCTGCTGATCCGCGGGGTGCGTGCCTTCTTCGAGGCGCGCGGCTACCTGGAGCTGGAAACGCCCTGCCTGGTGCCGACCCCGGGCGAGGAGGTGCACCTCCGGCCGTTCCGCACGACCCTGGAGCGGCCGGACAGCGGCACCGAGCCGATGTGGCTGCACACCAGCCCGGAGTTCGCGATGAAGCGCATCGTGGCGGCGACGGGGCAGCCGGCGTTCCAGCTGGCCCGCGTGTGGCGCAACGGCGAGGAAGGGCCCCTGCACGCGCCCGAGTTCACCATGCTGGAATGGTACAGGCCGGGTGCCGACCTTCTTTCCCTGCTCGACGAAACCGAACTGCTGCTGCAGCGCCTGCTGCCGCCGGTGGTGGAATGGAACGGGGTCCGGGTCCGGCTCGACGAACGGTTCGAGCGGCTGACGGTGGCGGACGCGTTCCGCCGCCATGCCGGCGTCGACGTGCTGGGCACGCAGGACGACGCCCCGGCACTGGCAAAGGGGGCCGGGGTGGCGCTGCGCCCCGGCGAAACCTGGGAAGACCTGTTCTTCCGGCTGCTGCTCCACCGGGTGGAGCCGGCGATCGGCCGCGACCGCCCGACCTTTCTCACCCATTGGCCGGCGTCGCAGGCGGCGCTAGCCAGGCGCGACCCCGCCGACCCACGCGCGGCGCTCCGGTTCGAGCTCTACGCCGCCGGGATCGAGCTCGCCAACGCGTTCGAGGAGCTGACCGATCCGGTCGAGCAGCGCCGGCGCTTCGAGGCAGACCGGACCCGTCGCGCGGCGCTGCCCAGATTCGATCCCCGAGCGGACTGGCCGATGGACGAGGCGCTGCTCGCCGCGCTGCACAGCCTGCCGCCCTGTGCCGGGATCGCGCTCGGCCTGGACCGGCTGGTGATGCTGGCGACCGGCGCCAGCCGCATCGGTGCGGTGCAATGGCGGCCGTGACCCGGGTTGCGGCCTGCGTGCACACCACAAAACTTCGGCCTTCCGGTAACGTGATGGAGCGGCCGGTTTCCTGTTCCGGTGCGCGCGCTACATGCTGGATCACCTCAACGTTTCCTTGTCCGGACCCTTCGATCCCATGACGCCGCAAAGACTGATCCCCGTCGCCGTTCTGGTCGCCCCCCTTGTCGCCTTGTCCGCCTGCGCCGTTCCCAGTCCGGCGCAGCGCAAGGTGCTCGACTCCATGATCGGCCGTTCCGAGCCCGAGCTGGTGCGCGCGTTCGGCGTGCCGAGCCGGACCTTCAGCACCGAGGGCCACACGTTCCTGGCCTATGTCGAGAACGACTCCAGCTATTCGCCCGGCTTCGGCGGGTTCTATGGCGGCGGCTTCGGGTATGGCGGCTACGGCGGGTTCGGCGGGTTCGGCTATGGCGGCGGCTTCGGCCCGGCATTCGGTCCCGGCTTCGGCTATGGCGGGTTCGGCGGCGTTCCGCCCACCTTCTATTCCAGCAGCTGCGCCACCACCTTCGAGATCACCAACGCCCGCGTCGCGTCGTGGACGGTGCGCGGCGACGGCTGCTGACGCCGGGTCGCCTGCGGTCGTTGCTTGCGCGGCTCGTTTCCAGCGCTTATCGAGGCCGGGCGGCGTATGGGCTCGACCCGTCACGCCGGCAGCGGGGGAGCGGGTGATGCGTTGGAACAAGTCGGTCTGGGTTCTGGCGCTGGTCGCGACCTCCGGCCTGTCGCTCGCGGGCTGCGAAAGCACGGCGCGGCAGGATCCGCTGTTCGTGCGCAACAGTTCCGACGCCCTGGTGTTCGGCGACGTCGCCTTCTTCCGCGACCGGCCGATCAACGAAAGCCTGCGCAGCGCGCTGGAGCTGACCGACTACACCACGGCGCTCGATCGCGCCGGCCTGCTGGTGCTGCTGCAGCAGCCGGGGCCGTTCACCGTGTTCGCGATCCCCAACCAGCCGCTGGAAGCGGCGCAGGCCGCCTATGGCGGACGCCTGCTCGACCCGGCCATGATCCCCTCGCTTCGCCGTCAGCTGGGCTACACCATCGTTCCCGGCGACTACACGGATGCGACGCTGCGCGGCATGATCGCCAAGGCGCGCGGCCCGGTGGCGCTTCGCAGCATCTACGGCGACCCGCTCACGGTGTCGGTCGAGCCCGCCACCGGCCAGCTGCTGCTGAGCAACCAGCAGGGAATGGTCAACCGAATCTGGCTGTCGAGCATGCCGCAGTCGAACGGGGTGCTTTATGCCACCCAGTCCATGCTGAGCCCGGGCGCGCCGGTCCGCGCCACCCGCTAGCCGGCCATCGCCGCGTTCATCGCCCGCACCCCGGCGCCGGGGCCGTCGGGATGGCTCCACACCGCGCCGACCACCGCCAGGAAGTCGGCGCCCGCCTCCACCAGCGGGCGGCAGTTCTCCGGCGTGATGCCGCCGATCGCCACCGCCGGCAGCTCCATCATCTCCGACCACCAGCGCAGCAGCTCCGGGTCGGCGCGCAGGTCGCTCGGCTTGGTGGCGGACGGGAAGAACGCGCCGAAGGCCACGTAGTCGGCGCCCAGCTCGCCCGCCACCATGGCGGCGTCGCGGCTGTCGTAGCAGGACACGCCGAGCTGCATCTCGCCCAGCAGCTTGCGTGCGCCGGTCACCTCCATGTCCTCGGCGCCGACATGGGCGCCGTCGCAGCCGGAGCGCACGGCCAGGTCGGGCCGGTCGTTGAGCACGAAGGCGACGTTGCGCGCCTGCGCCACCGGACGAAGCAGGTCCACCGCGTGCAGGATCTCGTCGTCCGACACGTGCTTGAGCCGCAGCTGCACCGCGCCGACGTCGCCGGCATCCAGCGCCTCGGCGAGCAGCGGGATGAAGTCCTGCGGCACCAGCGCCGGCGGCGTCACCAGGTAAAGGCGGCAGGGCTCCGGCATCGCGTGCCGGTCAGGCCGGGGCGGCGGCGCGGCAAGCGCGGTGCGCGCGCGATGGGATGCTGGGCGGCGGCGTGTTCGGCATCGGACCGGTCCTACGCGGCGGAACGCGTGCACCAGATCTAGCCGACCCGGCCCGGCCTGTCATCCGCCCGCCTCGGTGCAGGCGCCGCGGAGCCACGGGTCGAGCCGGCGCCGGGCGCCGGGTTGCGCCAGGTCCAGCGCCGGCGGCCGGACCGGAAGCACGATCGCGCCGAGCGGCGCCGCGCGTTCCAGCACCGCCGCGCGCTGCGGGCAGCTGGCGGCCAGCACCAGGGCGCGCTGGCCGAGGCGGAGCGCTTCCGCGGCCCGTCCGGCCGCGGAGCCGCAATCCAGCACATCCTCCCGGCGCAGCCCGGGCTGCAACCCCGCCGCCGCCGCGATCAGGGCACGCCACCAGGCCGCACCCATGAAGCAGGCGGCGTCCGGCGCCGACAACAGGGTGACGGCGTCGCAGCCGGCGCGACCGGCGGCCTGCAGCGCCGCGCGCGCGTCGTCCAGGCCGTGGATCACGATCGCCGGGGCGAAGGCCCTGCCACTCCTCATGCTTGACGTTCAAGTCGTTGCGCGCGAACAGTCAAGCAGGACGTGAACCAGGTGTGGGGTGCCGGTGGCGCAGCAGGACCAGTGGCAGCAGGACCCGGCTTCGCAGGATGACGGCGCGATCCTTCGGCTCGAGTCGGCGCTTCGGCGCATCGCTGCCGCCGCCGGCCGCAGGCAGGACGAGCTGCGCGTCGCCGAACTGACCGCGCGTGCCGCCCAGCACGAGGCCGAGCTGCTGCTCCAGGCGCAGGGCGAGCGCGAACAAGCCGACCGCCGGCGCGAGGAAGCCGAGGCGCTCCGGCGCGTGGACGAGCAGGCGTCGCAGCGCGAAGACGAGATGCGCGAGCTGGCCGCCCGACTCGACGGGCTGATCGCCATGGTGCGCGCGGCGATCCCCGACTGGGAGCCGGGCCGGGACGAGCCGGAACTGGCCGCGCCGGGCTTGGCGGTGCCTGGCCTGGCGCCGTCCGGAGGAGGATAAGGCCGATGGCCCAGGTCACGGTGCGCATCAACGGCTACGCCTATGCGGTCGGCTGCGAGGACGGGCAGGAGCCGCACCTGCAGTCGATGGCAGCGCAGGTGGAGCGGCGGATCGAGCGCATCAAGTCGATCGGCGGGCAAAGCGGGGAAGCGCGGCTGCTGGCGCTGGCGGCGCTGCTGATGGCAGACGAGCTGCACGACCTGGCGGCGGAAAAGCTGCCGTCCGGCACCGCCAGCGCGCTGGCGGAAGGCGAGCAGGCGCGCTCGCTGATGATCGAGCGGGCGCAGCTGGTGGCGGGCCTGGCCGATCGCGCCGAGGCCATTGCGGCGGCGCTCGAGCGCGACTAGGTATGGGAATGCGGGGCTACCCGGTTCGTCAGGCAATTCAACCCCCGAGCCGATAAGCGTTCCTACGGTGACTGGCACTGTCGCGGCCCTGGTCGCGTTACCTGGTTGCCACCTGCACTAGCGGGTTCAGGGAGGCTGACAGTCCAACGGCCATGGTGGCTCCGCACTTCTTCCCGTGGTTCTAGCCCAACCGGTCGACGCCAAGCGCGCGTTGCGGGCGCTGCTTCGCTCCGCCCGGCGGGTCGGCAGCGAGTCGGCGCTGGCGGACGCCGTGCTGGCGCTGGCATGGCCGCCGGGTTCGGTGCTGGCCGGGGTGTGGCCGCTGCCGGGGGAACCCTCGCTGCTGCCGGCCTGGGACGCGCTGCACGGGCGCGGGCACCGGATCGCGCTGCCGGAAACCACGCCGCCGGGCATGCCGCTCGTGTTCCGGCGCTGGACCCCGGATGCGGTGATGCGGCCGGGCCGGTTCGGCACGGCGCATCCCGACGGGCCGGTGCTGCGGCCCGATGTGGTGTTCGTGCCGCTGCTGGCCTGGGACCGGCGCCTGCACCGGCTCGGCTATGGCGGCGGCTACTACGACCGCACCCTGGCGGCGCTGCCGGAGGCGGTGGCGGTGGGCGTCGGCTTCGGCGCGCAGGAGGTGGACGCGGTGCCGGTGGAACCTCATGACGTGCCGCTCGACGCGATGGTGACGGAGCGCGGCGCGGTGCTGGCGGAAGGACGAAACCTTGCGGATCTTGTTTCTGGGCGACATCGTCGGACGCAGCGGCCGTGACGCGGTCGAGGCGCGGCTGCCGGAGCTGAAACGCCAGCTCGGCGTCGACCTGGCGGTGGTCAACGCGGAGAACGCCAGCCACGGCTTCGGGCTGGCCCCGGCGATGGCCGACACCCTGTTCGCCGCCGGCTGCGACGTGCTGACGCTGGGCAACCACGCCTGGGACCGCAAGGAGCTGATCGGCCATATCGGTGGGGCGCCGCGCATCATCAGGCCGCTGAACTTCCCGCCGGGAACCCCCGGCGCCGGCAGCGTGGTGGTGAGCCTGCCCGACGGGCGCCGCGCGCTGGTGCTGAACGCCATGGGCCGGCTGTTCATGGACGCGCTGGACGATCCGTTCCGGGTGGTGCCGGAGCTGTTGTCGAAGCACCGGCTGGGGGTGACGGTGGCGGCGATCGTGGTCGACTTCCACGCCGAGGCCACCAGCGAGAAGAACGCGTTCGCGCACCTGCTGGACGGGCGCGTGTCGCTGGTGGTGGGCACCCACACCCACACCCCCACCGCAGACCACCGCATCCTGGAGCGCGGCACCGCGTTCCAGGCCGATGCCGGGATGTGCGGCGACTACGACAGCGTGATCGGCATGGGCAAGGAGGGCGCCGTCGCGCGGTTCGTGCGCAAGATGCCGGGCGAGCGGCTGCAGCCGGCCGACGGCGAGGCCACCATCTGCGGGCTGTTCGTGGACACCGACGACAGCACCGGGCTGGCGCGCCGCGTGGCGCCGGTCCGGATCGGCGGCCGGTTGTCGCCGGCGATGCCGGAAACCTGAGCGGCGGGCGGCGCCGTCAGCGGCCGCGCAGGTAGGTGACGATGTCGACCAGCCCGGCCGCGGACACCGGCAGCAGCAGCAGGCTCAGCCCCAGCACCAGAAGCAGCACGGTCAGCACGTTCTCCGACCGGGACGGCCGCGCCGGCTGGTTGCGCTTCGAAAGGAAATCGACACCGTCAAAGGGCACGGCAGATCTCCATCTGGCCAGGACAGCACTATCGTCGCAGCCGGCAGCGGGTTGCAAGAACCAACCGGTCCGCCCACGACGGCGTTACCGAAGCGGCGGCTCGTCGAAGCCGCGCAGCTTGCGCGAGTGCAGCCGTTCCACCCCCTGTGCGCGCAGCGAGCGCATGGTCTCGATGCCGACCATGAGGTGCTGGCTGACCCGTTCGCGGTAGAAGCGGTTGGCCATGCCGCGCAGCTTCAGCTCGCCGTGCAGCGGCTTGTCGGACACGCAGAGCAGGGTGCCGTAGGGCACGCGGAAGCGGAAGCCGTTTGCGGCGACCGTGGCGCTTTCCATGTCCACCGCGATCGACCGGCTCATGTTGATCTGCCTGGCCTGGGCCGCGAAGCGCAGCTCCCAGTTGCGGTTGTCGGTGGTCATCACCGTGCCGGTGCGCAGCCGGGTCTTGAGCTCCGGCCCGGTCAGGCCGGTGACGCGGCTGGTCGCTTCCTGCAGCGCCACCTGCACCTCCGCGATCGGCGGCACCGGCACCCAGGGCGGCAGGTCGTCGTCCAGCACGTGGTCCGCCCGCAGGTAGCCGTGCGCCAGCACGTAGTCGCCGAGCCGCTGGGTGCGCCTGAGGCCGGCGCAGTGGCCGACCATCAGCCAGCAATGCGGGCGTAGCACCGCCACGTGGTCGGTGATGGTCTTGGCGTTGGACGGGCCGACGCCGATGTTGATCAGGGTGATGCCGTCGCCGTCGGGGCGCACCAGGTGGTAGGCCGGCATCTGCGGCAGCGGCCCGATCGGGCCCGGCCCCGGCGCGTCCTTGGCATGGACGATGTCGCCCGGCTCGACGAAGCGCTCGTACTCGCCGCCGTCCTGCAGCCGCGCCTGGCCGTACTCGCGGAACTCGTCGACATAGCGCTGGTAGTTGGTCAGCAGCACGAAGCGCTGGAAGTGCCTGGGCGCGGTGCCGGTGTAGTGGTGCAGCCGGCCCAGCGCGTAGTCCACCCGCTCGGCGGTGAACAAGGACAACGGCCGCGGCTCGTCCGCCGACGGGGTGAGCTGGCAGTTGGCGATCCGGTCGTCGGTGGAAAGCAGGTCGGGCAGGGCGAAGCGCACGTCGAGCGGCCGCAGAACGTCTGCGGACAGGTCGGAAACGCTGGCGTCGATCACGTAGGGCAGCGGGATCGGCCGGTGCGAGCGGCCCACCAGCACCGGCCGCCGGTAGTGCCGCAGCAGCAGGCCGATCTGCTCGCGCAGGTAGGCGGCGAACAGGGCGGGACGGGTGAGGGTGGTGCCGTAGAAGCCGGGTTCCAGCAGCACGCCATACGGGAAGCGGTCGTCGGCCGGCTGCGCGTCGCGGTCGATCTCGATCGCGAGATAAGGATACACCGCGTCCGCTGCGCCGGCGGCGTCTTGCCGGAGGAAGCCGTCGCGCAAGGTGGCGACGGCGTCCTCGTAGAGCGCGCGGATCCGAGACACCGCCGCGTCGGCGTCGTCGAAGGCGGTGAAGTCGCGCCCGGCCCGTCCGCGAAGCGCGGCCTGTTCATCGGGGCGTGACTGGCTCATTCAGGGCGTGCTCCGTGATGCCGCGGGTCGTGGATGCCCACCAGCCTACCATTGCGCAGCCGGTGTGACACGTGTCGCTGCCGTGACAGCCGGCCGCCGTCCAGGAGAACCCGTTCCCCATGTCCCCAGACCGATCCGGCGCATCTCCCGCCCCGGCCGCCGGCGCCGGCACGCCGGTTCCGGCGGCGCAGTGGGCGATGCTCGGCGCGCTGTCCCTGCTTTGGGGCGGCTCGTTCTTCTTCTACAAGCTGCTGGCGCCTGTGCTGCCGCCGTTCACCCTGGTGCTGGGGCGGGTGGCGATCGCCGCCCTGGCGTTGTGGCCGGTGCTGCTGCTTCGCGGCGAGCTGATGCGGCCGACCGCCGCGCTGTGCGGCTGGTTCCTGCTGCTGGGCGTGCTGAACTGCGCCCTGCCGTTTTCCTTGTTCGCGTGGAGCGAGCGCACCCTTCCCAGCGGGCTCGCGGCGCTTCTGAACGCGCCGACGCCGATCATGACCGCGCTGATCGCCCACCTGGCGATCCGCGACGAGCGGCTGACCCTGCGCACAAGCGTTGGCGTGCTGTGCGGCTTCGCCGGCGTCGCGGTGCTGATCGGGCCGGCGGTGCTGGACGGGCTCGGGTCGTCGAACCTGCTGGCCCAGCTCGCCTGCCTCGGCGCCTCGCTGGCCTATGCCGTGGGCGGGGTGCTGGCGCGGCGCCTGCGCGGCGTGACGCCGCTGCAGTTCGCCGCCGGACAGCTGGCGGGCGCCACGCTGGTGATGCTGCCGGTGGCGGCGCTCGGCGACCGGTTCTGGCGCCTGCCGCCGCTGCCCCCGTCCGGCTGGGCCTCGCTGCTCGGGATCGCGCTGCTGAGCACGGCGCTGGCCTACTTCCTGTATTTCCGCATCCTCGCCTCGTCCGGGGCCACGCGGGCGGCGCTGGTGACGTTTCTGGTGCCGGTCAGCGCCCTGCTGCTGGGCCTGATGTTCCTCGGCGAGCCGATCGCGCCGCGCGACGTGCCGGCGATCCTGCTGGTGGCGGCCGGCCTCGCCGTGATCGACGGCCGGGTGCTGCGGCTGTTCCGGCGCGCGCCGGCCCCCGCCTGACGTTGTTGCCGTGAACGACGTTCACCGGATCAGGATGTAGTTCACCGTCAGGTCGATGTCGAAATGGTCGCCCGCCATGTCGTCCGGCACCGGCGGCAGGGTGGCGCCCCGGAACATGCCGGTGGTGGCGTCGTCGAGCGCGTAGGCGCCGGACGAGTCGACCAGACGGGCGCTCTTCACGTGGCCGCTCCGGTCGATCACCACGTGCACCCGCGCCGACCCGTCCTCGCCGCGCTGCGCGGCGTCGGGCGGGTAGTACAGGTGGCGGCGGATCCAGCTGTCGATCTCGTTGCCGTAGTCGTCGCTCACGCCCTTGATGCCGACGGTGGCGTAGGGAGTGTTGAGGTGGCCGTTCTTGAC
>CAXTMS010000091.1:0-13324 GCA_964245345.1 uncultured Acetobacteraceae bacterium | reverse complement strand
CCACGATCTCGCGCGCCCGCCCGGTCAGCTCCGAGCGGTCCCAGTCGAAGAACACCAGATAGGTGCGGGCCTCGGCCATGGGCGCGGCGGGCGCGACCGACGGCGCCGCCGGGGGCGGTGGCGGCGCGGTGTCGAAGGCGTAGCGCAGGCCGAACAGGATCGAGTGGTGGAACACGTTGTCGACCCGTTCCCGGCCCTCGCCCTTCAACTCGCCGGTCCGCGCGCTGAACACCTCGAAGGGGATCGAGTCCGACGGGTCGGCCAGACCGACGAACCGGTATTCCGCCGTCAGCGCCAGTCCGCGCAGGGAGGGAACCGGCAGCGACACGCCGGCGATCCCCTGATAGGCGAAGCTCCCAATCTCGCTGGCACCACCCTTGTAGGGGAAGCGGAACCCTGGCGTGGACGAATTGAGGTTGTCGAACTCCACGGTCTGGCCACCGATGCCGACGCCGACATAGGGCGTGACCGGGAGGGCGACCGGGATGTCGTACAGCACGTTGGCGAAGCCGCCGTACTGCTGCTGGTAGCCGCCGGCGCGACGGATCTCGTCGCCGGGGAACGAGATCTTGCGGACGTGGTCGTTGAAGTAGTTGCCTTCGAGCTCGACGCGCAGCCCGTTGCCGAAACCGAAGCCGACGCTGGCATCGCCGGCGAAGCCGGGCAGGTCCAGATGCACCTCGCGCTTCGGCTCCAGGCCCGGGATCGGCTTCAGCGTCTCGTCCTGCTGCAAGTCGACTCCGGCACCCAGGCTGACATAGGGTCCAGTCACCGGCGCGCCCGCCACCGCCGTGCGCGTGCCGGCGGCGATCAGGCCACCTGCGAGAAGCAAGGCCGCCAGGCTGCGGCTGGACCACGGGGCTGACGGCATCGGTTGGCGCTCCTGAGGGTGGAGCGCCTATAGCCGGCAACCCTTTCCAGGTCGATAGGAAACTGCAACGATTCGCGGCCGGTTCCGGGTCCGCTCAGAACCCCAGCGTTTCCGCCGCCATGGCCAGCGTCTTCGCGGCACCGATCTCGTACAGGCTCGCCAGCCAGCGCCCCACCGTCCGCACCAGCACCTCGCTCTCGCCCAGCTCGCCGAACAGCGTCGTGATGCCGAGCAGGGGCCGCGGATCCGGGCCGCCCTCGATCGCCTTCTCCCGCAGCGTCGCCGCCAGCGGGTGCCTTATCTCGATCGGGTTGCCTCCCTCGTCCTCGCCGCGGATGCGTCGCATCCACGCCGCCAGCGCCAGCGCCAGCAGGTCGATCCCGCCACCCTGCGCCAGCCGGTCGCGGATCGGGTCCACCAGCACGTTGAGCGGCGCGTCGGTGTTGACCCGCTCCACCGTGTCCTTCACCCGCGGGTTGGCGAAGCGCTCGATCAGCGTGCGCTTGTAGTCGTCGAGGTCGATCCCCGGCACCGGCGACAGGGTCGGCTCGGTTTCCCGGTCCATCAGCGCCGCCATGTAGCGGGTGATCAGCGGGTCGCGCATCGACTCGTCGATAAAGGTGTAGCCGGCGAGCCGACCCATCCCGGACACCGCCAGGTGGCTGCCGTTGAGCAGCCGAAGCTTCATGAACTCGTAGGGCGTCACGTCGTCGACGAACTGCGCCCCGACCTCCTCCCAGGCGGGGCGGCCGGCCACGAACCGGTCCTCGATCACCCACTGGGTGAAGCGCTCGCAGAACACCGGCCAGCGATCCTCGATGCCGTAGTCGCGGGCAAGCGCCGCCACGTCGTCCGCCTGCGTGACCGGGGTGATCCGGTCGACCATGGTGTTGGGGAACGAGGCGTTGCGCTCGATCCAGTCCGCCAGCGCCGGGTCGCGCAGCCGCGCCAGGGTCAGCACCGCCTCGCGCAGCACGTTGCCGTTGTGCTGGATGTTGTCGCAGCTCATGGCGGTGAACGCTGGTGCGCCCGCCGCCATGCGCCGGCGGTACGCTTCGACGATGATGCCCGGCGCGCTGTGCGGACGCTCCGGGTCGGCCAGGTCCCTGGCGACCTGGGGGTGGTCCGGGTCGAGCCGCTTGGTGGAGCGGTTCAGGCAGTAGCCGTGCTCCGTCACCGTCAGGCTGACGATGCGGATCTCCGGCCGGTCGATCGCATCCAGCAGCGGCCCGGACTCCTCGGCGGTGAACAGCACGCCGACGATCGAGCCGATCACCGTGACGGTTTCCTGCTCCGCCGACCGTTCCACCAGGCTGTACAGCCAATCCTGCGGCCCCAGCGCGTCGAGCATCCGCCGGTCGCCCGGCAACAGCCCGGCACCGAGGATGCCGAACCCGTCCTGGTCCGGCCTGCGCTCGATCAGCTCCTGGGTGTAGCGGGCCATGTGGGCGCGGTGGAAGTTGCCGAGCCCGAGATGCACGATGCCGGCCGACAGCGTGGCCGGGTCGAAGCCGGGACGGCGCACCGGCGCGTGAACACTGTTCAAGGTTTGCCGGTTGAGCGGCTGGGTTGGCATGGCCGGACGGTCTCCTCGCTGCAGCGGGGGCTGGCAAGCCCCGCTCCGGAGGCGTCGCACCCCCATGACGCGGTGCAGCCTAGGCCGGCTTCGCCTCGGCTAGAAGGGTATCGCCCGTCCGGCCGCCCCGGCTCACACGGTGTAGATCGGGCTGCCGTCCGGCGCGCTGCGCGTCGGCGCCACCACGCTGCCCGCCGTGCCGCCTGCGCCCAGCAGCGCCTTGGCCTTGACCAGGAACGCGGTGCGCTCCTTGAGCCCGAGCATGCGCTTGCCGTTGACCCGGCGCGTGATCGCCTGGATGTCGTCGAGGTCGGCGAACTTGTTCAGGTGGTGGTCGGTCCAGTACAGGCAGGCGGTGTCCACCGCCACGGACGCGGACTCGGCCAGCTTCGGGTCGCCCACCAGGTTGAGGTCCAGCTCGCGTCCGGCCTTGGCATAGTTGGCGCGGCCGGTGAGCTGCACCAGGCCGCGCCCCTTGAAGCGCGTCCCGTCGCCCGGCTGGGTGTTGCCGAGGTCCTTGCGGCCCTCGTACTCCTTGCCGCTCGCTTCCTCCTTGAGGTCCGACAGGCCCCAGCTTTCCTCGCACACCTGGGCCAGGAAGTGCGCCTGGCGCAGGGTGGTGTTGATGGAGAACCGGGTCAGCGCCGCCGGCAGGTACAGCCCGACCTGCCGGATGTTGCCCTGCTGTCGTATCCCCCGGGCACCGTGATAGGTTGGAACCAGTTGCGACAACAGGCTTGCATCCACCAAAGGCATGAGGAACTCCATGACGAGGTCGGACGGATGAACGATCGGATACGCAGCCTTGCGGCGGCGGCCATGCTGGGTCTGCTCGGCGCCGGAGTCCAGACGGACCGGGCACGGGCAGCGGGTTGCAACGCTCCCGCACCGATCCGGTTCCGACACGGCCAGACCGGCACCACCGTCGGCGGCGGGGTCGTCCGCGCCGAGGAGGTCTGCTACGCGCTGGACGCCCGTGCCGGGCAGACCCTCCAGGCCACCGTGTCCAGCCCGGACGACAACGTGGTGTTCTCGCTCTACCGGCCCGGCTACGAGGTCAAGCCGGCGAGCGACGGCCCGGACATCTCGGGCCCGACCGTGCCGGGCGCCGGCGCCCAGGACGACGCCACCGCCGTCAAGGCGACGCTCCCGGCGTCGGGACGCTACCTGTTCGTGCTCGGCACCGCGCGCGGCGGCGGCGGCGAGTACAGGCTCCGGGTGTCGGTGCGGTAGCCGGCCGTCACCGCGCCTGCTGGATCGCGGACAACAGCCAGGAGCCGCCGCGGGCGCGCATAAAGGTCCACAGCTCGGTCACGGTCTGCCGCTCGTTCGGGCTGCCGTCGACCACGCGCCCGGTCAGGTCGGTGGTCACGTCGATCATCGAGTAGCGCATGGCGACGGTGGCGAAGTCGCGGCCGCTCTCGCTCCACGCTTCCGACAGGTCGCCGTGCTCCATCCGCACCGCGCTCACCGCGTTGCGCAGGTTGCGGCTCGACAGGTCGGACAGCTGCTCGGAAAAGTAGCTGACCATCTCCGGAGTGGCGAAGCGCGACAGCGCGCGCAGGTCCTGCATCGACCAGGCCTGCTGGATGTCCAGCAACGCCTGCTCGAACTGGCCGTAATCGGCGGGCGTGATCGGGATGGCGCTGCCAGAGCCGCGCGCGGCGGCGGCGGCCGCAAATGGCACCGCCCCCGGGCCGGCCACCGCGCGTGCGCCGGTGAACCGGCGGAACAGCCAGCGGCCGACAAAGAACAGGATCGCCAGCTGGATCAGCAGACCGAACAGCCCGGCCCCGCCGAAGCCGCCGCCATAGCCGTAGCCGCCGCCGAAGAAGCCGTGGCCGAACAACATGCCGGCCAGCCCGGCGCCGAGCAGCCCGCCGGCCAGGCCGGCACCGAACGGATGCGCGCGGGCGACGCCGCCGTAGCCGCCGCCATAGGCCGGCGCGTAGGGACCCTGGCGCGGCGTCAGCGTGCGCGCGAACGGCGACGCGCCGCCGGGATTGGTGGCGGTGGAGGGCGGCGCGCTGAAGGTGCGGCTGCCGCGGCTGCCGAACGACCCGCCGAAGCCGGGCCGGGCGTCGGCCGCCACGGGAACAAGGCCGACCACGATCGGTGCCGCGACCGGGGCCAGCCCCAGCGCCAAGGCCAGCGAGGCCGCCCGCATCCGCCGAAGGCTGTGTCGTGTCATGGGATCTCGTCCTTGAACGGTGATCAGGCGCCGGCCACGGTCAGGCTGTCGATGCGGATGGTCGGCGCGTCGCTGCCGCGCCGGAACACGAGGTCGTTGGCCGGCACCATGGACGCGAACATGTCCAGCAGGTTGCCGGCCACGGTGAACTCGGCCACCGGCTCGGCCAGCGCGCCGTTGCGTATCATGAACCCGGCGGCGCCGCGGCTGTAGTCGCCGGTGAGCCCGTTGACCGCGTTGCCCATCATCTCGTTGAGGTAGACGCCTTCCGCGATGTCGGCCATCAGCGCCTCCGGCGCGGTCGCGCCGCCGGACAGGTACAGGTTGGTGGTCGAGGGCGAGGGCGGCGAGGACGGCCCGCGGGACGCGTGGCCGGTCGAAGCGAGGCCGAGCTGGCGTCCGCTGCGGCCGTCCAGCACCCAGGAGCGGATCTCGCCGTCCTCGACCAGCAGCAGCGGCACGGTGGGCACGCCCTCGCCGTCGAACGGCTTGGAACGCAAGCCGCGCAGGCGGGTCGGGTCGTCCACCACCGACACCCCGGCCGGCAGCACGCGCGTGCCCATGCGCTGCTTCAGGAACGAGGTGCCGCGCGCCACCGCCGCGCCGTTCAGCGCGCCGGCCAGGTGGCCAATCAGGCTGTTCGACACGCGCGGGTCGTAGATCACCGGCATGCGCCCGGTGCGCGGCTTGACCGGATGGAGCCGGGCCACGGCGCGCTCGCCGGCATGCCGGCCGATGCGGTCCGCATCGTCGAGGTCGGCCAGGTGCACGCTGGAATGGTAGTCGTAGTCGCGCTGCATCGCCGTGCCCTGGCCGGCGAGCACGCTGGCCGACACCGAGTGGCTGGTCCGGGCGTACTGGCCGGCGAAGCCGCCGGAGGTGGCGAGCGCGATGCTGGTGCGGCCGTAGCCGGCCGAGCCGCCCTGGCTGTTGGTGACGCCGCCGACCGCAAGCGCCGCTGCCTCGGCGGCACGCGCCCGATCGGTCAGCGCCTCGATCCCGGGTTCGGCCGCGTCGGCGAGGTCGAGCCCGGACGGGAGGGCGATGCCGGTCGCGGCCCGGTCGCACAAGGCGGCGAACCGGTCCTCCGGCACCACGCGCGCCATCGCCAGCGCCTGCTCGACCAGGCGCCCGAAGCCTGCCGGGTCGATGCTGGTGGTCGACACGATGGCGCTGCGCCGGCCCGAGAACACGCGCAGGCCGACATCGTTGTGCTCCGACCGCTCCAGCTCCTCGCTGCGCCCCTGGCGCACCTGCACGCCGAGCGAGGTGCCCGACACCAGGATCGCCTCCGCCGCGTCGGCGCCGGCCCGGGTCGCCGCCCCGACCAGCTCCTGCAGCAGGCCGACGCGGTCGTTTTCGTGAACAGTGTTCATGCGGCCAGCCTGTCCGCGACCTCGCCGAGGCGCGGGATGTGCGTCACCGGTCCCAGCGCGGTCAGGGTGGGCGCGCCGCGGAACACGCGCGCCGCCGCGCGTCGCACGTCCTCCAGGGTGACGGCGTTGATCTTCGCCACCGTTTCCGCGGTCGGGATGATGCGGCCGAACACCTGCAGCTGGCGGGCGAGCTGCTCGCAGCGGCTGCCGGTGGATTCCAGCGACATCAGCAGGGAGGACTTCAGCTGCGCCCGGGCGCGGTCGAGCTCGTCCTGGCGCACGACGTCGGGACCAGAGCCCCGCTGCACCTTCTGCAGCTCCTCCAGCGTCACCGGCACCAGCTCGCGCGCCTCGTCCTCGCCGGTGCCGGCATAGATGCCGAACAGCCCGCCATCCACGAACGGGGCGCTGAAGGAGTAGATCGAGTACACCAGGCCGCGGCGCTCGCGGATCTCCTGGAACAGCCGCGACGACATGCCGCCGCCGAGCAGGGTGGAAAGCAGCAGCACGGCGTAGTAGTCGCGGTCGCCATAGCCGACCGAGGGGAAGCCCAGCACGACGTGCACCTGGTCGAGCTCCTTTTCCCGGCGGAACTCGCCGCCGCCGTAGCGGCCGGGCTCGGGACGCTCCATCACCCCGCTCGGCAGGTCGCCGAAATGCTGGCGCGCCAGCTCCACCACCTGCTCGTGGTGGAGGTTGCCGGCGGCGGCGATCACCACGTTGCCGGTGGTGTAGTGCGTCCGCATGTAGTCGGTCAGGGTGTCGCGCTTCATCTCGCGGATCAGCGCCTCGGTGCCGAGCGTCGGGCGGCCCATCGGCTGGCCCGGGAAGGCGGTCTCCTGGAAGTGGTCGAACACGATGTCGTCGGGGGTGTCGTTGGCCTGGCCGATCTCCTGCAGGATCACGCCGCGCTCGCGCTCCATCTCCTCGGGCGCGAAGCTGGAGTGGGTCAGGATGTCGCCGATGATGTCGGCGCCCAGCGCCAGGTCCTCCTTGAGCAGCTTGACGTAGTAGGCGGTCTGCTCGCGCGCGGTGTAGGCGTTGATGTGGCCGCCGACGTTCTCGACCTCCTCGGCGATGCGTGCCGCGGAGCGGCGCTCGGTGCCCTTGAAGGCCATGTGCTCGAGGAAGTGCGACACCCCGTTCTCGGTCGCGCACTCGTTGCGCGTGCCGCTGGCGACATAGGCGCCGAGCGAAACGGTCTCCACCCGGTCCATGCGCTCGGTCACGACGGTGAGGCCGTTGGGCAGGCGGGTGGTGCTGATCGGGTCGGCGTGGGGTCGGTCGGTCATGAGGTTCCTGATGCCGGGCCCGGGGGAAGCCTGCCGGGCCGCGTCGTTGATCGGTTGCAAAGGGATATGGGAGGTCAGGCGGCGTTCTTCAGCACCGCGGCGCGCACCGCCTCCTGGACGGCATCGAGACGGTTCGGCACCACCCGGTAGCGCTCCTCGCGGCTGTACAGGTCGGACAAGCGCGGCGGCAGGGCGGGGGCGAGGCCGGTGGCGAGGCGCATCGCGTCCGGGAACTTGGCCGGATGCGCGGTCGCCGCCGCCACGCACGGCACGCCCGGAAGATGCCCGGCACGGGCGGCGGCGATGCCGATGGCGGTGTGCGGGTCGGCCAGGTAGCCGGTTTCCCGGTGCAGGCGGCGCATCTCCGCTTCCGTCGCCGGGTCGTCGAGTGCCAGGCCGCGGAACAGCGCGGCCGCCTGCTGCCAGGCCGCGCCGGGCACGGCCATGCTGCCGTCGCGCCGGAACCCGCCCATGATGGCGGCGCAGGCGGCGGGATCGCGGCCGAGCAGCTCGAACAACAGCCGCTCGAAGTTCGAGCTCACCTGGATGTCCATGCTCGGCGACAGGGTCGGCAGCACCGGGCGCATGCTCATGTCGTTGGCGGCGAGGAAGCGCGGCAGGATGTCGTTGCTGTTGGCGCCGATGGTCAGCCGCGCCACCGGCAGGCCCATGCGCCGCGCGGCCCAGGCGGCCAGAACGTTGCCGAAGTTGCCGGTGGGCACCGCGAACGCCACCTCCCGGTCCGGGGCGCCCAGCGCCAGGGCGGCGGCGGCGTAGTACGGGATCTGCGCCGCGATCCTGGCCCAGTTGATGGAGTTCACGGCACCCAGGCGCATGTCGGCGCGGAACGGCGCGTCCGCGAACATGTTCTTCACCAGGTCCTGGCAGTCGTCGAAGGTGCCCTCCACGGCCAGGTTGGTGATGTTGGGCGACAGCACGGTGGTCATCTGCCGCCGCTGCACCTCGCTGGTGCGGCCGCGCGGATGCAGGATCACCATCTCCACCCGGTCGCGGTCGCGGCAGGCCTCGATCGCGGCCGAGCCGGTGTCGCCGGAGGTGGCGCCGACAATGGTCACGCGCCGGTCGTGCTCGCGCAGCACGTGGTCGAACAGCCGGCCAAGCAGCTGCATCGCCATGTCCTTGAAGGCCAGCGTCGGGCCGTGGAACAGCTCCAGCACGAACAGCTCGTGATCGAGCTGCACCAGCGGCGCCACCGCCGGGTGGCCGAACCCTTCATAGGCCTCGCGGCACAGGCGGGCGAGCGTGTCGCCGTCGATCGCGCCGGCCGTGAACGGCGCCATCACCCGCGCCGCCAGCTCGGGATAGGGCAGGCCGCGCAGCGACCGCCATTCGGCGGGCGAGAACTCCGGCCAGCGCTCCGGGATGTAGAGCCCGCCATCCTCGGCGAGCCCTGCGAGCAGCACGCCGGCGAAGTCGTGCGTCGGCGCCCGGCCGCGTGTGGAGATGTAGCGCATGGGCCGGATCATACGGAACCCGCCCTCCGGCGCGAAGGCCCGGTCATGGTCGGGCGGGCGCGTCGGGCGCGGCCTGCGGCGTGGCCGCGCGTCGGCGCACCGCTTCCTCAAGCGTTTGCGGGTCCAGCGTGAAGATCGACACCGGGAACTGGATCTGCGCGTGGCCGTGGTGGAACAGCGCCGCGCGGTCGAGCTGCGACACCGGCACGAACAGCGTCCCCTTCGGCGACAGGAACGGCGCGTCCGCCCAGTGCAGCCGGGGATCGCGGATCAGCTGCAACAGCATCCGGTCCGGCGACAGGCTGAGGATGCTGTCGTTCTCCAGGTCGTTCAGGTAGAGCGTGCCGTCCGGCGCGATCGCCGTGCCGCCGAGCGCCGGGGTGTCGTACCAGAACGAGACCCCTGCGGAGAGCGCCCTCGGCGACGTCTGCGGATCGTCCAGGAGCGCGGTGTCGATCCGCGACATCGGCCCGCACAGCGGCTGCACGTAGAGGTGCCGGCCGTCCGGCGACACTTCCAGCTGGTCTGCGTTGATCATCACCGGCTTGTTGTCCGGGCCCTTCAGCACCTCGCCGTCCACCACGATCGGCCGCTGCGCGGTCAGCGCCGGGTCGCGGTCGAGCACGCGACGCACCGTGCCGGTGCGCAGGTCGACCACCAGAAGCCCGGGCGCCCCGGCATCGGTGACATAGGCGTGGTCGCCGTTGAAGCGGATGTCGTCGATCATGCTCTTCGGCCGCAGGGCGTCTGCAGGCACCACCAGGATCCGGGTGACCTGGTTGGTCGCGAGGTCGATCCGGATCAGGCGCGCGCCGTTCGCGACCGGGGGCTTGCCCGGGCCAGGCACGCCGGTGT
Organism: uncultured Acetobacteraceae bacterium; assembly: GCA_964245345.1. Lineage (GTDB taxonomy): Bacteria > Pseudomonadota > Alphaproteobacteria > Acetobacterales > Acetobacteraceae > Lichenicola. Next base: position 3,688 of record CAXTMS010000091.1, on the reverse strand, counting down.
CGACCGCCCACAGCGCGCCGTCGGGGGCGAGGCGGATCGCGTTCAGCCCGACGAACACCGGGCCGGGTCCGTCCGGCGGCGGCACGGCCGGCTGTGGCGCAACGGGAGGCGGCCCGGACGGCTGCGGCCGGGACGGCCTGGCGACCAGCTGGCTGGTGTCGTTCCAGGCGGCATCGGGAAACGGAAGCAGATGGTTGTCGGCGTCGACCAGCGCCAGCGACGGTCCAGCGGGATTGGCGAGGCGCGGCAGCACCACGAACAGCCTGCCGTCCGGAGCGGACACGACGCCGTTCCACACCTGCTGCGTCGAGCTGGCCCGCTCGACCAGCGGCGCGGCCGGCGGCGGCGGCGCGGTCGCGGGTTCGGCCGCCCGGGCGGACGACACGCTTGCGGCAAACAGCAGCATGAGTCGGACGCTGTGCCGTCGGACCGCCTTCCCGTTCGACCAGCCGGAGACTGACCAAAATGTGAGACGGCGGACGGTGGTCGGGCCCGGCCGCCAAGGCGTTGGGCGGTTCATCAAGCGCAGCCCGGGATCTTCGACATGGCCAAACTGGTACTTCTGACTGGCGTGATCATGACGTTCGCGTTCGGAACCGTGGCGGCCACCGAGTCGGGCTTGCTGATGCCGATGCCGGCATCGTTGGCGCAGAACGGCTAGCCCGGCCATTCAGCCGGCGGCGTCGCCGAGATAGCGTCGACGCAGGTGCGCCTGATAGATCGACGCGTCCAGCGGAGTTCCGGTGGCGTCCGCGACCAGCTTCGCGGTGGATGCGGAACTGCCGCGGCGGTGGATGGTCTCGTTCAGCCACCCGACCAGCGGAGCGAAATCGCCGCGTGACAATGCCTGCTCCACGCCGGGCACGGCGTCGCAGGCGCTGCGGAACAGCTGCGCCGCGGTCATCGCGCCCAGGGTATAGGTCGGGAAGTAGCCCCACAGCCCGGCCGGCCAGTGGATGTCCTGGAGGCAGCCACGGCGATCGTCCGGAACATCGATGCCGAGCAGGGCGCGCATCCCGTCGTTGAAGGCGGCCGGCAGATCCCGCAGCGACAGGTCGCCGGCGAACAAGGCGCGTTCCATCTGGTAGCGGACCAGGATGTGGGCCGGATAGGTGACCTCGTCCGCATCGACGCGGATCAGCCCCGGCCGCACCCGCCGGTAGTGCGCCCGGAGGTTGGCGACGTCGAAGGCCGGGTCGTCCCCGAACCCGTCGCGCAGCAGCGGGGCCAGGAACCGCAGAAAGGCGTCGCTGCGGCAGGCCTGCATCTCGATCAGCAGCGACTGGCTTTCGTGCAGCGTCATTCCCCGCGCCCGGCCGACCGGCTGCGACAGCCAGTCCGTCGGCCGGTTCTGCTCGTAGATCGCGTGCCCGGTTTCGTGCAGCACCCCCATCAGGGCGCCGGAAAAGTCCGCCTCGTCGTAGCGGGTGGTGATGCGGACATCCGAATCGGCGCCGCCGCAGAACGGGTGGGTGCTGACGTCGAGGCGGCCGCGGCTGCGGTCGAAGCCCACCGCCTGCATCAGTTGTTCGCCCAGGCGGCGCTGCGCCTCGACCGGGAACGGGCCCGGCATCGGCAGGGGTGCTTGGCCCGCCTGGTGCGCCATCACCTCGGCGAGCAGGGCGGGCAGGCCGTCGCGCAGGCTCCCGAACACCGGGTCGATGACCGACTGGCGCAGGCCGGGATCGTACTGGTCGAGCAGGGCGTCATAGGGCGACAGCCCAAGCGCCGCGCCCTTGGCGGCACCCGTCGCACGCTGCGTCGCCAGCACCTGCTCCAGGTGCGGCAGCAGCGCGGGATAGTCGCTGTCTGCGCGCGCCTGCCGCCAGGCGACCTCGCAGGCGGTCGCGGCACGGGACGCGGCTTCGACCAGGTCGGCGGGAACCGCGGTGGCGTGCAGGTGGGCCCGGCGCATCTCGCGCAGGTTGGCTGCCTGCCACGCTCCCAGCGCGTCGGGATCCGACTCGGCCTCGTGCAGCAGCGCGTCGGTCTCGGCCTCGCACAGCAGCTCGTGCCGGATCACCGACAGGGTGGCGATCTGCTCGCCGCGCTCCACCGCGGCGCCGATCGGCATGGTGGTCTCCTTGTCCCAGCCGAGGATGCCGAGCGCGCCGTCGAGGCGGCTGATCCGGGCGAAGCGGCGTTCAAGCGTGTGGTAGGCCTGCATGGCGCGTCCCCCGATGCCGATCCGGCCATGACAGACGGGCATGAACAGAAGATCAAGCCGGAACGGGTGCATCGGCCGGCCGGGGGCGGCATGATCGCGGCCGGACCGCTGGGGAAAAGCTCGATGCTGTCACGCGACCGCCAAGCCGACGCGGCGGCGGAACAGGGAACGCGCCTGCACCAGGCCGGCGACCTCGAGGGCGCGGACCGGTGCTACCGCACGGCGCTGTCGTTGCAGCCGGATCACGCGGGCGCGCTGCACGGCCTCGGCGTGCTGGCGCTCGGCCGCGGGCAGAGCGGACAAGCGATCGCCTTCATCGGCCGGGCGGTGAGAGCCCGGCCCGAGGTGGCGGTGTACTACCTCAACCTCGGGCTGGCGCTGCGCGGCCAGGGCCATGTCGAGCAGGCGCGCGCCGCGCTGCAGGTGGCCGCGCTGCGCGATCCGGACGACCCGCGCGCGCATGCCGCTCTCGCCGCGGTCCTGGAGGCCCTCGGCCGCACCGCGGAGGCCGACGCCGCGGCAGCGGACGCGGTGCGGCGCGATCCGGGGCACGGCACGCCGTCCACCAGCGTCCCAGGCGCCAGTGCGGCGCTGGCGCGGCTCAGGGTCGCAGCCGGCCGGTTCGCCGAGGCGGTGCCGGTCCTGCGCGCGGCGGTGGCGGAGGCGCCGGACGACGCCTCGTCCTGGCATCTCCTGGGCGACGCAGAAGGACGGCTCGGCCAGCCGGACCGGGCCGAGGCCGCCTTCCGTCGTGTGGCGGCGCTGCGGCCGGACGACCCGGCGGCGCTGGCCAACCTGGGCGGCCTGCTGTTCGAGCGCGGCCGGCTCGACGAGGCGGAAGGGCTGCTTCGCCGCGCCGCCGCCGGCGCGCCGCCCACGGCGGAGACCGCGAGCAATCTCGGCCTGGTGCTGATGGCGACCGGGCACCTGACGGAAGCGGAACGCGCGCTGTCGCAGGCCTCGGCGCTGGCGCCGGGCTCGGACGGCATCCTGGTCAACCGCGGCACCATCCTGTCGGAGCTGGGACGGCACGCGGAGGCGGTGCGCTGCTTCTCCGTGGTGGAGGCGCGGGCGCCGGCCGACTCGGTGGACGCGGCGCGGGCCCGGTTCAACCGGGCCACCGTGCTGCTGGCGACGGGGCGGCACCGCGAGGGCTGGGACGCGTTCGAGGCGCGCCGCAGCCTGGTGCAGGCGCCGCCGTCCGCATTGCCGGACTGGACCGGGGAAGCGCTGCCGGACGAGGATGCCGTGCTGCTGCACGCCGAGCAGGGGCTTGGCGACGCGATCCAGTTCCTGCGCTTCGTGCGCCAGGCGGCGGGGCGCGCGCCGGTGCGCCTGCTGCTGCCGGACCCGTTGCAGCCGCTCGTGGCCGGCCTTCTGTCGCCTCGCTGCCGGCTGGCGACGCCGGGCGACGCGGCGGAGAGCTGCGTGGCGCAGGCGAGCCTGCTCAGCCTGCCGTTCCTGCTCGGATGCGCCGCCCCCGGGTTCGACGGACCGTACCTGACCGTGCCGGACGGGTCG
>CAXTMS010000090.1:0-13593 GCA_964245345.1 uncultured Acetobacteraceae bacterium | reverse complement strand
GATCTACCATGCCGACCACTTCGTGACGCAGACCGTGGACGACCGCAGCTCGGCGTTCGCTCCGGGCGGCTTCGCCGAGCCAGCCAACTCGAATAAGATCAACGGTTTGCCCGAGGAAACCCGCGAAACCCTCAGCGTCGAGTTCGGCAAGACGCTGGTGCAGGACGCGTTCGGCGGCCTCCAGGGCTACGGGCTCATCACCTACGGCCACCGACACAGCGAAGCGTACGAGAACTACCGCGTGCCGAGCAAGCTGCCGGAAGTGTACCCGTACGGCTTCTCGCCCTTGGAAACCGACGAGGAGAACGACTACGCCGCCACCATCGGCGTCAAGGCGCCCGACGTGTTCGGCTTCCACGCCGACCTGAGCACGACCTATGGCGACGACATCACCAACATCGGCAACAAGCACACCGGCAACCCCAACCTTTACGCCGATGGCGACGCCCAGTACGGCTATGCCGTCGGCTTCACGCCGACCACGGTGCTGGCGCAAAGCCAGCAGAACGCCCAGTGGACCAACAATCTCGACTTCACCCGGCCGTTCCACGCGCTCGGCATGCCGATGAACTTCGCCTTCGGTGCCGAGGAACGCTCGGAAGTGTATCGCCTCGGCGCCGGAGCGCCCGCGTCCTACGTCCTGGGCGGCACGCAAGGCTTCGCCGGCCTGCTGCCGGCCAACGCCGGATCGTTCTCGCGCAACGTGTGGTCCGGCTACATCGACTACGACGTGCATCCGCTGCAGCACTGGGACGTCGACTTCGCTGGCCGCTTCGAGCACTACACCGATGCCGGCGACACCGAGAACGGCAAGATCTCCAGCCGCTACGACTTCACTAGGTGGTTCGCGTTGCGCGGCACCATCTCCAACGGCTTCCGTGCGCCGACGCTGGCGGAGGAGAACTATTCCTCGCTCAACGTGTCTCCGACCGGCGCCAGCGGCATCCTCGCCACCTCCTCCACCGGCGCGCAGTCGATCGGCGCGGTGCCGCTCAAGGCGGAACGCTCGACAAACGCCAGCGCCGGCTTCGTGCTGCAGCCGCTGACCAACCTCAGCGTCACCGCGGACGTGTACCAGATCAACATACGCGACCGCATCGTCGGCGCCGGCGGCGTCACCGGGTCGGCCGCGGAAACCGCGATCGAGGACACCGGCGCCACCCTGCCGCAGGGCATTCAGGCCAACGACATTTCCGCCTACTACTTCGCCAACGGCGCCAGCACGCGCACCCAGGGCCTCGACATCAACGTCAACTACTTCACCGACTTCCGTCGCTACGGCACCGTGACCTGGACCGCCGGCATCGACCTGAACCGCACCCGCCTGCACCACAACGGCACCGACGCGTTCGGCAACCCGTTCCTGACCGCGCAGGGCATCAGCTACCTCACCACCGCGTCGCCGCGCTCCAAGATCATCCTCGACGCGTTCTGGAAGATCGGGAAGTTCGACGTCAACCTGCGGCAGACCCGCTACGGCCAGACCACCGACGACGTCACCTACGAGGACCAGGCCCCGGCGGCGCTGCAATATTCCGGCTCGCAGTTCGCCGAGTTCAAGAACCTGCCCGAATGGCTGACCGACCTCGAGGTCGGCTACCAGATCGCGCCGCACTGGCACGCGGCGATCGGCGCCAACGACCTGTTCAACGTCCGGCCGCGTCGCCTGCCGCTCGAGCTGTCCTACCTCGACGTCGCCTTTTACGACCAAACCTCGTCCACCGTGCCGATCAACGGCGGCTTCTACTACGGGCGGCTGAACTTCACCTTCTGAGCGGCGCCATTCCCCGCTCCACCCTGCGACCGCCCGCCGTGCCCGGACCACGCCCCCGCGTGCTGCGGGCACCAGGGGGTGTCCGCAACACGCGGAACACGGTCGCGACGACGCCGTGAATTGCCACCGTGCGGAGGCTGCGCCACCTTAAACGCCGCATGACCCATCGTCCCATCCCGGCACTCGCTGCCCTGCTCCTGTTCCTCGGGCTCCCGCCAGCCGGCGCCCGGGCCGCCACCCTGGCACTGCCCGGCTGCGCCGCGGTCCACGCCACCGGCCTGCGAGAAGGCGGCGGCCCAGGCGGCACCGGCTTCGACGCCGAGCGCGCGGACGTGCTGCTGCCGGCCGTACCCGACGCGGTGCTGCACGCGGCCCACCTGCACGCGGAGGGCCGTGGCGCCGGCCTGTCCGACGCCGTGCTGGAGCAGGCCGCCACCGCGGCCGCGGCCGCGGTGCTGGTGGCCTTGTCGGACCGTCACGACGCGTGTCCGGATGCGACCCTGCGCGGCGCCATCGACCCGCTGGCGCACGCGCTCGGCCATGGCGGCACCGCCGGGTTCACCTGGTCCGGGGTGTCGATCCGCGCCGGCAGCACCCGGCTCGGCGCCCGCCGGTTGCTGCTGCGCCTGGACGGCGGCGGGCCGGCGGCACGGCTGACCGTCGCCCTCGACGGCGCGGTGTCCAACGACGCCGCCGCCGGGCTGCTGCCGGACACGCTGACCATGCATGCCTCGACGCCCGCGGACCAGCTTCCCGTTCTGCTTGCCTCGCCCGGCCGCCCATCGGCGCCGGTGCCGGTGACGATCGAGCAACTGGACGCGCGTCGCGGCGACACCACGCTGAGCGGCCACGGCCAGGGCACGGTAGGACGCGATCCCGAAGACAGCGGCGGGGAAGGCCACGTCACCGCGCACGACTTCGACGCGCTGCTCGACGCCGCCAACGCGTCCGGCCTCGGGCGGCTGCGCACCGCCTTGTTCCTGGTCAAGCTGGTGGCGCACCGGCAGGGCGACCAGGCCGACTGGGACCTGGCGTTGCAGCACGGGGTGCTGACCATCAACAACGTGCCGCTGCCGATACGCTGACGCGGCGGAGGACACGGCCCCCGGTCGGGGTGTGTCAGTAGGCCGTCGCCGGCCCACCGGCGCGCGGCCCGGCGCCGCGCCCGTAGCGCGCCGCCAGCGCGTCGCTGCCGCGACCCAGCAGGGACACGTCGGTGCCGACGGCGACAAAGGTCGCGCCGAGCGCCATCGCGTGCCGGACCAACGCCTCATCGCCCATGATGATGCCGGCCGCCTTGCCCGACGCGACGATGCGCCGCAGCCCGTCGTCGATCGCCGCCTGCGCCTCGGGCGCGGTGGGATCGCCCGGATGGCCGAGCGAGGCGGACAGGTCGGCCGGGCCGATGAACAGCCCGTCCACGCCGTCCACCGCGGCGATCGCTTCGAGGTTGTCGAGCCCCGACCGGGTCTCGATCTGCACCAGCAGGCAGGTTTCCGCGTCGGCACGGCGCATGTAGCCGCCGTCGCGGTCGAAGCCGGACGCACGCGCCACCGCGGCGCCGACCCCGCGACGGCCTTGCGGCGGGTAGCGCGTCGCGGCCACCAGCATCGCCGCCTGCTCCGCCGTCTCCACCATCGGCACCAGCAGGGTGCGGGCGCCGATGTCGAGCACCTGCTTGATCATCCAGGTTTCGCCGACCGGGACGCGCACCACCGCCTCGGAGGCAAAGGCGGCGACCGCCTGCAGCTGCCGGAGGATCGAGCGCAGGTCGTTCGGCCCGTGCTCGCCGTCGATCAGCAGCCAGTCGAACCCGGCGCCGGCGCAGATCTCGGCGGTGTAGGCCTCGGCAAGCGACAGCCACAGCCCGACCTGCAGCGCGCCCTGCCGCAGCCGGTCCTTGAACCGGTTGCCGGTCGCCGCCCCGCTCACGCCGCCTTGGCCCCGTCCGCCAGCAGGTTCAGGCGTCCGACCACGTCACGGGCCAGGCCGATGCGCTGCGCCGTGGTCATCTCGCGCAGGATCGCCAGCTTGTGGTCGGGACGCAGCCGCATCTCGCCGCCCTTGCTGCCGATCCACGACACCAGCCCGGCCGGGTTGCGGAAGCTGTTGCCGCGGAACTGCAGCACCATGCCCTTCGGCCCCGCTTCCAGCTTCTCGATCCCCGCCGCCCGGCACAGGCGCTTCAGCGTCACCACCTCCAGCAGGTTGCCGACCTCCTCGGGCAACGGCCCGAACCGGTCCACCAGCTCCGCCGCCATCGCCTCGGTCTCGGCGTCGCCCGGCAGGGCGCCGATGCGCCGGTACAGCCCGAGCCGCACCGGAAGGTCGGGCACATAGGTGTCTGGGATCAGCACCGGCAGCCCCAGCACGATGTTGGGGGTCCAGTCGCGGTCCTGCGCCTTCTGCCTGCCCTTCTCGCGCCGGAGGTCGTCCACCGCGTCCTCCAGCATCTGCTGGTACAGCTCGATGCCGACCTCGCGGATGTGGCCGCTCTGCTCGTCGCCCAGCAGGTTGCCGGCCCCGCGCAGGTCGAGGTCGTGCGACGCGAGCGTGAAGCCGGCACCGAGCTGGTCCAGCGTCTGCATCACCTCCAGCCGCTTCTCCGCCGACGCGGACAGCCGGTGCTGCTGCGGCCAGGTGAGATAGGCATAGCCGCGCTGCTTGCCGCGCCCGACCCGGCCGCGCAGCTGATACAGCTGGCCCAGCCCGAACATGTCGGCGCGATAGATCACCAGCGTGTTCACCGAAGGCATGTCGAGCCCGCTCTCGACGATGTTGGTGGACAGGAGGATGTCGTACTTGCCGTCGCCGAACTCGGTCATCACCCGCTCGAGCTCGGTCGGCGTCAGGCGCCCATGCGCCTGCACCAGGCGGGCGTCCGGCACGATCTCGCGCAGCCGCTCGCCCATGCGGTCGAGGTCCTCGATTCGCGGCACCACGCAGAACACCTGGCCGCCGCGGAACCGCTCGCGCTGCACCGCTTCCCGGATCACCACGTGGTCGAACGGCATGATAAAGGTGCGCACCGCCAGCCGGTCGGTGGGCGGGGTGGCGATCAGGCTCATCTCGCGCACCCCGGTCAGCGCCAGCTGCAGCGTGCGCGGGATCGGCGTCGCGCTGAGCGTCAGCACGTGCACGTCCTCGCGCAGCGCCTTGAGCTTCTCCTTGTGGGCGACGCCGAAATGCTGCTCCTCGTCCACGATCAGCAGGCCGAGATCGGCGAACTCCACCCCCTTGGCCAGCAGCGCATGGGTGCCGACCACGATGGTCACCGTGCCGTCGGCGAGGCCCTTCCTGACCCCGACCGCATCCTTGGCGTTCACCATGCGCGACAGCTGCTCGACGCGCACCGGCAGGCCGGCGAAGCGGGCGGCGAACACACGCGCGTGCTGGCGCGCCAGCAAGGTGGTCGGCACCACCACCGCCACCTGGGAGCCGGACATCGCGGCGACGAACGCGGCACGCAGCGCCACCTCGGTCTTGCCGAAGCCGACATCGCCGCAGATCAGCCGGTCCATCGGCCGGCCGGCGGCCATGTCCTCCAGCACGTCGGCGATGGCGCGGGTCTGGTCCTCGGTCTCGATGAACGGGAAGCGGGCGCAGAACTCGTCCCAGGTGCCTTCCGCCGGCGCCAGGCTCGGCGCCTCGCGCATGTGCCGCGCCGCCGCGGTGCGGATCAGCTCGCCCGCCATGTCGCGGATGCGCTGCTTCATCTTCGACTTGCGGTTCTGCCAGGAGGAGCCGCCGAGCCGGTCCAGCGCCACCCCCGCCTGCTCGGAGCCGAACCGGCTCAGCAGCTCGATGTTCTCCACCGGCAGGAACAGCTTCTCGTTGCCGTCATAGATCAGGCGCAAGCAGTCGTGTGGCGCCGACATCACCGCGCCGCGGTCGACGCCGATGGTTTCCAGCCCGTCATAGCGGCCGATGCCGTAATCCTGGTGCACCACCAGGTCGCCCTCGGCGATCTCGGTGGCCTCGGCGATGAACTGGTCGGCGCGCTTGCGGCGCCGCGGCGGCCGCGAGATGCGCTCGCCGAGCAGGTCCTGCTCGGAGACCAGCGCGAAGTCGCCGGCGGTGAAGCCACGCTCGAGCCCGAGCGTCAGCAGGCCGATACGGCCGGGCGGCAGGGCGTCCGCCTCCTGCCAGCTCTCCACCGGCTGCGGCGCCATGCGGTGGTCGCGCAGCAGCGTGGCGATGCGCTCGCGCGAGCCGCGCGTCCAGGCCGCGACCAGCGTGCGCCGCTTCTGCGTGCGCGCCCACTGCGCCGACTGCTCGCGCAGGGCGGCGAACACGTTCTCGCGCGAGGCCGCCGGCAACGAGCGCGCGAACAGCGTGCCGGGACGGCCGCCGGCATCGAGGCCGGCGGCGCCGTCCGGCTTGCCGAACGGGCTGAAGGCGAGCAGCGGCAGTGCCGCCAGCATCGCCTGCCAGCCCTCGCGGTCCAGGTAGAGCAGGTCGGGCGGCAGCGGACGGTACGGCACCTCGCCGTCGCGCACCGGCATGGTGCGCGCCTGGGCGTGGTCGGCGATCATCTCCAGCCGCGCCGACAGCACCTCGTCGGCCTGGTGGTCGAAGCTGACCGAGACGTCGGGCAGGTAGTCGATCAGCGTCTCCAGCCGTTCGTGGAACAGCGGCAGCCAGTGCTCGATGCCGCCGTGCCGGCGCTGGTCGGACACGCTCAGGTAGACCGGGTCGGCGGCGGCCTCCGGGCCGAAATGCGCGCGCCAGCCGGTACGGAAGCGCGACACGCTCTCGGCGTCCAGCGACAGCTCCGCCACCGGGCGCAGCACCAGGCCGTCGCAGCGGCTGGTGGAGCGCTGCGTCGCCGGCTCGAAATGACGGATGTTCTCGACCTCGTCGCCGAACAGGTCGAGGCGGACCGGCTCGGCCTGCCCTGCCGGAAAGATGTCGAAGATGCCGCCCCGGGTGGCGAACTCGCCCGGCTCCATCACCGTGTCGGCGCGGCCGTAGCCGTTGGCGATCAGCAGCTCGATCAGGAACTCGGAGTCCAGGCTCTCGCCGGTGCGTATGCTGAGCGAGGCGCCCTCGAACGCCGACCGCGGCGGCACCCGCTGCACCAGCGCGTTCACCGTGGTGATCACGATCCGCCCGCCCGTGGCCGGCTCCAGCAGCCGGGTCAGGGTCGCCACGCGCTCGGACACCAGCGCGGGGTTCGGCGAGACGCGGTCGTAGGGCAGGCAGTCCCAGGCCGGGAAGCGGAGCACCTCCGCGTCGGGGGCGAAGAAGCCGAGCAGCTCGTCGATGCGCGCCAGCGCGGCATCGTCGCGCGCCACGTGCAGCAGCGGCCCGTGATGCTCGCCGAGCCGTCGTGACAGCAGCAGCGCGTCGAACCCTTCCGGCACCCCCCAGATCGGTGTTGCGCCCGACATCGGGGTCGCTCCCGGCACCGACGTTCCCGCCGCGGTGGCGGCCAACTCCCTGGATGCAGGCACGGAGACCACGTCGATGCCGGTCAACCGCGCCTGCCTTGGTCGCGCGCGAGGTGGTCGACGCGCGCCTGCGCCGCCGCGTGCCACGCCGCCTGCTCGATCCGGCGCAGCATCGGGCTGTCGCGGTCGGCGGGGATCGGCCGTCTGCCGGTCAGCCAGTCGGCGAGATCGACGTCGGGCAGCTCCATCACCTCCTCGAGCTCGACCAGCTCCTGCTCGCTGAAGCCGTCGAGGAAGCGACCGACGAAGCCGCCGATCAGGATGTCGGTCTCGTGCGTGCCGCGATGCGTGGCGCGGAACAGGATCCGGCGCCGCCGGGCATCGGGTGCCGCGGCGGGCGGAAGCTCGGGAGGGAGATGCTTTGGTTCCATGGCGCGCGCTGTCATATAGCCGCGCACCCCCCGCCTGTCAGCCCATCGCCCGGAAAACGCGAAACCGTGACGACATCGCCTGAACCGACCTCCCCGGCGGGCGAGCTCCCGACCTCGCTGGCGCCGCTGCGGACGCCGATCGCCGGCCTGCCGGGCCTGAGCCCCGCCCTGGCCGGCCTGCTCGTCCGCGCGGTCGGCGGCCCCGCCCTGCTCGACCTGCTGTTCCACCTCCCCGACGGGATGATCGACCGCCGCTACCGGCCGCGGCTGGGCGACGCCGAGGCGGGACGGATCGCCACGCTGGCGGTGACGGTGCAGCGGATCGAGCGGCCGGCGCGACCGCGGCAGCCCTGGCGTATCCTGGTCGGCGACGGCACCGCCCAGGCCGAGCTGGTGTTCTTCAGCCCGCACCAGGCGCGCGGGCTGAAGCCGGGCGACGCGATCGTGGTCTCCGGACGGCTCGACCGCTATGGCGGCCGGCTCAGCATGGCCCACCCCGATCACCTGCTGCCGCGCGAGCGGGCGGCGTCGCTGCCGCTGCTGGAGGCGGTGTGGCCGCTGACCACCGGGCTGGTGCCGCGCGTGCTGGCGCGCGCGATCCGCCAGGCCCTCGACCGGCTGCCGGCGCTGCCGGAGTGGCTGCAGCCGGCGGTGCTGCGTCGCGAGCGCTGGCCGCGCTTCGCCGACGCGCTGCGGCTGCTGCACTTCCCCGCCGAGGCGCTCGTCGCCGATCCCGCGCTGTCCGCGCCCGACGCGATGGCGGCGGCGCAGGACCGCGCCCGCACACGCCTCGCCTGCGACGAGCTGCTGGCGAGCCAGGTCGCGACGGTGCGCGCGCGGCGACGCAGCCGCGAGCGGCCCGGACGCGTGCTGGCGGGAGACAGCTCGCTGCGCGCCCAGACGCTGCGTCGCTTCGGGCACGAACCGACGCCGGCGCAGCGCCGGGCGCTCGCCGAGATCGATGCCGACCTCGCCTCCCCGCGCCGCATGCTGCGCCTGCTGCAGGGCGATGTCGGGTCGGGCAAGACCCTGGTGGCGCTGCTGGCGATGCTGCGTGCCGCCGAGGCCGGCGCGCAGGCGGCGCTGATGGCGCCGACCGAGATCCTGGCGCGCCAGCACCACCACACCCTGTCGCGCCTGGCGCCGATCCCGGTGGCGCTGCTCACCGGCAGCATCAAGGGCAGCGCGAGGCGGCACGCGCGGGCGCTGCTCGCCGGCGGCGAGGTCAAGCTCGCGGTCGGCACCCACGCGCTGTTCCAGCAGGGCGTGGGCTTCGCCGACCTGGCGCTGGCGGTGATCGACGAGCAGCACCGCTTCGGCGTCGAGCAGCGCCTGATGCTGGGCGACAAGGGCGAGAGCACCGACATCCTGGTGATGACGGCGACGCCGATCCCGCGCACCCTGCTGCTGACGCAGTGGGGCGAGATGCAGGTCAGCCGGCTCGACGCCAAGCCGGTCGGGCGGCTGCCGATACGCACCACGCTGCACGGCATGAGCCAGGTCGAGGAGGTCTGCGCCGGCATCGCGCGCGCGCTCGGCGGCGGCGCACAGGTGTTCTGGGTGTGCCCGCTGGTCAGCGAGAGCGAGCTGCTCGACGTCGCCGCGGCGGAAGACCGCTTCGCCGTCCTCGTCGAGCGCTTCGGCGCCGGCCTGGTCGGGCTCGCGCACGGGCGCCAGGACATCGCGGTGCGCGAGGCGGCACTGCGCGACTTCGCCGCGGGCGGCTCCCGCATCCTGGTCGCGACCACGGTGATCGAGGTGGGCGTCGACGTGCCGAGTGCGACGGTGATGGTGGTGGAGCACGCCGAGCGCTTCGGCCTGGCGCAGCTGCACCAGCTGCGCGGCCGGGTCGGACGCGGGGCGGCCGCCAGCTACTGCCTGCTGCTGCACGAGGACGCGCTCGGCGGCCAGGCGCGCGAGCGGCTGACCCTGCTGCGCGACACCGAGGACGGGTTCCTGATCGCCGACGAGGACCACCGCCTGCGCGGCGGCGGCGACCTGATGGGACGGCGGCAATCCGGGCTGCCTGGCTTCCGGCTCGCCCGCGGCGCTCGCTTCGACGAGCTGCTGCGCCTCGCCTGGCAGGATGCGGAGATGCTGCTGGACCGCGATCCGGCGCTGGCCTCGCCGCGCGGCCGGGCGGTCTCGGTGCTGCTGGCGCTGTTCGGTCGCGGCGACGCGCGGACCCTGAACTCGGGCTGAGCCACGGCAACCGGAGGTGCGGTTAGCTCCCGGTTAGGGAAAGGTTTACGTTTCCGCCCTACTGTCCGTGCTACGGCTTCAACAGGAGATACCATCATGAGCATCTCGAGCATCGCGGCCTCGGGTGCCGCGAGCATCACCCAGCAGCTGCAGGCCCAGGCGCAGACCCAGGCACAGGCGCAGGCGAGCCCGACCCAGCCGACCGGCAAGCCGCACCATCATCACGCCGGCGGCGGCGCCGCACCGACGCAGAGCACCGGCACCGCGGCGCCCTCCGTGTTCACCTCGTCCTCGATCCTCGACACCCTGGCTTGACGGCGCCGGAGGCGGCCGGCGCATCCGCGCCGATCGCCCGCAGGCAGCCGGTGCGGATCGAGCAGCTCGGCCACGTCCGCATCGACGACTACGCCTGGATGAAGGACGAGAACTGGCAGCGCGTGCTGCGCGACCCGGCGGCGCTGCGGCCGGACATCGCCGAGCACCTGCGCGCCGAGAACGCCTACACGGCGTCGACGCTGCGCGCCACCGAGGCGCTGCAGGCGACGATCCTCGGCGAGATGGCCGGCCGGCTGAAGCCCGACGAGATGTCGCCGCCGCTGCCGGACGGGCCTTGGGAGTACTACGCCCGCTACGCGCCGGGTGCGGAGCAGCCGATTTACGCCCGTCGTCCGCGCGGCGGCGGCGACGAGCAGGTGCTGCTCGACGTCGACGCCCTGGCGCGCGGCCACGGCTACTTCGTCGTCGCCGACGCCCGGCACAGCCCCGACCACGCGCTGTTCGCCTACGCCGAGGACGCGCAGGGCTCGGAGGTGTACCGGATCCGGGTCAAGGAGCTGCGGAGCGGCGCCCTGCTCGACGATGCGGCGGGATGCTGGCCGATCGAGAGCGCGAGCGGCGACTTCAGCTTCTCTCCGGATTCGCGCTACCTGTTCTGGACGTACCGCGACGAGCATGGCAGGCCCACGCGTATCTACCGCAGGCCGGCGCGGGGCGGTACGGACGTGCTGGTCTACGAGGAGCGTGATCCCGGCTTCTTCATCGGCGTCGGCACGTCGGCCTCGCGCGCCTGGATCACCATCACCTGCGGCGACCAGGAGACCAGCGAGACCTGGCTGATCCCGGCCAGCGATCCGACCGCGGCACCCCGCCTGGTGGCGGCGCGCGAGAAGGGGGTGCGCTACGCGCTGTCGCACGGGGGGGAGCGCGTCATCATCCGCACCAACCTGGACGGCGCCACCGACTTCAAGCTGATGCAGGCGCCCGCCGACGCGCCCTCGCGCGAGAACTGGCGCGACTGGGTGGCGCATCGCCCCGGGCACTTCATCGTCCATGCCAGCGCCTTCCGCGATCACCTGGTGCGGGTCGAGCGATGCGAGGCGAACAACGTCATCGTCGTCACCGACCGCGACGGCGACAGCCACCCGATCGCGGTCGAGGAGCAGGCCTACCTGCTCGGCCTCGACGGCAGCCACGAGCATGACGGCGCGGCGCTGCGCTACAGCTACCAGTCGCCGACGACGCCGCGGCGATGGTTCGAGTACGACATGCGCACCCGGCAGCGCCGGCTGCTCAAGACCCAGGAGATCCCGTCCGGGCACGATCCGGCGCGCTACCGCGCGGCGCGGCTGCACGCGGCGGCAGCCGACGGCGCCATGGTGCCGATCACCCTGCTGATGCGGCGCGACACGCCGCTCGACGGCAGCGCGCCGCTGCTGCTGTACGGCTACGGCTCCTACGGCCACGCGATCGAGCCCGGCTTCTCGACGCGCACGCTGAGCCTGGTCGATCGCGGCTGGATCCACGCGGTGGCGCACGTGCGCGGCGGCTCCGAGAAGGGCTGGGGCTGGTTCCTGGACGGGCGCGGCCCGCGCAAGCCGAACAGCTTCACCGACTTCATCGCCTGCGCCGAGCACCTGATCGCCACCGGACACGGCGCCGCCGGGCGCATCGTCGCGCACGGTGCCTCCGCCGGCGGCCTGCTGATGGGAGCGGTCGCCAACCTGCGGCCGGAGCTGTTCGGCGGCATCGTCGCCGGGGTGCCGTTCGTGGACATGCTCAACACCATGTCCGACACCTCTCTGCCGCTGACGCCGCCGGAATGGCCGGAGTGGGGCAACCCGATCGAGGACGAGGCGGCGTACGCGCTGATCGCGGGCTACTCGCCCTACGACAACGTGCGCCCGCAGGCCTATCCGGCGATCCTCGCCCTCGGCGGCCTGTCGGATCCGCGGGTGACCTACTGGGAGCCGGCGAAGTGGGCGGCGAGGCTGCGCGCGACCTCCACCGGGGAGGCGCCGGTGCTGCTGCGCGTCAACATGGAGGCCGGCCACGGCGGCGCCTCGGGCCGCTTCGACAGCCTCAAGGAGGCGGCGCTGATCCAGGCCTTCGCGATCTGGTGCCTGGACAGGAAAGGGGGCTAAGGCAAGGGGCTTTGCCCCTTGAACCCCATCAAAGGCGGGGCCTTTGAAATCCATTAAGTTGTGGATCGGGGTCTGGGGCCTCAGGCTCCGGTGGGTCGTGCCGGCCCATGCGGGTGATCAGCTGGCCGAGCCGCCGCATGCCCTCGGCGATCCGGGGCTCCGGTTGCAGCGAGTACGACAGGCGGATCGTGTTGCGGCCGCTGCCGTCGACGTGGAAGGCGGCCCCGGGGACGAAGGCGATGCGCTCCTGCTCGAGTGCTGCCGCCAGCATCGCGGCACCGTCGCAGCCTTCCGGCAGCGTGACCCAGACGAACATGCCGCCCTGCGGCGTGGTCCAGCGCACCCCCGCCGGCATGTAGCGCTGCAGGGCGTCGAGCATGGCGTCGCGTCGCGCCGCGTAGACCCGCCGGATGGTGCCGAGCTGGCTGTCGTAGTGCGTCCGCACCACCCGCTGCATCGCCATCTGGTTCAGCGTGGCGCTGTGCAGGTCGCTGGCCTGCTTGACCAGGACGAGCTTGTGGACGAGGTCGCGGGCGGCGCAGATCCAGCCCACCCGCAGGCCCGGTGCGACGGTCTTGGAGAAGGTGCCGCAGTAGATCACCTGGCTGCGGTCGATGCCGCCGCACCGTCGCAGGTCGAGCGCCTGGCAGCAGGGCACCGGCTGCCCGTCGAAGCGCAGCGCGGCGTAGGCGGCGTCCTCGATCAGCGGCGCGCCGAGCTGCCGCGACAGCGCCAGCAGGTCGAGCCGGCCGGCCTCGTCGATGGTCTCGCCGGTCGGGTTGGCGAAGTCCGGCACCACGTAGCTGAGCGCGACCCGGCCGCCCGCGGCCTCGGCGTCGCCTCGCAGCGTCGCGGCGGCCTCCGCCGCGGCACCCGGCCGGATGATGTCGTAGCGCGGCTCGTAGGCGTTGAAGGCCTGCAGCGCGCCGAGGTAGGTGGGCGCGGTGACCAGCGCGGTGTCGCCGGCGCAGAGGAACAGCTTGCCGAGGAAATCCAGCCCCTGCTGCGAGCCGGACGTGATCACGATGTTGTCGACGTCGCACGCGACCCCGAGGCCGGCCATGTGCCGCACCAGCCAGGCGCGCAGCGGCAGGTAGCCCTCGCTGACCGAGTACTGCAGCGACCGGGCCGCCTCGCCGTCATGGCCGAGCAGCTCGACGTAGGCGTCGCGGATCGCCTCGCCCGGGAACAGCGCGGGGTCGGGGATGCCGCCGGCGAACGAGATGATGTCCGGCTGATCGAGCAGCTTGAGCAGCTCGCGGATCTCCGAGGCGCGCATCCCGGCGGCGCGGACGGCGAAGGCGCCGTCCCAGTCGCTGGCCCGGTGGTCGTTCCTCCGCCCCGCCCCCTCGCTGCCCCCGTCCTAGCGGAGG
>CAXTMS010000089.1:0-13677 GCA_964245345.1 uncultured Acetobacteraceae bacterium | reverse complement strand
ACCGTCTCAACCGGTTCCGTCCAGCAGCCCGGGCAGCAGCGCACGCGCCTGTGTGGTGCTGCCGGGCCGCGCCAGCTCCAGCAGCGTGAGCCCGTCCACGACCGACAGGATCGCTTCCGCCTGTCCCCTGCTCCGGTCGTCGGGCAGCAGGCGGCTCTCGATCCAGGCGATCCAGGCCTCCACCGTGCCGGCGGTCATCCGGTCGTAGGGTGCCTCGCCGCGCGCGCCACGCGCCACCACCTCGGTCCAGACCCGCATGAACGGCGCGATCTCCGGATGCTCCACGCGTGCCAGCACACGGGCCAGCAGGGCGCCAGGCGTGGTTCGCGGCCCGGTCGCATGATCCGCCATGATGGCGGTCATGCGGGCGTTGATCCGGTCCAGCACCGTCAGCACCAGGACATCCTTGGTACCGAAGTAGTACAGAAGCATCCGGCCGCTGGTATCGAGACGCGCGGCCAGGCCGCGCAGTCCCAGCACGCCGAGGCCATCGGCCAGCACGATCGTGGCGATCTCGTCGGCCAATGCGGCTCGTCGTGCCGGGTGATCGGCGGGACGATCGGAAGCGGGTCGGGTCGCCATGCAAATCTTGTAGCATCCGTTACATCCGTCAGATATGTAACAGGTGATACAGAAGGAGGATCGGATGCTTGCCACCCGTCAGGTCGCCGTTCTGGCCGGCCTCGGCTTGTTGTTCTGGATCGGCGCCACGGCGTGGATCCGCTGGTTTCCGCAATGGCTCGTGGATCCGCTGGACGGCGGCATCGTCTTCCTGGTCAGCGTTCCGGCCTGCTGGCTGTGCATCCTGGCGGCGCGACGCGTGGCCCAACTGTCACCGGAACAACTGGTGGTGGGCACCGCGGTCGTGGTTGCGGTGGCGACGCTGATCGACGCGTCGGCCTTGCGCTGGATGCCAGGTGTCTATGCCGGCAGCGACCTGGTCCGTAGGCTGGGCGCTGCCTGGCTGTTCTGGGGCTACGGGGTGAGCCTCGGCATCGCCCTGCTGATGCAGCGGCGCACGGTGGTGGCGGCCTGAGCACCCTGTCCTCGCCACGGCTGGTCTTGACGGGAACGGGCGCGCTAGAAAAACGGGCTGTCCGATGCCGTGCCGGTTTCGGCGGAAGGCTCCGTCATGGAAAAGGACCAACGGCGATGGACGAGAACTTCCGCCGCGCCGCGCTGGACTACCACCGCCTGCCGAAGCCGGGAAAGCTGGCGGTGGTGCCGACCAAGCGCATGGCGACGCAGCGCGACCTGGCCCTGGCCTATTCGCCCGGCGTCGCCGCCCCGTGCGAGGAGATCAAGGCCGACACCGACAAGGCGCGCGACTACACCGCGCGCGGCAACCTGGTCGGCGTGATCACCAACGGGTCCGCGGTGCTGGGGCTCGGCAATATCGGCCCGCTGGCGTCCAAGCCGGTGATGGAAGGCAAGGGGGTGCTGTTCAAGAAGTTCGCCGACATCGACGTGTTCGACCTCGAGATCGATGCGGCGGATCCGGATCGCTTCATCGACATCGTGGCCTCGCTGGAGCCGACGTTTGGCGCCATCAACCTGGAGGACATCAAGGCGCCGGAATGCTTCCGCATCGAGCGCGAGCTGCGCGCCCGCATGCGCATCCCGGTGTTCCACGATGACCAGCACGGCACCGCCATCGTGTGCGCCGCCGCGATCACCAACGGGCTCACGCTGCAGAACAAGCGCTTGTCCGACGTGCGCCTGGTCACCTCCGGCGCGGGTGCCGCCGCACTGGCCTGCGTCGACCTGCTGGTGGTGATGGGCCTGCGCCCGGAGAACGTGACGCTGACCGACATCAAGGGCGTGGTGCATGCCGGCCGCGATCCCGACATGGGCCCGAACATGGCCCGCTACGCGCGCGACACCGAGGCCCGCACCCTGGCCGAGGCGCTGCCGGGTGCGGACGTGTTCCTGGGGCTGTCGGCGCCGCGGGTGCTGAAGCCGGACTGGCTGCGCGAGATGGCGCCGTCGCCGTTCATCCTGGCCCTGGCCAACCCGGAGCCGGAGATCGAGCCTGGCCTGGCGCGCGCGGTGCGTCCGGACGCCATCATCGCCACCGGCCGCTCGGACTACCCGAACCAGGTCAACAACGTGCTGTGCTTCCCGTTCATCTTCCGCGGCGCGCTGGATTGCGGGGCACGCGAGATCAACGAGGCGATGAAGGTGGCCGCGGTGGAGGCGATCGCCGAGCTCGCCCGCATCGAGGCCAGCGAGGCGGTGGCGGCGGCGTATGGCGGCGACGCGCCGGTGTTCGGGCCGGAATACATCATCCCCAAGCCGTTCGACCCGCGCCTGATCCTGGTGGTGGCGCCGGCGGTGGCGAAGGCGGCGATGGACACCGAGGTCGCCGAGCGACCGATCTCCGACTTCGAGGCCTACCGTCAGGACCTCGACGACGTGGTGTACCGCTCCGGCCAGGTGATGCGCCCGGTGTTCGAGGCGGCGCGCAAGGCGCCCAAGCGCATCGCCTACGCCGAAGGCGAGGACGAGCGCACCCTGCGCGCCGCCCAGGCGGTGGTGGACGACCGCATCGCCCGCCCGGTGCTGCTTGGACGCCGCAGCGTGATCGAGGCCAAGCTGCGCGCCATGGGGCTGCGGCTGGACCTCGACCACGACGCCGAGGTGATCGATCCCGACACCTCCGAGCTGTTCGGGCCGCTGACGGCGGAATACCAGCACCTGGTCGGCCGGCGCGGCCTGCCGATGCAGACGGCCGAGCGGGCGCTGCGCCGGCGCCCGACCATCGCCGCCTCCATGCTTCTGCGCGCCGGCATCGTCGACGCGGCCGTGGTCGGCGGGCTGAACGCATGGTGGCAGCAGGTGCGCTACGTGCTGCCGGTGATCCCGGCCAGGAAGGCGGCCAACCGGGTGTACGCCCTGACCGCGCTGATCCAGGGCAACGGCGCCCTGTTCTTCTGCGACACCCACATGGTGGTGGATCCGAGCCCGGAGCAGATCTGCGAGATGACGCTTCTCGCCGCCGACGCGGTGCGCGAGTTCGGGCTGGTGCCGCGCGCGGCGCTGTTGTCGCACTCCAACTTCGGCTCCAGCGACAGCGCCTCGGCGCGCAAGATGCGCCAGGCCCTGGGCCTGATCCGTGCCGCCTCGCCCGAGCTGGAGGTGGACGGCGAGATGCAGGCCGACACCGCCTTGAGCGAGGCGCTGCGCAGCCGCACGGTGCCGGACAGCCGGCTGAGCGGCTCGGCCAACCTGCTGATCATGCCGACCCTGGACGCGGCCAACATCAGCTACTCGCTGCTCAAGGCGGCGGCGGAAGGGCTGCAGGTCGGCCCGATCCTGCTCGGGGTGAGCAAGCCGATCCACGTCCTGACCCAAAGCGTGACCGCGCGCGGGATCGCCAACCTCAGCGCATTCATCAGCGCACAACCAAGTGAACAACGCCAGAAGATGGGGTGATCCTTGACTACCTGATCGATGTGATGATTTCTTCCATCGTCCCCGTGGGATGATGGAAGGACAGCCCGTGCTCGACATGACGGTCAGGCCGCGTCGCGACGTCGGCGTCGCGGCGCCAGGAACGCCGGCCCGCGGGCAAGGCGGACGGCGTCGCCGCCGGGTGCCGACCAGCCTGCTTCGCCGTTCGGTGTCGCCGCTGCTGCTGCTCCTGGTCTGGCAGGCGGCCTCCTCCTCCGGCCTGGTGTCGCCGCAGACCCTGGCCTCGCCGTTGCGCATCCTGTCCACGGCCATCGGCCTGACTGCAGACGGCACCCTGCCGCGCAACCTTCTGGTGTCGCTGGTCCGGGCCGGCTCCGGGCTCGCCATCGCGATCGTCGCCGGCGTCGCGCTCGCCCTGGTGGCGGGCCTGTCCCGGATCGGCGAGGAGGCGATCGACGCGCCGATGCAGATGCTGCGCACCCTGCCGGCGCTGGCGCTGGTGCCGTTGTTCATCCTGTGGTTCGGCATCGGCGAGCTGCCCAAGGTGGCGCTGGTGGCGCTCGGCTCGATGATCCCGATCTATCTCAACCTGTACAAGGGCATACGCTCGATCGACCCGAAGCTGCTGGAGATGGGGCGCACGCTCGGCCTGTCGCGCAGCCAGACCATCCGGCAGATCGTGCTGCCGGGTGCGCTGCCCGACCTGCTGACCGGCCTGCGCTTCTCGGTGGGCATCTCCTGGCTGATGCTGGTGGTGGCCGAGCAGGTCAACGCCAACTCCGGCATCGGCCACATGATGACCGATGCCGAGGACTTCCTGCGCACCGACATCATCCTGGTCGGGCTGCTGGTCTACGCCATGCTGGGCCTGCTCAGCGACCAGATCGTGCGCGTGCTGGAGCGGACGCTGCTGGCCTGGCGGCCGTCCTATGGAGGCCGGGCATGAGCTACGAGCGGCCGGCGGAACCGGCGATCCGGATCGAGGGGCTGACCCGCCGGTTCAACGACACCGTCGTGCTGGACCGCCTCGACCTGCAGATCCGGCCCGGCGAGTTCCTGGCCCTGCTCGGGCGCAGCGGGTCGGGCAAGACCACGCTGCTTCGCACCCTGGCCAGGCTCGATCCGGTCGAGGAAGGCCACGTGCTGGTCCCGCGCAACGTGGCGGTGGTGTTCCAGGAGAGCCGCCTGCTGCCGTGGAAGCGCGTGTGGGAGAACGTGACGCTGGGCCTGCCCGGACGCGACGCCCGCGACCGGGCGGTGGCGGCGCTGGAGGAGGTCGGGCTCGAGCACCGGCTCGACGCCTGGCCGCTGACCCTGTCCGGCGGCGAGGCGCAGCGGGTCGGCATCGCCCGCGCCCTGGTGCGCGAGCCCGAGTTCCTGATGCTGGACGAGCCGTTCGCCAGCCTGGACGCGCTCACCCGGCTGCGCATGCAGGCGATGGTCGGCCGGCTGTGGCAGAAGCGGCGCTGCGCGGTGCTGCTGGTGACGCACGACGTCGACGAGGCGCTGCTGCTCGGCGACCGCGCCGTGGTGCTGGACCGGGGCCGCATCCGCACCGAGCTGCCAGTGGCGCTGGACCGGCCGCGCCGCCACGACGATCCGGGCTTCGGCCCCGCGCGTCGGGCGCTGCTCGCGGCCCTGGACGTGCACGAGATGGTCTGATCGCCCGGCCCGTCAGCGGAACAGCCGCGTGTCCCAGCGCACCGGCTCGTGCATCGAGGCGGTGACCCGACTGAACTCCGGATGATCCGGGTTGAGCAGGAAGTTCCGCTCCGCGCGCGCGATCACCGAGGGCACGACCAGCAGCAGCGATCGTTTGGCCTTCTGCCAGGCCTCGCCATAGGCCCGGGACGCGCTGCAGGAGATGTCGTCCCATCCCGGCAGGCTGTCACGCGTGACGACCTCGTAAGACACGCCGTTCGGGATCGTGATGGTGATGACGTGCTGACCGGGCGGCATCTGGCCGCTGCCGCGGACCAGCTTCTCCAGCATGGCGGTCGAGTAGTGCTCCGACGCATAGAGAATCGGACTGCTTGCGGTGTTCCAGCGGCCTGGAGCCAGCTTGGATCCGGTAGCGTCGAAGATCGGGTAGTCGCCGTCCGGGTCGCCGATGCGGGTGCAGGTGAGGACGCGATCGAGACGCTGTGCCGTCACGCGGCCGTGCCGTGCTTCAACCCTCCCAGGATGCCTTCCACCAGCGGCCGTCCCAGCTCGGTCGCCACCACCACGTCGACCGGCCTGCGTCCGTCGAGCAGCGCATGCGGCCGGAACAGGAAGTCGCGCGCCGCCTCGTCGGATTTCCACACGTCGACGGCGACCGCCCACACCGAGGCGAGCCGCGCGACCTTGGCACCCTCCTCCGGGGACAACCGCGAATCCACGCGCCGACGGCTGAGCGTCGCCTTCGGCACCATCCGGAACAGGAAGTCGTTGGTGTCCGTGGGCGAGATGGACCGCGCCACCCGCTCCAGCGCTGCGACCGGCAGGCCTTGCTCGACCGCCATCATCAACCCGATCGCCGACATCGCGGGGTCGAAGCCCAGAAGCGCGGCGGAGGAGATCATGGTCATGCAGCACCCTTGGAGCCAGATGAGACCTAATCTAGTCTCATATGGACCAAGCTGCAAGGGTGGAGGCCGATCCCTTCAGGCGCGGTTGCCGTGGGTGGGCGCACCGACATTGGCGATCATCTCGCCGAACGGGCCGGCGTTGCGGGCCGGGCCATACCCGTTCCCGGTGCTGGCCTTCAACGGCAGCCGGGGGAACACCAGTTCGGCAAAGCGGTAGCATTCCTCCAGGTGCGGGTAGCCGGACAGGATGAAGCGGTCGATCCCGAGCGCCATGTACTCCTTCATCCGCGCCGCCACCTCGTCCGGGTTGCCGACCAGCGCGGTACCGGCGCCGCCGCGCACCAGGCCGACTCCGGCCCAAAGGTTGGGCGAGATCTCCAGCCCGTCCCGGCCGCCGCGGTGTAGGCTGGCCATGCGCTGCTGGCCCACGCTGTCGAAGCGGGAGAACGCGGCCTGCGCCTTGGCGATGTCCTCGTCGCTGACGTGCCGGATCAGCGCGTCGGCCGCGGCCCAGGCCGCGTCGGAGGTTTCCCGCACGATCACGTGCAGCCGGATGCCGAACGACAGGGTGCGGCCGCGCGCCGCCGCCAGCGCCCGCACCGCCGCGATCTTCTCGGCCACCGCCGCCGGCGGCTCGCCCCAGGTCAGGTACACGTCGACATGCTCGGCCGCCACCTTCTGGCCGACCTCCGAGGAGCCGCCGAAATAAAGCGGCGGATACGGCTGCTGCACCGGCGGGTAGAGCAGGCGGCCCCCCTTGCTGCTGAGATGCGTGCCGTCGAAGTCCACCGTCTCGCCCGCCATCAGGCGGCGCCACACGTGCAGGTACTCGTCGGTCGCCTCGTAGCGCGCGGTGTGGTCGAGGAACACGCCGTCTCCGGCGAGCTCGGACGGGTCGCCGCCGGTCACCACGTTGACCAGCAGGCGTCCGCCGGACAGGCGGTCAAAGGTCGCCGCCATGCGCGCGGTCATGGACGGCTCGGACAGTCCCGGCCGCACCGCGACCAGGAACCGCACCCGCTCGGTCAGTGGGATCATGGACGAGGCCACCACCCAGGAGTCCTCGCACGACTTGCCCGTCGGCAGCAGCATGCCGAAATAGCCCAGCTCGTCGGCGGCGCGCGCGATCTGGCTGAGGTAGTTCAGGGTGACGTGCCTGGCCCCCACCTGCGAGCCGAGATGGCGCCCGTCGCCATGCGTCGGCAGGAACCACAGCACGTCGGTGTCGCGTGCGGCATGCCCGTCGAGAATGACGCTGTCGGTGGCGTGGAGGGTGTCGGGGGGCACGGCGGGCTCCGGATCGTTGCGTCAAAACACATCGGCATCACCGATCTGGTCGGCAACCCTGGCGCAGAGCGTGGAATTAGGCAATGCACGGGATCGAGATGGAGTGCCTGCGATGTTCTTGACCAGACGGTCGATGCTGTCCACGGTTCTTCTGGCAGCGCCCCTGACGACGCCGTCGGTGCACCGCGCCCGGGCCGCCGGCGGACGCACGATCCGCATCGGCTACCAGCGCTACGGCACGCTGATCATCCTCAAGCACACCGGGATGCTGGAAAAGGCGCTCGCCGGCACTCCCGACCGGGTGGACTGGAGCGAGTTCGCGGCAGGTCCCCAGATGCTGCAGGCGATGCAGGCCGGCGCGATCGACTTCGGCATCACCGGCGACGCCCCGCCGATCTTCGCCCAGGCCGCCAGCGACCGGGTGGTCTATGTCGGCCACGAGCCGGTGGCGCCGTTCGGCGAGGCGATCATCGTGCCGGCGAAGAGCCCGATCCAGACCGTGGCGCAGCTCAAGAACAGGACGGTGGGGCTGAACCGGGCGTCCAACGTGCACTGGCTGCTGCTCGCGGCCCTGGCCAAGGCCGGCCTGACCATGGCCGACATCCGGCCGGTGTTCCTGGTGCCGGGCTCGGCGCGTCCCGCCTTCGACAGCGGCCGCCTGGACGCCTGGGCGATCTGGGACCCTTACCTGTCCGCCGCGGAAGCGGGCACGCCCACGCGGGTGCTGGTGCAGGCGGACGGCCTGGTCGGCAACAGGCAGTTCTTCCTGGCCGAGCGCGGCTTCGCCAACCGCGCGCCCGACCTGGTGCGGCTGGTGCTGGCGCAGATCGCACGCTCCGACGCCTGGGCACAGGCGCACCACGCGGAGGTCAGCCAGTACCTCGCCGACGACACCGGCCTGCCGGTACCGGTGGTGCGCCGGGCGGTGGACCGGCTGACCTTCGGCGTCGCGCCGATGACGCCGGAGGTGGTGGCGGAGCAGCAGAAGATCGCCGACGCCTTTCTCGCCCAGCACCTGCTGCCGTCCCGGCTCACCGTGCGGGATGCGGTGTGGACTCCGCCCGCCTGAGCGACGCGTCGGCATGGAGGCCAGCAGGGCCGAGGGCGGCGGCGATCCGCGCCGTCGCCGCCTCGCGCAGGCGCTCGGCATCGGTCCGGGACAGGCTTTCCTCGCGCGACACCAGGCAGAACCGCATCGCGCCCCGGTCGCGCAGCGAGAAGATCGCGGTGCCGCCGCGCCAGGGCATCGAGGACAGGAACGCCAGCACCGAATCCGCCGCAGCGTCCGGACGCTGCGGCAGCGTCGCCTCGCCCAGATGCGAGAACATCAGGTCGTTGCGCGCCCGGCCGTGCAGCTGCAGCGTGACGAACCAGTCGGACAGGCCGTGCAGCCGCTCCGCACCCAGCAGGGTGCGCTCCGGATCCAGCCGCGCGCGCCTGGCGGTGAGGTCGCGGCGCAGGGCACGCGCCTGGCCCCAGAAATCGTCGTCCAGGCCGCGCTCCACCGACAGCCGCACCGTTTCGGGATAGCCGAACAGCGTGTCCGGCCCGAGCCCCGGCACCTGCGCGCGCACGTCGACCGGACACAGCAGCCGGTTGCGCGCCCGCTTCGGCCTGACCGTGCGCATGGCGCGCAGGAACGCGGTCGCCAGCGCGGCGTAGGGCGTCACCCCTTCCTCCCGGCACCTTGCCACCAGGCGCGCAGAGAGCGCCTCGCCGATCTCCCAGCGCGTCACGTAGCCCGGCGTCGACAACCGCCTGCCGCCGAGGTGGCGCAGCATCCGCCGCACGTCGCCGGCGCCGCGCAGCAGCCAGCCGATCGCGGCCGCGCGCGACACCATGCCGAGCCGGCGTGCCGCAGCGCCCGGCGGCTGCGGAAACAGGTCGTGGATGCAGCCGATCGGCGGCCGGCCCGGTCGCGTCGGCCGCAACCCGTGCAGCCCGCCCAGCAGCTCGCGCGCCAGCAGCAGCATCGACCGGCCGTCGCAGATGCAGTGGTCGGCCACCAGCAGCAGCTCGTTCGCGTCCGGGCCGCGGAGCCAGACGGCGCGCAGCAGCGGTCCCCGCAGCCGGTCGAACGGATGCTCCAGCTCGGCCTGCACCGCCTCGAACCAGTCGTCCGCTGTGCCGCGCGGCAGGATCCGTAACGCGATCGGCGGCGCGCCGCTGTCGAAGTGCGGCCGGCGTTCGCGCTGCACCACCCCCATGCCAAGCATCGGATGGTCGGCCTGCAGCGCGTCGAGCCCGGCCCGCATCGCCTCCTCGCCCACGGGACCGCCGAAGCCGAGCGCCAGGATCACGTTCCAGGGCAGCCGTCCGCCGACCAGCAGGAACCGCTCGAAGAAGAACAGGCTGCGCGTCATCCGCTCCATGATCGGACAGCCTGCGATCGCGCGCCAGCTTCTGGCGTCGGCGCCGCAGCCGGTTATCCTGGAGTTGAACATCGAGGACAGGGCAGCATGACCGACGCGTCCAGCAGATCACCCGCCACCACGCGCATCCCCCGCAACAGGGTGCTGCTGCCGCTGTGCCTCCTGTCGGGTTTGTCTGGTGCCGCGCTGGCGCAGGAGCCGGGACCGGCGCTGCAGGCGGCCGTTGCCGGCACGGCGCGCGACCCGGCCTTCGTCGCGCGAGACGCCGCCCGTCATCCGGGACCGGAGCTCGCCTTCTTCGACCTCCGACCGGACCAGAGCGTGGTCGAGATCTGGCCGTTCGGCGGCTACTGGACCGAGATCCTGGCGCCGTACCTGCACGACCGCGGCACCTACTACGCCGCCCTGGAAGCGCCGATGAAGCCCGGCTCGCCGTTCGCGCGCAGGCTGGCGGCGCACCCGGAGCTGTACGACCGGGTCCGGATCACCGAGGCCACCGGCAGCACAGACGTAGCACCCGCGAACAGCGTCGACCGCGTGCTGACCTTCCGCAACCTCCACAACTGGATGAAGCACGGCAACGCCGCGCAGATGCTGGCCTCGTTCTACCGCGCCCTGAAGCCGGGCGGCATCCTGGGCATCGAGGAGCACCGCGGCAACCGCCACGTGCCGCAGGACCCGCAGGCGAAGGACGGCTACGTCAACCAGGACGCCGCGATCGCGCTGGCGGAGGCGGCCGGCTTCAAGCTGGTCGCGACCTCCGAGATCGACGCCAACCCGAAGGACACCGCCGAATGGCCGGCCGGGGTGTGGACCCTGCCGCCCACCTTCGCGCTGGGGGCCAAGGACCATGACCGCTACGCCGCGATCGGCGAGGGCGACAACATGGTGCTGAAGTTCCGCAAGCCCTAGCCCCGGCTAGGATGCCGGGCGGTAGCCGCACAGCGCCAGCGCCGCCTGCATGTGCTCCGGCGGCGGCGCCGTCGCCGCCACCGGCGGGTCCAGCGGCAGCGACAAGGACCGCGCCAGGAGGTGCAGCCGCGTGCCCCCGGCGCCATAGACCGGATCGCCCAGGATCGGGCAGCCGAGCAGGGCGCAGTGCACCCGCGCCTGGTGGGTGCGGCCGGTGAGCAGGCGCAGCTCGAGCCAGGCGAGCCCGGGCGCGCGGCCGAGCACGGTCCAAAGGGTGCGCGCCGGCTGCCCGTCCGGATCCGGCCGCATGCGCCATCCGGCCGGCGTGCTGTGCCGGGCGAGCGGACGATCCACCAGGCCGGCCGTGTCCGTCGGGCTGCCGGCCACGACCGCCCAGTAGGTCTTGGCCGCCCGGCTCTCGGCGAAGCAGCGCTGGGCTTGCAGGAGCGCGGTCTTGCGCAAGGCCACCAGCAGGCAGCCGGCGGTGTCGGCATCCAGCCGGTGCGCAAGCCACGGCCCGTCCGCCCGCCGGCTCAGGGACGCGAAGCAGTCCTCCACGGACGTGCTGCCGCCCGGCCCGGCATGCACCGGCAAGCCGGCCGGCTTGTCCAGCACGACGAAGCGGCGGTCGGCGAACAGGATCGGCGGGATCAGGCAATGGCCCTGCGGTCGAGATTGGGCAGCAGCGCGGTCAGGATGCCGAGCGCCGGCAGGAACGCGCAGACGCCGTACACGAAGTCGATGCCGCGCGCATCCGCGAGCAGCCCGAGCACCGCGGCACCCAGGCCGCCCATGCCGAAGGACAGCCCGAAGAACAACCCCGCCACCATGCCGACCCGCCCGGGCAGCAGCTCGGTGGCGTAGACCAGGATGGCGGAGAACGCGGACGACAGCACCAGCCCGATCACCACGCTGAGCGCCACCGTCCAGCCCAGGCCCACGTGCGGCAGGGCGAGGCTGAACGGCAGCACCCCCAGGATCGACGCCCAGATCACCTGCTTGCGCCCGATCCGGTCGCCCACCGGCCCGCCGATGAAGGTGCCGACGGCGATGGCGCCCAGGAACACGAACAGGTCGGTCTGCGCCGCCGCGGTGGACAGCCCGAAGCGGTGGATCAGGTAGAAGATGTAGTAGCTGCTGAAGCTGGCCAGGTAGAAGTACTTGGAAAACACCAGCGCGATCAGCACCGCCATCGCGCCAGCGACCCGGCCACGGCCGAGCGACGGCTCGCCGCCGCGTCGTGTCCGCGGCGCGGCAGCCGGCTGTGTCGCATACCAGCGGCCGACATGGGCCAGCAGCGCTGCCCCCACCAGCGCCAGCAGGCAGAACCAGCCCAGGCTCGCCTGCCCCAGCGGCAGCACGATAAAGGCGGCCAGCAGCGGCCCGAACGAGGTGCCGAGGTTGCCGCCGACCTGGAACAAGGACTGCGCGAAGCCGTATCGCCCGCCGGAGGACAGCCGCGCGATACGCGAGGATTCGGGGTGGAAGATCGACGAGCCGATGCCGAGCAGGCCCGCACCCATGAGCAGATGCGCGTAGCTGTGCGCCATCGACAGGCCGAGCAGGCCCGCAAGGGTGAACACCATGCCGACCGACAGCGACCAGGGCAGCTTGCGCCGGTCGGTGTAAAGCCCGACCAGAGGCTGCAGCAGCGAGCCGGTCGCCTGGAAGGTGAAGGTCAGCAGGCCGATCTGCCCGAACGACAAGCTGAAGCTGCGCTTGAGCAGCGGATAGACTGCCGGCAGCAGCGCCTGCATCGAGTCGTTCAGCAGGTGGCACAGGGTGATGATCAGCAGCACCGCGAATGCTGCCCGGGCAGCCGGATCGGCGGAAGCGGGACGATCGGCGACAACGGCGCTGTGGTTCATGCTTCCTCACCCCGGCCCTGTGGACGTCGAATGTTGCAGCACGGCATGCCTGACCGGAACAACCGCCTGTGCATGGCAGGCAGGCTGTGACGCGCCGGACACCCGTCGGGTCACAGGGGGAAAGGGCGGACTGGAGGAAGGGGTTCCCCGTCAGGCCGCCGCGATCAGCTGCTCGATGTGCGAGCGCGTGTCCGCCACCAGGTTGGCGATCTCGCCGGTCGAGCTGGCGGAGCGCTGCGCCAGCGTCTTCACGTCCGAAGCCACCACAGCGAAGCCCTTGCCCGCATCCCCCGCCCGCGCCGCCTCGATGGTCGCGTTCAGCGCAAGCAGGTTGGTCTGGCCGGAGATGCCGGAAATATCGTCGGCGACGCGGCTGATGCGGTCGAGCATGCCGCTCATCACCCGCTCGGTTTCGCGCACCGCCATGCGGCGAACCGACATGTCGACCGCGTAGAGCACCGTGCGGCGCAGGGCGCCGTCCACGTCCCGGAGCGGCTGCACGGTTCCGGACAGGAACAGCACCTGCCCGTCGCCGTGACGCAGCTCAAGGTCGCGGCTGACGGACTGGCCGGCGGTCAGCGCGCTGCGGTCGGCGTCGGAGAACACCGAGCCGTGCGACAACTCCGGCTTGGCCGCCGCTTCCGCGGCCGACACACCCAGCAACCGGAGGGCCAGCTGGTTGAGCCGAACCACGTGCCCCTGCGCGTCCCACTCGATCACGACGTTGGACCGCTCGATCGCGTCCAGCCTGGCACCCGTCTCGACCGCAAGCTGCTTGGTTGCGGTGATGTTCGCCTGCACGGACACGTAGCGGTCCACCGTTCCGTCGGCTCCCAGGACAGGGTTGATGGACAGCGAGATCCAGTAAGGCTGGCCGGTCTTGGTGTAGTTGAGGATCTCCTCGTAGAAGACCTCGCGCCGGCGCAGGTGCTCGCCGATCCGCCGTACGGTGTCCGCATCGGTGTGGCGGCCCTGCAGCAGCGTGCCGGGCTTGCGCCCGATCGCCTCCTCGGTCGTGAAGCCTGTCAGCCGGGTGAAGCCCGCGTTGACGTATTCGATCTGCCCGCGCGCGTCGGTGATGATGACGCTGTTGTCGGTTTCGTTGGCGACCAGGGACAGGGTGGCGAAGCTTTGGCGGCGCCCCATCTCCGCCGTGATGTCGGTGGCGAACTTCACCACCTTGATCGGCTGGCCCTTCGGGTCCAGCACCGGGTTGTAGCTGGCCTGGATCCAGACCTCGCGCCCGTTCCTGCC
>CAXTMS010000088.1:2904-13704 GCA_964245345.1 uncultured Acetobacteraceae bacterium | reverse complement strand
GGCCAGGGCCGGTCGCGGGACCGGTCGCAGGATCGGTGCGCGCCGAGGACCGATGCTCGCTGCTGGCCGACGGGCTGGTCGCGTTCACGGCCGGAGATGGGAGCCGCGACGTCCTGCTGCTGTGCGGAGCGATCTCCGCCTCCTACGCGACGGCGCTCGACCTGTTCGACCTGCTGCGGCAGCCCGTGGTCAAGGACGTGTCGGCCGATCCCGCCACCGGCCATGCTTTCGCGCTCATGCTGGGCGAGGTGTCGCGGCCCGGCCTCGGCACGCAGGCCATGACGGAGCTGCTGATGAAGCAGTGCGTCGTGTCGCTGCTGCGGGAACGGCTGGTGGAGCACGGCGAGGGATCCGAACTGTCGGCGGCGCTGCACCATCCCCGGCTCGCGCGCGCGATACTGGTCGTGCTGGAGGATCCGGCAGGGCGGCACAGCGTGGCCAGCCTGGCGACGGCGGCCGGGATGAGCCGGGCCTCGTTCGCCGACCACTTCTCGCGGGCGTTTCCCCATGGGCCGATGGACTTCGTGCAGAAGGTGCGCCTCCGGATCGCCGCGCGCCTGCTGGCGACGACGGTGCTGCCGGTCAAGGTGATCGCGCAAAGCGTCGGCTATGGCGGTCCCGCAGCGCTGGCACGGGCATTCCGATCCTCCTACGGCATCGACCCGATCGGTTATCGCCGCGCCGGCCTCGACGACCCGCGCGAGCCGCCTGGCCCGGGCGAAGGCTGAGCCGCCGGGCGTCCGGATCAGGCGGCCGATCGTCCAGATCCGACGCGGGCGAGGCAAAGGACGCCCGCCCTGCGCGTTGGCACACCCACGCCGCGGTCTGGACCCGCGGCATCCTGGTCCAGCCCGATCGGAGTCGACATGTCAGTCACCACCCAGCCCATCTCGCCGCTGCGCTTTGCCCCCTCGATGGAAACCCCCGACGCGGACGAGGCGGAAACCAACCAGGGGTTGATCGACGCGCTGGACAGGATCAGCCGGACGACCTTCGAGCATTCCGGCCACGCCATCCGCTCGGTGCACGCCAAGGCGCATGGGGTGGTGCACGGGACGCTGCAGGTGCTGGACCACCTGCCGTCCGAGTACGCGCAAGGGCTGTTCGCCAAGCCGGCCCGCTACCGGACGGCGCTGCGCTTTTCCACGGTTCCCGGCGACATCCTGGACGACAGCGTGTCGACCCCGCGTGGGCTGGCGCTGAAGGTGATCGGGGTCGAGGGCGCCCGCCTGCCCGGCAGCGAGGCCGACACCACCCAGGACTTCATCATGGTCAACGCGCCGGCGTTCAGTGCGCCGACGGCCGCCAAGTTCCTCGGCAACCTCAAGATGCTGGCCGCCACCACCGACAAGGCGGAAGGGTTGAAGAAGGCTGTGTCGGCAGTCAACCGAGCCACAGAGTCCATGATCGAGGCGTTCGGCGGCAAGAGCCCGACCCTGACCACCATGGGTGGGCAGAAGCAGACCCACATCCTGGGGGAAACCTTTTATTCGCAGGTGCCGATCCTGTATGGCGAGTACATCGCCAAGTTCAGCGCGACCCCGGTGTTCGACCTGTCGCTGCTGACCGGGGCGCCGATCGACACCAGCGACCCCAACGCGCTGCGCACGGCAGTGTCGCAGCACTTCGCCAGCCACGGCGGCGAATGGGATTTCTGCGTGCAGCTCTGCACCGACCTCGACGCCATGCCGATCGAGGATGCCAGCGTGATCTGGCCGGAAGACAGGAGCCCGTACGTGCCGGTGGCGCGGCTGAGCGTCACGCCACAGGACTCGTGGAGCAGCGAGGGCGTGGCGGCGATCGACGAAGGGGCCGCGTTCAGCCCGTGGCACGGGCTTGCGGCGCACCGGCCGCTGGGTTCGGTGATGCGGGCGCGGAACACGACCTATTCCAGCTCGGCCAGGTTCCGCTCCGAGCATAACGGCTGCCCGATCCACGAGCCGAAGGCAGGCGGTTAGCGGCCGGAGCGGGGCAAGATCAGGGCGCTGCCCTGGACCCGCTCGAGGCTGAGCCTTGGGAAACCGGGAGTTGGATCAGGCCAAGGTCAGGCCGTAGCGTACGAAGCCGTTGCTGCCCTCGCCGAGACGGGACACGGTCGGGTGGGCGGCGAGGTGGCGGGCGGTTTCGGCGTTGCCGTCGAAGCCGAGGACAACCGGGGTCGCAAACGGGCGGAAACGCCACACCGGCGCTGCCACGGGTGCCACCTGACGGTGCTGCAGGACGTAGCGCACGATCACGTCGCGGTTCAGGTCCGGAGCCTGCAGCACAAGGTGGCCGCCGCCAGTGCCGGGAAAGCCGCCGCCGCCGTCGGCGCGGTAGTTGTTGGTCACCACCAGGAACTCGTCGGAGGGTGCCACCGCCCTGCCCTCGTGGAACAGCGAGACGATCCGCCTGGCGTCGGGACGCACCAGCCTGCCCTTGTTGTCGTAGCGGCGCGGCTGCGACAGGTCGATCTCGTAGGACAGGCCGGCGATGGTATCGAACAGGTAGCTGGCGGCGCGCGGCGCTACCAGCGGCTGCGGGTTGCCGAGCGTCGGCTCGATGCGGTTGAAGATGGCGCAGGACCGTTCCAGCCACTCGTGCAACTCGGCGCCGTCCAGCTTCACCACGCACACCGTGTTGGCGAACATGTAAAGGTTGGCCACCGCCTTCATGTCCAGCGGGCCGGCGGGGATGTCCACGAACGAGCCCGGGCCGGCGCCGCCTGCCTTGAACGGCGAGGCTGCGGACAGCAGCGGCAGGTGTGCGTGCGAGGTCGCCGCCAGCAGCGGGCGGGCGTACCAGAGCTGCGCGTCGTTCACCAGCGTCAGCGCCGCGTCGTTGCCGAGCAGGGAGAAGTAGGTGTTGATCGGCACCGCGGTGCTGCCGACCGGCTGCTCCATCCAGCGCAGCGTCGCCTGGTGCTCGGGTTCCGCTGCGGCGAGCACGGACGCGTGGGAGGCCACCAGCGGCACCGCATCCCGCCCCTCGCGACGACAGATCGGCCGCACCTCGACATGGAACGAGGCGACCTGCCACGACCCGTCGGCGCCGCGCTGCAGCAGGAGGTCGACCAGGCCGAGATGGCTGCCCCAGAACCCGGGCATCACCGCCGGGATGCCGCCAAGCGTGCCGCGCACGGCGTCCAGGCCGGGAAGGCCCTCGTAGTCCGGACCGGGAAACACGCGGTGCGCGTGGCCGCACAGGATCACGTCGATCCCGGGCACGGCCGCGAGATGCAGGGCCGCGTTCTCCTCGCCGCCGTTCCGCTTCTGGGCCGAGATGCCGGAATGGCACAGCGCCACCAGGACGTCGCATCGCGACCGCAGAAAAGGCACGTGTCGTTGCGCGGCGTCGACGATGTCGCGCGTGGCCGCGTGGCCATCGAGGCGCGCCTTGTCCCACACCGTGATCTGCGGCGTCACCAGCCCGATCACGCCGATCCGCAAGAGGTGCGAGGCACCGGCCTGGTCGGTCACGGTGCGCTCCAGCACCACCGTGGGTGGCAGCAGCGTGCTGCCGTCCGGGGTCTCGATGTTGGCGCACACGAACGGAAAGCGCGCGCCGCGCAGCGCCCGGTGCAGGAAATCGAGCCCGTAGTTGAACTCGTGGTTGCCGACGGTGGCGGCGTCATACCCGAGCAGGTTCATTGCCCGGACCATCGGGTGGCCGTCCCCGTCGGTGAGCTTGCCGGACAGCGCCATGTAGTCGCCGAGCGGGTTGCCCTGGATGATGTCGCCGTTGTCGAACAAAAGCGTGTTCGCGGCCTCAGTGCGCGCCTCGGCGATCAGCGTCGCCACCCGGGCAAGTCCCACCGTGTCGTCCTGCCGGCCATGGTAGTAGTCGTAGTCGCAGACGAACATGTGCAGGTCGGAGGTTTCGAGCAGCCGCAGCTTCACCACGGGCGTCGCATTCGTCATGGCCGCGGTCGTTCCGTCCCATGGCCGACGGCACCTTCGGCCAGGGCATGGCGCGTTCTGGTCGTCATTCGACCCCGTGTGGTCATTGCTGGAACGAAGCCGCGACGCAGGATCCGGCCGGCCGCGGCCGTCAGATCGCAGCCTCGGTGAAGATGCGCGCGGCGTCGCCGTTCCACGCGGTCCGGTAGCGCGACAGCCAATGCTCGGCCTGGGTCGGGGCGCCGGCCACGATCGGCAGCAGCGGGTCGAGATGGCGCCGCTCGTCTCGGTTCTGGTGGTCGAGCCGCGCGCGCGCGGCAAGGCCGTCGGACGCGATCGACACGAGACGGGCGGCGAGGCTTCGCACGGTGCCGGCAGGGACGCTGTCGTCGGTGCGCTCTGGCCAGGGCGCGGCGAGGCCCTGCGCCGGCACCGCGGCGCGCAGCGCAGCGTAGGCATCCCATGGCTGCTCGCGCACCAGGGCGTCGGCGGCCGACAGCGCCGCCTCGTCGTAGAGCAGCCCGGTCCAGA
This sequence comes from uncultured Acetobacteraceae bacterium, assembly GCA_964245345.1. Classification (GTDB taxonomy): domain Bacteria; phylum Pseudomonadota; class Alphaproteobacteria; order Acetobacterales; family Acetobacteraceae; genus Lichenicola. The sequence continues at coordinate 9,295 of CAXTMS010000088.1, read as the reverse complement.
ACGCCGACTGCGCGATCATCATCGGGATCGAGCCGGCATCCGCGCCGCGCATCTCCAGGAAGCGCTTGATGCGCACGTCGGTGAACACGGTGGTGAGGTGGTCGTCGAAGTCACCGAGCGTCGGGCGCAGGTGCTCCAGCCCGGGCTGTCGGTTTTCCATCCAGGCGCGGAACGAGCCGCCGGCGACGTCGATCATGCTGCCGTCGCGGTTGACGAAGTACATCGGCACGTCGAGCGCCCACTCGACATAGCGGCCGAAGCCGAAGCCGAGCTCGAAGAACAAGGACGGCATGCCGCTTCGGGCGTTGTCGGTGTCGGTCCAGACCCGGGCGCGGGTGGACAAGAGCCCGTTCGGGCGGCCTTCCTCGAATGGCGAGTTGGCGAACAAGGCGGTCGCCACCGGTTGCAGCGCCAGCGACACGCGCAGCTTTCGCGCCATGTCGGCCTCGGAGCCGTAGTCGAGGTTCACCTGCACGGTGCAGGTGCGCAGCATCATGTCCAGGCCATATTGCCCGACCAGCGGCATGTAGCGGCGCATGATGGCGTAGCGGCTTTTCGGCATGAACGGCATGTCGGCGCGGGTGGCGATCGGGTGGAAGCCGAGCGGGGCGAAGCCGAGGCCGAGCGCGTCGGCGTGGGGGCGAAGGGCCGCCGCATGGGCCAGCAGCTCGGCCTCGGTCTGGTGCAGGCTTTCCAGGGGAGCGCCCGACAGCTCGAACTGGCCCGCCGGCTCCAGCGACAAGGAGCCGCCCTTGTTCGGCCCCTGCCCCTTCAGGCCGATCAGCTGGTTGTTGTCGGTGATCGGCTCCCAGGACTCCGGATCGGCGGCATAGGCGGCCAGGAGGTCGGCGATGCCGCGCGGCTGGTAGGGCGGCGCGGACCAGGCCTCGCCCCCTGCGGCGCCAGGCAGGCGGAAGCCGAACTTCTCGTGCTCGGTGCCGATCCGCCAAGCCGCGCGCGGCTTGGCCCCGGACGCGAGATGCGCCGCGAGCTGCTCCGCCGACTCGATCGGGGTGTCGTCTTGGTCGCCGGGGTTCGACATCGAGCGCGCACGCATTCCTGAGGGGGACAGCCCGTTCGAACGGGCCGCGGGTTGTCCGGCAGTGTCTATGGCGCTGCCGCCGGCCCGGGGCAACCTCGGGCGTCAGCCGAGCAGCGCCGCCAGCCCGGCAAGCGCGGCGGTCTCCGCGCGCAGCACCAGCGGGCCCAGGGTCGCCGCGACCACGAACGGGCGGCCGCGCAGCAGGGCCCGCTCGACCGGCGAGAAGCCGCCCTCGGGGCCGACCAGCAGGCCGGGCTGGAGGGTAAGCATCGCGGAAGGGTGCGTCGTGGGGGTGCGGGCGCGCCAGGCGGCAAGGCTGCCGGCATGGTCCTCCGGCGTTGCCCGCTCCAGCGCCACCAGCAGCGGGCGGGCCGGATCCCATGTGCCGAGCAGGTCAGGCAGCCGGACCGGCTCCGCGATCTCTGGCACGCTCAGCCGCTCACACTGCTCGGCCGCCTCGGTGGCGATCGCGGTCCAGCGGGTGGCATTGATGCGGGACGCCACCGTGCGCTCGGTGAGCACCGGATGCAGCGCTGCCGCGCCGAGCTCGGTCGCCATGCGCACCACGAGGTCGGTGGCGTCGCGCTTGAGGGGCGCGAACAGCAGGGTCGGCCCGGCCTCGGGCGCCGGCGGGCGGATCTGCCGGTCGAGGCGGAACCGGCCGCGCTCCTTGCGCAGCGTCTCGATGGTGGCGCTCCATTCGCCATCGCGGGCGTTGAACAGCCGCACTTCGTTGCCGGGCTGCCGGCGCAGCACGCTGCCGAGATAGTGCGCCTGGGCGTCCGTCATCGGCAGGTCGAGGTCGGCCGACAGGTGTTCGGCGTGAAGTCTGGGCAGGTCCTGCACCGTGGCTGCTCCGTTGACCTGGTGGTGCACCGGCCATAGCAGGAGTTCATGCCCCACACCGACATCGTCGCCACCGGCTGGATCCGGCACCTGCCGGACCGGCTGCGGCCGTACGCGCTGCTGGCGCGGCTGGACCGGCCGATCGGGACTTGGCTGCTGTTCCTGCCGGGGGCGTGGGGCATCCTGCTGCCCGGTGGCGTGCCGGCGTGGCAGCGACTGCGGCTCGTGGCGCTGTTCGCGGTCGGCAGCGTGGTGATGCGATCGGCGGGCTGCGTGGTCAACGACATGTGGGACCGCGACCTGGACCGGCAGGTGGCGCGCACGCGCGGCCGGCCGCTGGCATCGGGTGCGCTCAGGATGCGCCAGGCGGCGTGGTTCCTGCTGGCGCTGCTGCTGCTCGGGCTCGGGGTGCTGTTGTCGCTGAACCGGCTGTGCTGGGCGTTGGGAGCGGCGTCGCTGGTGCTGGTAGGGCTGTATCCGCTGGCCAAGCGGGTGACGTGGTGGCCGCAGCTGGTGATGGGCTTCACCTTCGGCTTCGGGGCGCCGATGGGCTATGCCGCGGCGACCGGGCGGATCGACGGGATCCTGCTGTCGCTCTACGCCGCCGCGATCTTCTGGGACCTCGGCTTCGACACCGTTTACGGGTTCCAGGACATGGAGGACGACATCCTGGTGGGGGTGAAGTCGACCTCCCGGCTGGTGGCAGCGCGGCCGCGACGGTTCGTGGCCGGGTGCTATGGGCTGATGCTGGCGGCGCTGGCGCTGGCGGGACACCTGGCAAGGGTCGGGCAGTGGTTCTGGTTGGCGCTGCTGGGGCCTGCGGCGTTGCTCGGGATGCAGGTGCGGGCGCTGGAGATCCGCGAGCCTGCCACCTGCCTGCGCCTGTTCCGCGCCAACCGCGAGGTGGGGCTGGCGGTGGCGGTGGCGTTGCTAGCGGGGCTGTGGCGATGAGCCGCATCGCTCGGAGGCAACCGTTCCGGCGGGATCGGACTTAGCGGCACCATGGAAGAGTCAGCCTTGATGTTCGTCGAGACCGCGCTGTCGGCGCTGCAGCGGGCGCTGCACGAGCGGGGATCGGAGCTGCGCAACGTCCAGCTGGCGACGCTGTCGCCGGACGGGGCGCCCGGGCTCCGCACGGTGGTGCTGCGCGGCTTCGAACGGGCGCCGGCCGGCCTGGAGATGCACACCGACGCGCGGGCGGCCAAGGTGCGCGACCTGGGCGGCGACAACCGCGTCAGCGTGCTGGCGTGGTCGGCGGAGGCGCAGCTGCAGCTGCGCTTCGACGGCACCGCCCGGCTGCACCGGGACGACGCGGTGGCGCGCGGGCGCTGGGACGCGTTGTCGCCCAACGGACGCAACGCATACGGGCTGCGCAGCGATCCGGGGCGGCGGATCGAGGATCCGGAAAACCGGACGCACCTGCCCGAGGACGAGCAGTTCCGGTGCTTCACGGTGATGATGGTGTCGCCGACCAGCGTCGACGTGCTGCGCCTCGGGCCGGACGGAGCGCAGACACGGGCAATCGGCCGCTTCGATGGGGATGGGCTGAGTGCGGAGTGGGTTGGCCCCTGAGTAAGTCGTGGCGGTCGTGCGGGTGGCGCCTCGGCGGCGAAAGGCTGTCAGTTGACATCGGCGTCAAGGAGACCGGTCGCTTCAGAGCAGACGAACGGAGCGGCAGATCGCGGGCTTCATCAGGCCATCCGCAGCGGCGGGTGATCTCGACTGGGCCACCTCCGACGTGCACGGCCGGCAGGCGACGGCGGCGTAGCCGATGCGGTGCAGGGACCGCGATGCGGACGTGCGGGCGTCAGGAACGGGGCATGACGGCCCGGCGCAGGCGCAGGGCGTTGCCGAGCACGAACAGGCTGGACAGTGCCATCGCGGCGGCGGCCAGCACAGGCGACAGTGCCAGGCCGATAAACGGATACAGCGCGCCGGCGGCAACCGGGATCAGCAGCACGTTGTAGCCGAAGGCCCAGAACAGGTTCTGGCGGATGTTGCGCATGATCAGGCGCGACAAGCGAAAGGCGGTGACCAGGGCAGCCGGATCGCCGTGCACCAGCACCACGTCGGCGGTCTCGATGGCGACATCGGTGCCGGTGCCCATGGCGATGCCGATGTCGGCTGCGGCCAGCACCGGGGCGTCGTTCACGCCGTCGCCGACGAACGCGGTCGTGGCGCCAGGGCGAAGCGCACGCAGGGCGGCCGGCTTGTCGGCGGGAAGCAGGCCTGCGCGCACGGTGCGTATGCCGAGGCGTGCGGCGACCGCGTCGGCGGTGCGCGGGTCGTCGCCGGTCAGCATGGCGACGTCCAGGCCGTGCGCCTGCAGGGCCGCTATCGTGGCGGGGGCGGTCGGACGCAGCGCGTCGACCACGGGGAACAGGGCGGACACCAAGCCGTCCACCGCCACCAGCACCGGCGAGCCGCCTTCCGCGGCCAGGCGATGGATCGCCGGCTCGAACGGGGACGGATCCAGGCCGAGCGCCTGCATCAGCCTCGGCGCGCCCACCGCAACGGCGTAGGAGCCGACCACGCCGACCACACCGAGGCCAGGCCGCGACTCGAACCGGTCCACCGCCGGCAGCAGGAGGCCGCGCGTTGCGGCGGCATCGGTGATCGCGTGCGCCAGCGGGTGCTCGGAGCGGGCCTCCAGGGCGGCGGCAAGGCCAAGCAGGGTGGGCTCGTCGAGCAGACCATCGTCCGACAGCACAACCGGGCCCAGGGTCGGGTGCCCGAGGGTCAGGGTGCCGGTCTTGTCCAGGGCCATGATCGTCGCCTCGGCCAGGCGCTGCAGCGCCAGCGGGCGACGGAACAGCACGCCAAGGCCTGCGGCGCGTGCGGTGCCGACGGTGATCGAGACCGGGGTCGCCAGGCCCATGGCGCACGGGCAGGCGACGATCAGCACCGACACGGCGAAGCCGAGCGCCGGGCCGACGCCGGCGCCGGCCAGCAGCCAGGCGACGAAGGTGATCGCGGCGCAGGCAACAATCGCCGGCACGAACCATTGCGTCACCCGGTCGAGCAGGGCCTGGATCGGCAGGCGACCAGCCTGCGCTTCCTCCACGGCGCGCACGATCCCGGCCAGGATGGTGGCCCGGCCGACCGCGGTGGCGCGGACCGTGAGGCTGCCCCCGCCGTTGACGGTGCCGCCGACCACCGGGTCGCCGGGCCTGCGGGACACCGGCATCGGCTCGCCGGTGAGCATGGACTGGTCGACATGCGAGGCGCCCTGCGCCACCACCCCGTCGGCGGGCAGGCGCTCACCGGGGCGGATCAGGATCAGGTCTCCGGGCAGGAGGTCGGCGGCAGGAAGCTCCTGCTCGACGCCGTCGCGGGTGACGCGCGCGGTGCGCGGCTGCAGTTGCAGCAGAGCGCGCACGGCGTCGCCGGCGCGGCCGCGCGCGCGGGCTTCCAGGCTGCGGCCGAGCAGGATCAGGGACACGATGACGGCGGTGGCCTCGAAGTAGAGCGGACCGGCCGGGGCGGCGGGGAACAGCAGACGGCGCAGCATGCTGGCGGTGGAAAAGGCCCAAGCGGCGCCAGTGCCGATCAACACGAGCGCGTCCATGTCTGGAGCCAGCTGCCGCAGGGTGCGCAGGCCGCCGCGCACGAAGCGCCAGCCCGGGCCGAACAGCACGACGGTGGCGAGCACGAACGACAGAAGGGTGGTCGGGAGCCCGTCGGAAAGGCCGAGCAGCGGGCCGGCCATGGCGAGCAGCACCAAGGGCACGGTAAGCAGGACGGACAGGAGGAGGTCGCGTCGCAGCACGGCGGCCACCCGGTCCGGCACGGCGGGACCGGTCGGGTCCGAAGCATCCGGGCCGGTTGCGTCGAGGTCGGGCGCTTCCGTGCCCGGGGAAGCGTCGAGGACCGGCCGCGGCGTGAAGCCGGTATCGCGGACCGCCTGGTCGATCACGGTTGCCGTGGTCGCGCCGCCTGCGCCGCGCAGGCGGGCGGCAAGGCGGACGGTGAGACGGCCGGTGGCGAGGTTGACGGACGCGTCGCGGACGCCCGGCACCGCGGCGACCGCGGTTTCGACGCGGCGCACGCAGGATGCGCAGTGCATGCCCTCAACCGCGAAGCGCAGGGTTTCGTCGCGCACGGTGAAGCCGGTGGAAGCCACCGCGTCGGCGACGGCGACGGCGAGGCCGGGCGGCGGCGTGTCCGCGATCCGTGCTTCCGCATGGCCGGACAGGAGGTCGACAGAAGCGGATGAAACCCCGGGCACAGCCAGCATGGCCTGCTCGACACGGCGCACGCAGGACGCGCAGTGCATGCCTTCGACCGGGAAGCGCAGCGCGCTGGATGCCGCCTCGACTGGCAGGGCCTGGTCCATCGGAACCTCCGGTGTGGGACGCCGAGGCGGTCCCGCAGGCTGCACCGGATCGCGACGCCATTGTCGGCGGGCCGGTCAGCCGGTTGGAGATGTGGGGACGAGGCGATAGGCGGTCCAGGCCGGTATGCCGCCCGGCCGCCTGCATGCCGTAGGCGGTCAGGCGGTCA
>CAXTMS010000088.1:0-2804 GCA_964245345.1 uncultured Acetobacteraceae bacterium | reverse complement strand
GCCCGAGCCGGCCGACGCGTTGCCGGACGCGGTGACGCCGTTCGAGGAGGAGGGGTTCGAGGCGGCACTGCTGCCCGAGGCGGCACCGGTCGGGGCCGAGCTGGTCGGCACCGCGCCGGACAGCTCGGACTGGAGGCTGGTGAGCAGCGAATGCACGCCCGACACCAGGGCCGAGGCGGCGCTGCCGATCCCTGCGCCGCCACCGGACTTGGCGCCAGACGTGGCGTTCGAGTTGGCGTTCGAGGGCCAGCCGGTTGATGGCGGCGGCGGTGCGGTCGCCTGCGACGGGTCGGCTCCGGCCAGCATGTCCGTCAGGTCGGAGGACGGCGCGCTCGATCCCGCCGTGGCGGTTCTCGTTTGCGCTCCGGCCTGGGCCTGCATCTGCTGCCAGTGGGCGTGGTGGCCGCCCGACACAGCCGAACTCGACATGGTTGCCTCCACGATCTAGTTGACAACCGAACAGTAAACTCCTGAATACCGAAAGTCCATACAAATATAGATGGCTTGGTTAGGCAATATATACCTATCGAGAACTGCCGGCCGGCATATTCTGCCGCCTCGGGGCCGACCGGTCAGCGCGGGCGCTGCCGGTCGCAGATCAGGGCGGCCATGGCGCCGGCGAGCATCAGGGTGGTCATCGCCACCGGGCTGCCCGGGGCGGTCCAGCCGACCAGAACGGTGCTGAGGGCCCCGATAAAGAACACGGTGGTGCCGTAAAGGGCGGACGCGGCTCCCGCGGCGCCGCGGTAGCCCAGCACTGATCCGAGCGCGGCGCCCGGCAGCACCACGCCGAGCGAGACCATGCAGGCCATCATGCCGAGCGCCAGTCCGGCCGCGCCGCCAAGGCTGCCGATCGCCATGACCAGCATGGCGGTGGCGGCCGCGACCAGCAGGAGGCTGCCGCAGGTCATGGCACGGTCGAGCCCGATCCGGGCCACCAGGCGGGCGTTGCCCTGGGTGCCGGCGATGTAGCCCAACGCGTTCAGGATGAACACCGCGCCGAAGGTGGTGGGGCCGAGCCGGTAGTGGCCGAGGAACACCGCCGGCGCGCCAGCGAGAAACGCGAACAGGCTGAAGGTGCCGAAGCCGCCTTCCAGCGCGTGGGTGCGGAAGGTGCGACCGCGCCAGGCGATGATGTAGCCGACCAGCGTGTTGCCGACCCGGAGGCGCCCGTGCTGGTGCGGACGCAGGGTTTCCGGCAGGAACCGGAAGATCAGCACCGAGCACAACAGGCCGTAGAAGGCAGCGATCCAGAAGATGGCGCGCCAGTTCCAGTGCTGGGCGATCACTGCGCCGAGAGTCGGCGCCAGCACCGGCACCACGCCCATGACCATCACCATGCGGCCCAGCATGCGGGCCGCCTCGGCGCCATTCTTCACCACGTCGGCGATCACCGCACGCGGGATCACCAGGCTGGCGGCAGCACCGACGGCGGCCCAGAGACGCCACCAGGACAGGTGCGTCATGGTGTCGGCCAGCGCGCAGCCGACAGAGGCCAGGGTGTAGACCATCGTGCCGACCAGCAGCGGCAGGCGGCGGCCGTAGCTGTCGGCGAGCGGGCCGTGGGTGATCTGACCGAACGACAGGCCCAGGAACCAGGCGCCCAGCGTCAGCTGCACCTCGCCCGGCTGCGCGCCGAGGCTGGCCTTCATCGCCGGGAAGGCGGGAAGGTACATGTCGGTGGAGATCGGGCCGACCGCCGTCAGCAGGGCCAGAAGCACCGTGATCAGGATCGGAGAGCGCGTTGCCTCAACCATGCGCTGACCAGACACCCGTGATCCTTTCCGCCAAGCCAGGCCTTCCGACCGCAACGGATCATGGCCGGTTCACGCGAACATGGCGACAGAGAGGAAGATGGGCGCAAGTGCAGGAGGTGCGGCGGGGCCAGGACGTTCAGCATCTGTGTTCTTGATTTGTTCGGGTTCGGCATCTAGACTCCAGGTTTAAGGCCGAGCTGCCGCCGAGCGACGGGCAACGCGGCAGAATGAAGGTCAAGTGTTGAGTTGCATTGAGAACTGACCCGGGAGGGGGTCGGATTTCCATCGAGAGTTGACCCGTGTCTGAGCACTCCCCTGGCGGCCGGCCGGGGGTTTATCGGAGTGATCGACATGGCGTTGTTGAGTGTGATCCGGCGATGGCATTACCGGGACCAGGTGCCGATCCGCGAGATCGAGCGGCGGATCGGCCTGTCGCGCAACACGGTGCGCAAATACCTGCGGGCGGGCGCGGAGGAGCCGCGGTTCCGGCTTCCCGAGCGTCCGAGCCGGCTGGATCCATTCGCCGACAAGCTGTCCGGGTGGCTGGCGACCGAGGCAGCCAAGTCGCGCAAGCAGCGCCGAACCGGCAAGCGGCTGCACGCTGACTTGGTGGTGCTGGGCTACGACGGGTCGTATGCGCGGGTGGCGGCCTTCATCCGGAGCTGGAAACAGGAGCGCCAGCAGGAGCAGCAGTCGACCGGGCGCGGGGTGTTCGTGCCGCTGGTGTTCGGGCCCGGCGAGGCGTTCCAGTTCGACTGGAGCGAGGACTGGGCGGTGATCGCCGGGCGGCGCAGCAAGCTGCAGGTCGCCCATACCAAGCTGTCGCACAGCCGGGTCTTCGTGCTGCGGGCCTACCCGCTGCAAACCCACGAGATGCTGGTGGGGCACTTCCCAGCCTGATCTCGGTCACGACCGAATACGCGCCGCCCGGGCGTCGGGCGACCGTCGTTTCGGTCATGTTCTGCGGCTTTCCGCTCGGTGCCGGGATCGGAGGGGTCTTTTCCGCCAAGCTGGTGCCGGCCATCGGCTGGCAGAGCGTCTTCCAGG
>CAXTMS010000087.1:8406-13785 GCA_964245345.1 uncultured Acetobacteraceae bacterium | reverse complement strand
CCTGCGCCTCGCGGTCCATCTTGTTGACGAAGGTGATGATCGGGATGTCGCGCAGGCGGCAGATCTCGAACAGCTTGCGCGTGCGTTCCTCGATGCCCTTGGCCGCGTCGATCACCATCACCGCGGAGTCGACCGCGGTGAGCGTCCGGTAGGTGTCCTCGGAAAAATCCTCGTGGCCGGGGGTGTCGAGCAGGTTGAAGATGCAGCCGCCGTACTCGAACGTCATCACCGAGGTGACGACCGAGATGCCGCGGTCGCGCTCGATGCCCATCCAGTCGGAGCGGGTGCGCCGCCGCTCGCCCTTGGCGCGCACGTTGCCGGCGAGCTGGATCGCGCCGCCGGCGCGCAACAGGCGCTCGGTCAGCGTGGTCTTGCCGGCATCCGGATGCGAGATGATCGCGAAGGTGCGCCGGCGGGAGATTTCGGACTGGAGATCAGACAAGATCAGGGGCTCCGCCCCTGGACCCGGCCAAGGGCAGTCGCCCTTGGAACCCAGGGTTTAAGCGATTGGGTGTCCAGAAGGCGACTGCCCTCTGGCTGGGTGCAGGGGCAGAGCCCCTGCGGCGGCCGTCAGCGCGAGTAGAACTCGACCACCAGGTTCGGCTCCATGGTCACCGGATACGGCACGTCGGTCAGCTTCGGGCTGCGCTGGAAGCGGCCCTTCATCGCCCGGTGGTCGACCTCCAAGTATTCCGGCACGTCGCGCTCGCCGCTCTGGGCGGCGTCCAGCACCACCGCCAGCTGCTTGCTCTTCTCGCGCACCTCGACCGTGTCGCCGTCGCGCACCAGGAAGGAGGGGATGTTCACCTTGCGGCCGTTCACCGTCACGTGGCCGTGGTTGACGAACTGGCGGGCGGCGAACGGGGTCATCGCGAACTTGAGGCGGTAGATCACCGCGTCCAGCCGGCGCTCCAGCAGGTCCACCAGGTTCTCCGACGTGTCGCCCTTCCGGCGCACCGCCTCGTCGTAGTACTTGCGGAACTGCTTCTCGCTGATGTTGCCGTAGTAGCCCTTGAGCTTCTGCTTGGCCATCAGCTGCACGGAGAAGTCGGACGGCTTCTGCTTGCGGCGCTGGCCGTGCTGGCCGGGACCGTACTCGCGCTTGTTGATCGGCGACTTGGCGCGGCCCCAGAGATTGACGCCGAGGCGGCGGTTGATCTTGTACTTGCTCTCGAGGCGCTTGGTCACGAGCGCGCTCCTTTCGATGCGTCTGTGCGGCGTGCGTCCAAGGCCCTGGGACCCGTCGCCGTGTTCCGCTTGTTGCACCGGTAGGCCCAGACCGATCTGGTCTAGGCGGGCGCGTTCCGCATCATCGGGCCGCGCGCGCGACACCGACCGGACCGTCCACGTTCCCGGCAGTAAGCTGGCGCCTATAGGAGCAGCGGTCGGCCAAGTCAACGCGGCAGCTCAACCGCCCTCGTCGCGCCCGCGCAGCCGCCGGCCCAGCGCCAGCTCGGTGACCACGCCGTGCAGGGTGCGCAGCTCCTGCTCTGTGACCTCGCCGCGCTCGAAGAAGTGCCAAAGGTTGCGCACCATGCCCGGCCGCTTGGGCAGGTTGCGCAGGAAGCCGCAGGCGTCGAGCTCGCGCACGAGGTGGCCCATGAAGTTGCCGAGCTCGTTCTTGCTGGCGACGCGGGTTTCGTTGGTCATCAGCGTGCGCGGCGGGGTGTCGTCGGCGGCGAGCCACCACTCGTAGGCCATGATCATCACCGCCTGCGCCAGGTTGAGCGAGGAGAAGGCGGGGTTGAGCGGATAGCGGATCAGCGCGTCGGCGCGCGCCATGTCGTCGCTGTCGAGCCCGGCGCGCTCCGGGCCGAACAGGATGCCGACGCGCAAGGTTCGGGCGGCGACGGCGCGCATCTCGGCGGCGCCGCCGCGCGCGGTCAGCACCGGCTTGACTACGTGCCGCGGACGCGGACAGGTGGCGAACACCCGGTGCAGGTCGGACACTGCGTGGTCCACGTCCGGATGCACGGTGGCCTGGTCCAGGATCCGGTCTGCGCCGGACGCGGCACGCCAGGCACGCTCCTGCGGCCAGCCGTCGCGAGGCGCCACCAGGCGCAGGTGGAACAGGCCGCCATTGGCCATGGCGCGGGCGACGCTGCCGACGTTCTCCGCCAGCTGCGGCCGCACCAGCACCACGACCGGGCTGTTGCCGATCGGCCGCAGCGCGGCGCCGCCGTCGCGGCCGGTCATGCCGAAACCCTCACGCGCGCCGCCAGGTGGTGCCGGCGGGGCCGTCCTCCAGCACGATGCCGTCCTCCAGCAGCCGGGCGCGGATGGCGTCGGCGCGGCCGAAGTCGCGCGCCCGGCGCGCTTCCAGCCGTTCCGCGATCGCCTGTTCCACCGCTGCTCCGTCCGCGCCGGCGCGGAACCACTGCGCGGGATCGAGCTGCAGCAGGCCGAGCAGCCGCGCCGCGGCCAGAAGCCCCTCGCCTGCCTGCCGCTGTCCGGTCAGCGCCGCGTCCGCCATGCGGTGCAGCAGGGCGATGGCGCCCGGGGTGTTCAGGTCCTGGCAGAGCACGTGCAGGAACTCCTCCGGCACCGCTCCGGCGATGTCGGCGCCGGACGCGCGGATCCCGCGGTAGAACCGGTCGAGCGTCCGGCGCGCCTCCATCAGCCCGTCGCGGGTGAAGTTCAGCACCGAGCGGTAATGCGTGCCGAGCAGCAGCAGGCGCAGCGCTTCAGCCGGGGCGTCCTGCAGCACCTCGCGGATGGTGCGGAAGTTGCCGAGGCTCTTGGACATCTTCTCGCCGTCGACGTTCAGCATCGCGTTGTGCAGCCACACGGACGCGAAGCCGGAACCGGGATAGCCGCACAGGCTTTGCGCGCGCTCGTTCTCGTGGTGCGGGAACAGGAGGTCGGCGCCGCCGCCGTGGATGTCGAAGCTCGGGCCCAGATAGCGCTCGGCCATGGCGCTGCACTCGATGTGCCAGCCCGGCCGGCCGCGACCCCACGGGCTGTCCCAGCCGGGCAGCTCGGAGGTGGACGGCTTCCACAGCACGAAGTCGCCGGGATCGCGCTTGTACGGCGCCACCTCCACCCGGGCTCCGGCGAGCAGCTCGTCCGGGTTGCGGCCGGACAGACGGCCGTAGTCGGCGAAGCGCCGCACCGAGAACAGCACGTGCCCGTCGGCGGCATAGGCGTGGCCGGACCCGACCAGGGCCGCGATCAAGGCGATCATCTCGCCGACGTGATGCGTGGCGCGCGGCTCGATGTCGGGCGGCAGGAGGCCGGCGGCGGCGAAGTCGGCGTGCAGTTCGACGATGGTCCGGTCGGCGAGCACGTCGATGCCGATGCCGAGCTCGGCGGCGCGCGCGTTGATCTTGTCGTCCACGTCGGTGATGTTGCGCACAAAGGTGACGCGCGGGTACAGCACGCGAAGCAGGCGCACCAGCACGTCGGCCGACAGCATGGCGCGCAGGTTGCCGATGTGCGGGAGGTCGTAGACGGTGGGACCGCAGTAGTACACGCGCACATGCGCCGGATCGAGCGGCACGAACAACGCCGTGGTCCGGGTCAGGCTGTCATGCAGGGCGAGCTGAGCCATCGGGCGGTTTTGCGGCATCGGCCGCGGGGCGGCAAGCAGCGCGACCCGGCGCACGCCGGCTGGAGAAGCGATGAACGCGGTCGGGACCATCGAGGCCGGCAACATGGGGCATGCCGCCGCCCTGCTGCGCCTGGCGGTGCCGCTGGCGATCGTCAGCCTGTCCGAGATCGCCATGGGGCTAACCGACACGATCCTGCTCGGCGGGCTGGGCGACCGGGCGGTGGCGGCGGGCGGGCTGTCCGGCACGCTGTTCTTCGCCATCGGCGCGTCGCTGCAGGGGGTGCTGATGGCGGCCGGCATCCTGGCGGCGCAGGCGCGCGGCGCAGGCACGCCGCGGCGCATCGCCGGGCTGTATGGCACCGGGCTATGCCTGGGGCTGGTGCTGTCGGTGCCGTTGTTCGTGCTGTTCAGCTTGGCCGAGCCGATCTTGCGCCGGCTGGGCGAGCCGGCCCCGCTGGCGCACGACGTCGGCACCTATCTCGGCATCCTGCGCTGGGGAACGCCGGCCTACGTGGCCGGGCTCGGGACGGTGCGGGCGATCCTGCCGGCGATCGACCAGGCCGGGCTGCTGCTGCGGATCACGCCGGCGATGGCGATCGGCAACGGGCTGCTGAACTACGCCCTGATCTACGGTGTGCTCGGGCTGCCGGGACTGGGTTTGCGCGGCTCGGCGATCGCCAGTGTCGCCACCCTGTGGGCCACGGTGCTGGCGCTGTTCGCCTGCCTGCATGGGAGCCAGCGGCGGGAGCTTGTGACTCCGCCGCGTCCGGAGCGGCGCGAGCTGGCGCCGCTGCTGCGGCTCGGGCTGCCGATCATGGCGACGATCGCGGGCGAGGTGCTGATGTTCCTGTTGGCGAGCCTGGCGGCCGGGCTGCTCGGCACCGCGGCTCTGGCCGCGCACCAGATCGTGCTCGGCATCGGCACCTTCACCTTCATGGTGCCGATGGCGCTCGGCCAGGCAGCCAACGTGCGGGTAGGGCTGGCAGCGGGTGCCGGCGACCGGGTTGCGGCGCGGCGCGGCGGGCTGGTGGCAATCGGCCTGGCGGCGCTGGTCATGGGCGCGATCGGGCTGCTGCTCCTGTGTACGCCGGACCTGGTGGCGTCGGCGTTCCTGGACCAGTCGGTTCCAGAAAATCGGGCGGCATTCCGGATCGTGGTTACGCTTCTCGGCATCCTCGCCCTGTTCCAGGTGGCGGACGGGGTGCAGGTGGCGGCGATCGGCGCGTTGCGCGGCGTGGGCGACACCGCCATGCCGATGCTGCTGGCGCAGTTCGCCTATTGGCTGGTCGGCCTGCCGTTGGGGTGGACGCTAACGTTCCGGCTCGGATACGGCGCGCCCGGATTGTGGACCGCGTTGGCGGTGGTGCTGGGAACCGTCGCGGTCATGATGACGATGCGGTTCGCGCTCATCACCCGGCTGGGCAGGACCAGGAAGATCACGAGGTAGGATGAACGTTTCTGCTGCTCACGGTCGGCCCGCTCGCCAGCCTGGGTCCGGCGCAGGCACAGTCCTGGGACCATCAGGACGACATGCTTCCCCTGCCCAGCTTCCAAAGCCTTGTCCGGATTCTGCGCTGGCAGGGCTACGACCGTTTCGCGAGGTGGCCGCCGACCGATCCGACTTCCACTCGAACACCGGCGGCGGGAGCATCGGTGCCATCAGGCATCGGTAGGCCGGGCTGGTACGGCGCGCCGGCGTCGACCTGAACGTCCGCGCCTTCCTGTTCGCCTGGCCGGGACAAACGATCGTCCAGACGAAGGTCGGCGGCGAGGATCCGACAAGCCTGATCATCTTCCAGATCGAGCGGTTCAAACCATGAACAGGCTGA
>CAXTMS010000087.1:0-8306 GCA_964245345.1 uncultured Acetobacteraceae bacterium | reverse complement strand
TCCGACAAGCCTGATCATCTTCCAGATCGAGCGGTTCAAACCATGAACAGGCTGAGGGGACATTCTGGAACGGGTGCAACCGCAGTCCGACCCCGGACCTGCTCTGTCCTCATTGAACGCAGAACGCCCGCTGCCGGAACAGCGGGCGCCAGCACTAGCCAGACGTCGAGGATCGGCTACATGCCGTTCATGTTGCCCATGTTGGAGTGACCCGTGGTGGCCACCGCCGGTACATCCGGGTCGACCATGCCCATGCTCATGCTGCGCATGATCCACAGCGAGCCGCCGATCAGGATGAACACCACCAGCAGGGCGAAGCCGAAGGCAGTGACGTTCCAGCGCTGCTCCGACCCGGCGCTCATGTGCAGGAAGCACACCAGGTGGACGAAGATCTGCACCACGGCGAGGGTGGCGACGAGAGGCACGATCCAGCCGGCCGGCAGCGTGCCCGGCACCATGATCGGGTAGAACGCCGCGACCGTCAGGATCACCGACAGCGCGAAGCCGACGCCATAGGCGCCGAAGCCGGCATGGCCGGCACCGCCGGACCCCTCGATGTGGGTCTTGTGCGAATGGCCATGCAGCGCTGGATGGTCCATCAGCGTACTCCCATCAGATAGACCAGGCTGAACACGCAGATCCAGACGATGTCCAGGAAGTGCCAGAACAGGCTCAGGCACATCAGCCGGTTGATGTAGCGGGTGTCGAGCGGCTTGCGCAGCACGGTGAGCTGCACCACCAGCACCAGCATCCACAGCAGGCCGCAGGTGACGTGCAGGCCGTGGGTGCCGACCAGGGTGAAGAAGGCGGACAGGAACGCGCTGCGGTCCGGCCCGTGCCCTTCGGCCACCAGGTGGTGGAACTCGTTGATTTCCATGCCGACGAACCCGGCACCGAGCAGGAAGGTGATGCCGAGCCAGACCAGCACCTGGTTCAGCTTGTGCTGATAGGCGCCGATCATGGCGAAGCCGTAGGTGGAGGAGCTGACCAGCAGCAGCGCCGTTTCCACCCCGACATATTTGAGGTCGAAGATGTCGCGGCCGCTGACGTCGCCCGCGTACTGATGCCGGCTGACCGCGAAGCCCGCGAACAGCGTCGCGAACAGGATGCAGTCGGTCATCAGGTAGAGCCAGAAGCCGAACACGTTGTTCGGCTCGTGGGAATGGTCCTCAGCGAACTCGCCGTGATGGGCGACCAGGCTGTCAGGCGACATGGGTCAGCTCCAGCTGCGCCACCCGGGCGTTGTGCAGCCCCTCGATCCGCGCCACCTCGGCCGCCGGCACGTAGTAGTCGATGTCGTCGTTGCAGGAGCGGACGATGAAGGTGCCGACCACGCCCAGCATGCCGATGATCGCCAGCCACCAGATGTGCCAGATCAGCGCGAAGCCGACGATGCCCGCCGCCACCGACATGATGAACCCGGCCGGCGTGTTCCGCGGCATGTGGATGTCGGAGTACACCGGCGTCTCGCGCGCCTCGTGGCCACGCTTCTTGGTCTCGTTGAAGGCGTCCAGCGCGTCGACGTGCGGCAGCACGGCGAAGTTGTAGAACGGCGGCGGCGAGGAGGTGGACCACTCGATGGTGCGGCCGTTCCACGGATCACCGGTCACGTCCTGGTTCTGCGGCAGGTGGCGCTGGCGGATGCTGACCACCAGGCCGATCACCGTGCAGGCGATGCCGGCGGCGATGATCAGCGCGCCGAACGCGGCGACCCACAGGTAGGGCGTCCATTGTGGGTTGTCGTAATGGTTCATGCGCCGGGTCATGCCGAGGAAGCCCAGCACGTAGAGCGGCATGAAGGCGACGTAGAAGCCGGTGAGCCAGAACCAGAACGACGCCTTGCCCCAGCTGTCGTTCAGCTTGAAGCCGGTCGCCTTGGGGAACCAGTAGGTCAGGCCGGCCATGTAGCCGAAGAACACGCCGCCGATGATCACGTTGTGGAAGTGCGCGATCAGGAACAGCGAGTTGTGCAGCACCCAGTCGTTGCCGGGCAGCGCCAGCATCACGCCGGTCATGCCGCCGATCACGAAGGTGACCATGAAGCCCATCGTCCAGAGCATCATGGAGGTGTACTGGATGCGTCCCCGATACATGGTGAACAGCCAGTTGAAGATCTTCACCCCCGTGGGGATGGAGATGATCATGGTCGTGATGCCGAAGAAGGCGTTCACGTTGGCGCTGGAGCCCATGGTGAAGAAGTGGTGCAGCCAGACCACGAAGCTCAGGAAGGTGATGCAGACGGTGGCGTAGACCATCGCCTTGTAGCCGAACAGGCGCTTCTGGCTGAAGGTCGGCACCACCTCGGAGAACACCCCGAAGGCGGGCAGGATCAGGATGTACACCTCCGGATGGCCCCAGGCCCAGATGAGGTTGACGTACATCATCTGGTTGCCGCCAAGCTCGTTGGTGAAGAAGTGCATGCCGAGGTAGCGGTCCAGCGACAGCATGCCGAAGGTGACGGTCAGGATCGGGAACGCGGCCATGATCAGGATGGCCGTGCACAGGATGGTCCAGGTGAAGATGGGAATGCGCATCCAGGTCATGCCGGGGGCACGCATCTTCACGATGGTGACGAAGAAGTTGACGCCGGTGAGCAGGGTGCCGAGGCCGGTCAGCTGCAGCGACCAGACGTAGTAGTCGACGCCGACGCCCGGGCTGAACTTCAGCTCGGACAAAGGCGGGTAGGCGAGCCAGCCGGTCTGGCCGAACTCGCCCAGCACCAGCGACACGTTCACCAGGATCGCGCCGACCGCGGTCATCCAGAACGAGAACGAGTTCAGGAACGGGAAGGCGACGTCGCGGGCGCCGATCTGCAGCGGCACGGCGATGTTCATCAGCCCGATCATGAACGGCATGGCCATGAAGAAGATCATGATGGTGCCGTGGGCGGTGAAGATCTGGTCGTAATGGTGCGGCGGCAGGTAGCCGGCATGGCCGCCATAGGCCATCGCCTGCTGCGCGCGCATCATGATCGCGTCGGAGAAGCCGCGCAGCAGCATCACGATGGCGACGATGATGTACATGATGCCGATCTTCTTGTGATCGACCGAGGTGATCCACTCCTTCCAGAGATAGACCCAGCTCTTGGTGTAGGTGATGGTCCCGACGATGGCCGCGACGACCAGGGCCATGAACACGCCCGCCGCCATGATGATCGGCGAGTCGAGGATGGCCACGTCCGCGAGGGTCATTCTCCCCAACATGATTCTACTGCTCCCTCAGGCCGGAGTGGAAACTCTCGGACTTGCCCATGTATTTGGCGATGATCTCGTTGAACAGGTTCGGCTCGACGTTCGAGAAGTACTGCACCGGCGCCTTCTCTTCCGGAGCCGCGATCTTGACGTAGTCGCCGGTGTTGAGCGGAACGCTCGACTTGCGGGCGTTGGACAGCCAGTCGGCGAACTTGTCGTCGGTGGTGGCGATGGCATTGAAGTGCATGTCCGAGAAGCCGCGCCCGCTATACATCGCCGACAGCCCGGGGAACGTCCCTGCCCGGTCCGCGACCAGGTGCAGCTGGGTGCGCATGCCGGCCATGGCGTAGATCTGGCTGCCGAGCTCGGGGATGAAGAACGAGTTCATCACCGAGTCCGAGGTGATCCGGAAGTCCACCGGGGTGCCGACCGGGAACGCCACCTCGTTGATGGTGGCGACGTGCTGGTCGGGATAGATGAACAGCCACTTCCAGTTCAGCGCCACCACGTCGATCACCAGCGGCTTCTTCTGGCTGTCCAGCGCCTTGTAGGGGTCGAGGGCATGGGTGCTGACCCAGGTCAGGTAGCCCAGAAAGGCGATGATCGCGCAGGGGATGCCCCAGCAGAAGATCTCGACCACCCCGGAATGGCCCCAGTCGGGCTCGTACCGCGCCCCGGCCCCTTCGCGGTAGCGCCAGCCGAACCACAGGGTCAGGATGATCACCGGCACCACGATGACCAGCATCGCGTAGGTCGAGGTCAGGATCAGGGATTTCTCTGCCGCACCGACCGCGCCTTTGGGGTCGAGGATCGAGTACTTGCACCCGGTCAGCGACACAAGGGCCGCCAGGGCGGATGCCCTGGTCAGGAACGGCAGTGCTCTCGTGATCATTCCGCGCCTCGTTGATACGGCCCCGTCGCCGTCCCGCCCGATGCCGGACATGGGAACGGCTTCCGGTTCGCCGTGCTCCTCCTCGAGGAGTCTTTCCAGTGTCGTCCACACGGCCCACGCGGCCATGTGCTTCGTGTCGCGTCGCATCCTTGCGCGCCGCTGCTTCTGCGACGCACAATAAGCCTTCTATCCTATGCTAACACATTGCTTCTTGTTCATGTAGCGTCATGGCGTCAGCTCGCTGCCATGCGGAGCCGGCCGCTCACCCGTTCATGGCCCATCAGCGGCAGCAGGTCACGCAGTTCCGGTCCCTGCTCCTCGCCGGTCAGGGCCAGCCGCAGAGGGTGGAACAGCGCGCGGCCCGTCCGGCCGCTCGACTCGCGCAACGCCCCGGTCCAGCTCGGCCACGTGGTCTCGTCCCAGGGATGCTCGGGCGCATCCGGCGGCAGCGCATCGATCGCCTGCAGCAGGAAGTCCAGCTCCTCCTCCTGCACCGGCGGCACGATGCTGCCGCTGACCACGTCCCACCAGTGCCGAAGCTCGGACAACATGTCGACGTTGCCGCGCACCGCGTTCCAGAACGCTTCCGTGGCTCCCTCCGGCAGCCGGTCCCGCACCTGCTCGAACGGCATGACGTGCATGGCGCGCCGGTTCAGCGCCAGCAGCTGGCGCATGTCGAACCGGGCCGGCGACTTCGATACCCGCCGCAGGTCGTAGCTTTCCGCCAGCTCGTCGAACCCCAGCGGCTGGGGGTCCTCCGAGGTGCCGAGCCGGGCCAGATAGGCCACCAGCGCGGTGGGTTCCATTCCGTCATGGCGCAGCGCGCGCAGCGACAGGCCGTCGAACCGCTTGCTCAGCTTCGATCCCGCCTCGTCGAGCAGCAGCGGCAGGTGGGCAAAGGAGAACCGGTCTGGCCGGCCGCCCAGCGCCTCGACGATGTCGAGCTGCACCCCGGTGTTAATGACATGGTCCTCGCCGCGCAGCACGTGGGTGATGCCGAGCTCGAGGTCGTCCACCACCGAGGCGAAGGTGTAGAGCACGGTGCCGTCGGCGCGGATCAGCACCGGGTCCGACACCGAAGCAAGCTTCACCTCCGTGCGTCCCTGCACCAGGTCGTCCCAGGACACGGTGCCGTCCGACAGCCGGAAGCGCCAATAGGGCTGCTTGCCGTTGGCTTCCGCCTGTGCCCGCTGTTCCGGGGTCAGGCGCAGCATGGCGCGGTCGTACACCGGCGGTCGGTGCTGACGCAAACGTTGCTCGCGCTTGGCGCGCAGCTCCTCCTCGGACTCGAAGCAGGGATAAAGCCGGCCGACCTGCTTCAGCCGCGCCGCCGCCGCCCCGTAGCGCTCGATGCGGTCGGACTGGCGCACCAGCTCGTCCCACTCCAGCCCGAGCCAGCGCAGGTCGTGCTGGATCCCGGCCACGTGCTCCTCGCGCGAGCGCTCGGCGTCGGTGTCGTCGATCCGGAGCAGGAAGCCGGCACCGTGCCGCCTGGCGTGCAAGGCGTTGGCCACCGCCTGCCGGGCGTTGCCGACATGCAGCAACCCGGTCGGGCTCGGCGCGAAACGAAGCTTCACTGCAACAAGATCCTAGTCGTCCTCTTCCTCGTCGCCGTCCGAAGCGCTTGCCCGGCGCGGGTCGATCGAGCGCCAGTCGCGTTCGATCTCCGAGCCGGGTTGCGACGCGAACACGTCGAGCTCGTTCGCCGAACGCCAGCCATCCTCGCCGGCCTCGATCACCTCGGCGTCCTCGCCAAAGGCGAACCAGGCGGCCAGCACCTCGCGGTCGGTGGCCCCCGGCACGCGGCAACGCTCGATGCTGTCGCGCACATAGGCACGGCAGAACGCGTTCGCCAGCGGCAGGGTGGGAAAACCGCCGACCTCCTCGATGACGTCGTCGTCCGAGGCGCCGGACAGGTCGATGATGCGCACCCGCCAGCCGCCGTCGGGCGCGAACAGTTCCTCGCTCACCGCGCCGCGTCCGCGCCCTGTTCGGCGACCCGGCGCAGCAGGAACTCGCGTCCCACCTTCACCCTCGGCACCCCGTCATAGGCGACGATGTCGGCGGTGGCATAGGTTTCCGACCAGGAGTCGGGGATGAAGCTGCCGGTGCCGACCACGTCGATCGGCGCCTCCGCGTCCGCCATCACCCGGCACTTGTCGACCCCGAAGCCGGACGACGCGACGATCCTGACCCGGTCGAACCCGGCCTGGTCCAGCGCCTTGCGCATGTGCCAGATCGCCGCCGCGGACACGCCGGTGCCGACCAGGTGGCGCAGCTCCGCGTCGCTGCGGTAGCGACGGATCGCGCCCGGGGCGTGCCGCTCGATCACGGCATAGCTCGCCTGCGGGTCGAGGCCCTCGAGGAACCGCCCGCCATGGGTGTCGAGCCGCACGCCGATCCGCCCCGCCGCGGCCAGCTCGGGATACCGGCGGCAGACCGCCAGCCCGTCCGAAACCTCCAGGCCGAAATAGTCGGTCAGCACGGTGAGGTCGGAGTCGGGAAACGCGTCGTGGAACATCTCGGCCGCCGCCAGGGTCGAGCCGGCATAGCCGATCAGGGCGTGCGGCATGGTCCCTGCCCCGGCCTCGGCGCCATAGAAATGCGCGGTGGCGTCGTTGGCGCAGCCGGTGAAGCCGAGCGCGCCTTCGCGCTGCGCCGCACGCCCACCCACCGCGGCGGCATAGGCCATGGCCTCCTGCATGTCCCACCCGGCGCAGTGCCGCGCTTCCATCGCCAGGAACCGCGCCTTGGGCAGGGCGAGGCACATCTGGTACGCGTTGTGCGCGGCGACGCAGGCCGGCCCCAGCTTCTGCAGCAGAAGCGTTTCCAGGTCGACCAGGCCGGCGAAGCTGCCGGACACGTAGACCAGCGGCTCGCCCGCGCCCACCCAGTCGCCCTCGGCAAAGCAGGGCTCGCACTGCACCTCGAGGCCGCGCGCCGACGCCACCTCCGCAAGCCAGCCCGTCATCAGGCCATAGGCCGCGATCACCGGCCGGCGCAGGAAGAAGGCATAGGTGACGCGCCGGTCGCCGAACCGACCGACGATCGCCTTGGTGCGGTTGAAGTAGGCGTCGGTCCGGGCGCCGATCCCCGCTTCGGCGGGGGTTCCATGGGTCCCGTTCACCGGGCGGCCGCCCGGTGCCGGGTGGTGAGCTCCTCGGCGACCAGGAACGCCATCTCCAGCGACTGCTCGGCGTTGAGCCGGGGATCGCAGAACGTTTCGTAGCGGTTGCCCAGGTCCGCCTCGGTCAGCTGGTGCGCGCCGCCGACGCATTCGGTCACGTCCTGCCCGGTCATCTCGACATGGATCCCGCCGGGCCGGACGCCGGCGGCGGCGAACACGTCGAAGAAGCCGCGCAGCTCGGACAGGATCGCATCGAACGACCGCGTCTTGATCTTGGACGCGGTGCTGATCGTGTTGCCGTGCATCGGGTCGCACAGCCAGACCACCGTGCGGCCGGCGTTGCGCACCGCCCGGAGCAGCGGCGGGAGGTGCCGGCGCACCCCGTCCGCGCCCATGCGGCTGATCAGGGTCAGCCGGCCGGCCTCGTCCCGGGGGTTGAGGAGGTCCAGGAGGCGGAGCAGGTCGTCAACGGTGGTGGTGGGGCCGACCTTGAGACCGACCGGGTTGCGGACGCCGCGCAGGAACTCGACATGCGCCCCGTCCGGCTGGCGGGTGCGGTCGCCGATCCACAGGAAGTGCGCCGAGCAGCCATACCAGTCGCCGGTGGTGGAATCGATCCGGGTCAGCGCCTGCTCGTACGGCAGCAGCAGCGCCTCGTGGCTGGTGTAGAACTCGGTCTCGTCCACCTGCGACGCGTGGGCCCCCAGGCCGCAGGCGCCCATGAAGGCGAGCGTCTCGTCGATCCGCTGCGCCAGGTCCTGGTAGCGCGCCGCGAGCGGGGAGCGCTCGACGAAGCCCAGGTTCCAGCGGTGCACCTGATGAAGGTTGGCGTAGCCGCCGCCGGCGAAGGCCCGGAGCAGGTTGAGGATGCCGGCGGACTGGAAATAGCCGGTTTCCATCCGTGCCGGGTCCGGCAGCCGGGAGCGCGCGGTGAACGCGGACCCGTTGACGATGTCGCCGCGGTAGCAAGGCAGGACATCGCCGTCCACCGTTTCGGTGTCCGACGAGCGCGGCTTGGCGAACTGCCCGGCCATGCGGCCGAGCTTCACCACCGGCACCTTGGCGCCGAAGGTCAGCACCACCGCCATCTGCAGCA
>CAXTMS010000086.1:0-13959 GCA_964245345.1 uncultured Acetobacteraceae bacterium | reverse complement strand
GTCAGCGACGGCGCCGGCACCACCCGCAACGGCGGCAGCGTCACCGGCGGCACGCTGTCCAGCCCGCGCAAACGCAGCACCTCCTCGATCAGGTCGGTTTCCGCTTCCACCGCCTCCACCGCCGCCACCGCCTCGGCCTCGTCGCCGTCGGAGCCTGGCTGCAGCGACAGCACCACGGGTGCCGCGACGTCGTTGCGCCAGGACGGCACCGCGAACACGGCGCGCTCGTCGTCCCGTTCCCGCACCGCGAAGCCCAGCATCTCCAGCGCGTGCACCGCCTCGTCCGCCGGCACCGCCAGCCCGCCCAGCTCGGCGATGCGGCCGAACCTGAGCGACGCGGTGCGCCGCCAGTCCGGCGCCCGTCCCGCCGACACCACCTCGCTCGCCTCGCCGCCGCACAGCTCCAGGATCATCCGCGTCGCCGCCTCCAGCGCCGCCGCCGGCAGCGCCGGGTCGACCCCACGCTCGAAGCGCTGCCGTGCCTCCGACTGGAGCCCGTGCCGGCGCCCGGACAGCGCGATCCGCACCGGGTCGAACAGCGCGCATTCCACGAACACGTCGGTCGTGGCCTCCGTGCATCCGGTCGCCTCGCCGCCCATCAGGCCCGCGAACGACTGCACCCCCTTCGCGTCCGCGATTACGCAGTCCTCGGCGTCCGCCACGTAGTCCCGCCCGTCCAGCGCCCGAAGCGTCTCGCCGCCGCCGCGCCGCACCGTCAGCGTCCCCCCAGACACCGTTCCGGCATCGAACACGTGCAGCGGTCGCCCCAGGTCGAACGAGAAGAAGTTGGTCACGTCCACCAGCGCGCTGATCGGGCGCAGTCCCACGGCGGTCAGCCGCTCCTGCAGCCAGGGCGGCGATTGGCCGTTGCGCACCCCGCGTATCGTCCGCCCCAGCACCAGCGGGCAGGCGTCCGGCCACTCGATCGCCCAGCCGATCGGGCTGTCGAACGCTCCTTCCACCGTGTCCGCCAGCCACGGCCTGAGGTGCCCCAGCCCCGCCGCCGCCAGGTCGCGCGCGATGCCGCGCACCGCCAGCGCGTCGCCACGGTTCGGCGTCACCGCGATCTCGATCACCGGATCGTCCAACCCGGCATAGTTGGCGTAGCTCTGCCCCGGCGTGGTGTTCGGCGGCAGCTCGGCGATGCCGTCATGTTCCAGCCCAAGTCCCAGCTCGCGCAGCGAGCACAGCATGCCGTCGCTGCGCTGCCCCCTGATCTCGCCTGCCTTGATGGTGATGCCGCTGCCGGGGATGTGCGTACCCGGCGGCGCAAAGATCACCGAGATCCCCGCCCGGGCGTTCGGCGCCCCACACACCACCTGCACCGGCAGGGCACCCTCCAGCCCGGTATCCACCGAGCACACACGCAGCCGGTCGGCGTTCGGGTGCTGCACCGCCTCCAGGATGCGCGCGGTTCGGAAGCCGCTGAGCGCCGCCCCCCGGTTCTCCACCCCTTCCACCTCCAGCCCGATCCGGTTCAGCGCCGCGCACAGCGCCTCCATCGTGGCCTCGGTCTCAAGGTGGTCGCGCAGCCACGACAGGGTGAACTTCATCGCCGGTCAGATCCCCTCGTGCAGCACGACCGGCGACAACGGGCTCGACCCGTGATGCCGCAGCCAGCGCAGGTCGCTCTCGTACAGCGAGCGCAGGTCCGGGATGCCGTGCTTGAGCATGCACAGCCGCTCCACCCCCATCCCGAATGCGAAGCCCTGCCAGACACGCGGATCGAGCCCGCAATTGGCCAGCACCCGCGGATGCACCATCCCGGAGCCCAGCACCTCCAGCCAGTCCTCGCCCATGCCGATTTCCCCGGTTCGCCTGTTCCAGCCGATGTCGATCTCCATCGACGGCTCGGTGAACGGGAAGTACGACGCCCGGAACCGCACCGGCAGCGACGGCTGGGCGAAGAACGCCCGCAGGAACTCGATCACCGTGCCCTTGAGGTGCCCCAACGTGATCGCGTCCGCACCCGAGGCCGGCCCCACCACCAGCCCTTCGCACTGGTGGAACATCGGCGAATGCGTGGCGTCGTGGTCCGCCCGGTAGGTCCGCCCCGGCACGATGATCCGGATCGGCGGCGGCACGCTCAGCATGGTGCGTATCTGCACCCCGGAGGTCTGCGTCCTGAGCACGCGGCTCGACGGTTCTTCCCCCGGCAGCGGCGGCAGGTAGAAGGTGTCGTGATCCGTCCGCGCCGGATGGTGCGCCGGCGTGTTGAGGGCGGAAAAGTTGTGCCAGTCGGTCTCGATGTCCGGCCCTTCCGCCACGCTGAACCCCATCGCCCCGAAGATCGCCACCATCTCCTCGACCGTCCGGCTCAGCGGGTGGATCAGCCCCGGCGGCTCCGGCGCCACAGGCATCGTCACGTCCACCCGCTCGGCCAGGAGCCGCGCCTCCAGCGCGTCCGCCTCGATCGCCCGTCCACGCGCCTCGATCGCGACGCCCAGCTCGTCGCGCAGCGCGTTCAGCGCGGCTCCGCGCGCGCGTCGTTCCTCGGGCGCCGCCCGTCCCAGCTCCTTGAGCAGCGCCGTCAGCCGCCCCGACTTGCCGAGGATGCCGACCCGCACCGCATCCCAGGCACGATGATCCGGAGCCGCCTCCAGGGCGGCGAGAACCTCCTGCTTCAGCGCGTCCAGATCGTCGGGCATCGTTTGACCTCAAGCAGCAAAGGCCAGGGCGCCGCCCTGGACCCGCCAAAGGGCATCGGCCCTTTGGAAACCCGATTCGAACCGGAAACGGGGCGACTGCCTTAGCCGATCACGGCCGGCACGACCAGGGAACGGTGGCTGGCGGAACGTTTCAGGCCTTCACCGAACTCGGCGGACGAGTCATGACGGGGTTCGAGGCGACGTCCGCCAGGCGCCCGGCGGCGCCAGCCACGCCACTGAGGACGGGCTGTTCTACGACGTGCTGAGCCAGACCGCCTCGCTCGTGCGCAGCGCCGGCTCGGACAACCCCCTGTATGGCTACGCGGTCAAGGCGGTCTACGCCGCCGGCCACTCGCAAAGCGCGATCGACCTAGTCGATTACATCAACGCCGTCACCCCGCGCATCAAGGGGATCAATCTTCGACGGCTACCTGATCGGTTCCGGCTTCGGCATCCAAGCGCCGCTGAACCAGTGCAGCCCTGCCCGTCGCCGGCGACCCAAGCAACATTCTGCGCTCGCGCAACGCCGCCATCCTCGCCACCCAGTCGCAGACCGACTACCGCGACGCCCGCCAGGCCTATCGCGCCGACAGCGACGCCGACGACGACCACTACCGCCATTGCGAGGCCGCCGGGCCGGCCCACGTCGTGGTCGAGCAGACCACCTCCGGAGGCCAACGCCGCCGACACCCTGCGGCTGGCGGCACCACCATGGTCGAGGACTACGCCATCTGCCTCGCTGGCGCACAGCTCAGCACCTTTCCCGGCCGCTACCTGCTCGACGCCGGCTTCGCCCAGCTCTAAGGCTGGGTGCGCAACGAGGTTTATGCCTTTGCACGCGCCGCTGCTCCAGGCCATCGGCACCGTGCCCAAGCTGGTGACGGGCTGGATGCCAGCGGCAACGCCATCAGCGGTGTGCGCGCGCCCGAGCTCGACGTCCCGGTCGCCACCTACACCGAAAGCACCCCGGACGGCACCAGCCTGAACTGCTCCATGTCCGGCCGAGTGATCGCCTTCGGCCGTGGCCGGCAACAGGACATGTATCCGAACACCCTGGACTACCTCGTGCCGTTCGTCGGCAACGCGATCAAGGCGGCGCCGCAGGGCTTGCTCATCCCGGACGATGCGGTGTCAGCGGTCGAGCAGGCCATCGGACGCCAGATCCCCTGATCGACTGCCGGCACGCCATCCCCAAGGTGTGCCGGATCAGGTGCACGGACGGCCCATCCTGCCGGATGTTTCGAATCGAAATCGTGATCAAATTTAAGATCACATAATGGAGAGACGTGTTAATAAAACGCTTATCGACGGCTCGTGCTTCTCTGCAACCGGGCGCCGGCGACTGGAAGGCGCTCCGTCCTTCCGCCTAGCATCCACGGAATCCGCGATGGCACGCTACCGCGTCTACCTGATGGACGAGGCCGATTTCGTCCAGAAGACGACAGCCGTCGACTGCGCCTCGGACGCCGAAGCGGTGGACTATGCCAGGACGCTGATCAAGCGGGGTGGCCCGGTCAACCTGTGGACGGACGATGCGGCCGTCACTGCGCTGATCGGCTGGTTCAGGCCGGGACCGCTGAGCGGCGCCCTGGTCCGGCGCTCCTGGCCCCGCTCCGCTTCGGGCGGCTTGCCTGTGGCCAGGCCGCTTCCCGGGCTGTGCCTGGCCTAGCGGCCCTTGCAAATGAAAAGGCCGCTCCCGGAGGAGCGGCCTCGCATGACGGGTGTCAGGCGTTCCCGCTCAGGCGGCGATCGCCGCCTGCACCTTGCCGACGATCTCCGCGAACGAGGTCGGGTCGTCGTAGGCGATGGCGGCCAGCACCTTGCGGTCGATCTCGATCCCGGCCTTGTTCAGCCCGGCGATGAACCGCGAGTATGTCAGCCCGTGCTCGCGCACCGCCGCGTTGATGCGCTGGATCCACAGGCCGCGGAAGTCGCGCTTCTTGTTGCGCCGGTCGCGATAGGCATACTGGAGCGACTTCTCCAGCCGCTCGAGCGCGATGCGGTAGTTGGTCGAGGACCGGCCGACGAAGCCCTTGCTCTGGGCCAAAACCTTCTTGTGACGGGCGTGCGTGGTGACGCCCCGCTTGACGCGTGCCATGGCTCAGATGCTCCTCACGCCAGCCCGTAGGGGGCCCACTGCTTCACCGTCTTGCCGTCCATCTCGGTCAGCGTCTGGGAGCCGCGGTTGGTGCGCTTCATCTTCTGCGGCCGGTTGATCAGGCCGTGGCGCTTGTTGCCGGGGCCGGCCAGCACCTTGCCGGTCGCGGTGATCTTGAACCGCTTCTTGACCGACGACTTGGTCTTCATCTTGGGCATTTCGCTCTCCTCGCGTGGGACCGTCCCTCGCCCCTCGGGGCCGGGCCCGCCATCGGGCCCCGGAACAGCCGTCGCGGCCGGGCATGCCCATTCCAGGCCCGGACGCGCGATCAGGGCGTCGTATAGGCGGCAACGATGCCGACTTCAACGGGCACCTTCTTTGAGCCGGTCCACGGTCCTGGTCGCGGCCTCAGGCGAGGTATCCGACTGTCCCGGTGATCCCGCCGCCCGCCTGCAGGCCGAGGTTCTGTCCGCACGCCACCAGAACCGCGTCCGGTTCCCGCCCGACCCGGCAACAGGCTCATGACGGGCGAAAGCGACCTGCATGGCGAAGCGTGCGGGTCGATGCCCAGCCGCATAAGGGTGCCAGGATATCCCGCAAAAGAACGGCGTCATGGAAAGGCTGACGGCGTTCGGGAACACCTTGGGAGCCGCAACGCCGCCGATGGCCCTTTCGAGCGTCTCCGGCCGGATTTCCAGCTTGCCGACCTTGGGCAGCGTCACACGGAAGCGAAAGTTCTGCGACTTGGTCGACGGTCGCGGAGGTCGATCCAGCCTCCGGCAGCGTCGAAGATATCGACGTTCAACCCGGTGGTTCCCGACGTCCCGCCCGTCCAGCCACACGGTCTCGGGAACATGGCAATCGCTTCTTCTATCCGGCAAGGAAGCCTTCAGCGCCCTTTGACATGAAGCTTTGACGGCTGGGCAGGCGATGCAAGCCCGAGTGCTGTCAGTCCGGCGCTGCACACTGTCAGGGCGAGGCTGCCGCCCCACAGGCTGCCGAAGCTGCGCGCCCGGGCGCTGCCCGGGGGATCGACCGGATCATATAGCACCTGCACTGCCTGCCCAACGCGATGCCCCACGATCAGGCCACCCCATGAGTGATCGATGATCGTCCCGTCCAGCGCATGGAAGGCGATCTCGGGATGCGAACCGCCGGCGTTCAGCCGCACGACCGTTCCATCCCGCGGAATGGCGGAGGCGATGAGACGGCCGGTCCGGAGGGGGCCGAGGATGGCTGCGATCAGCAGGATCGCGCCGGCGAGCAGCACGAGCGCACCCACCTCCGTGCCCATCTCAGGTCATCGCCCGGCATTTCAACAAGAACGTTTTGGGATGCGCGTTGTCCAGTTGCACGGCGCAGGTCACGTAGCGCTTGTCCTGCTTCAGCAGGTCGCCGAAGCTGCGGAGCCCGACAGCCAGGTCGACGACCTGGTAGCCATAGCCGATCAGGCTGCTGCATCGATCGCGGCATCGGCAGGAACCTGGCGGGACGGGTTGTCGGTTTCCCGCCCGGCGGACCGCCGGGCGATGCAGCCAGGATCGGCCCGGCCTGGAGCAACAAGACGGCGGCAGGGCGAGGCATCCCGCCGTCGCGACCTAGCCGCAAGCGCCGTCGCGTGTCAGGCAGCCTGGAGCAGGATTGGCAGCAGGTTCCTGAAAATAGCCGTAAGGCGGCCAAGCTGAAGCACATGTGACACCCCATTGCCCTTCCATCGTTCCGGCCGCGGCAACACCTATCCGTCGCCGCCGCAGCCTGCCGCGGCTCAGGAGTTCCCCGCTTGCCCGATCCCGCCGCCGATCCGACCCGCCTGCTGATCGTCTACTATTCCCGATCCGGATCGGTGGAAGCGCTTGCCGCCGCCGCCGCCGAGGCGGCCCGCGACGGCGGCGCCGAGGTGCGCGTGCGCCGCGCCCGCGAGGTGGCGGACGCCGCCTCCATGGCAAAGGTGAAGGGCTGGACCGAGAACGCCGCCCGCCAGAACGCCCTTTACGACGAGCCCACCCACGAGGATGCGGAATGGGCCGACGCGATCCTGTTCGGCACGCCGTGCTATTTCGGCGCCATGGCCACCGAGCTGAAGAACTTCCTCGACCAGCTTGGGCCGCAATGGAAGCGGGGCGCGCTGGCCGGCAAGGTCGGCGGCGCGTTCGCCACCGCGTCCTGGCCGCATGGCGGCACCGAGGTGGTCACCTTGTCGCTCTACGCGCCAATGGCGCATCTGGGCATGGTGATCGTGCCCACCGGCTATACCGACGAGGCCATGCTGGAGGCCGGCTCCCCCTATGGCGCCTCCGCCATTGTCGGCAGCGAGAACAGCCCGCCGCGCCCGGAGGATTTCGACACCGTCCGCCACCAGGCGCGGCGCACGGTGGCGATCGCCTGCGCCCTGGTCGCGGCCGGGGAGATGCCAAGCCGTCGTCCCAAGGACTGATCCCCGCACTGATTCGTGCAGCACCACCCCGGTTGTCCCCCGACGTGCCGACCGGGGTGATCGGCAGGCTCCACGCCCTGACTGCTCCTGCGCACGCAGTAGCCATCGGCCTCCCTTCGCGGCATACCTGCCATGCGCGCCAGCGTCCCGGCAGTGGACGCGGCGCGCCGGTCGCGGTGTCCTTGCCGTCCGCAGCCGCAGGACAGTCCAGGGAGTATCCGCGTCCATGTCGCTTCCCCCCCAAACCGGGCCGCTCAAGCGCGATATCGGCGGCTGGGCGCTGCTGTTCACCGGCATCGGCTCCATCATCGGCTCCGGGTGGCTGTTCGGCGCCGCGCGCGCCGCCACCATTGCCGGCCCAGGCGCCATCCTGGCCTGGCTGATCGGCGCCGCGGTGGTGCTGGTGATCGGCTGGCTCGCCTCCGAGCTTGGCGGCATGTTCCCGGTGCCGGGCGGCATGGTGCGCTTTTCCCACGCCACCCACGGGCCCCTGGTCGGCTTCCTTGCCGCCTGGGCCAACTGGATCGCCATCGCCAGCTCGATCTCGGTCGAGGCCGAAGCCTCCATCCAGTACATGAGCTCCTGGCCATACAGCTGGGCGCACGGCCTCTACGTGAACGAGCAGCTCACCCCGGTTGCGCTGGTGCTCGCGGGCCTGCTGGTGGTGCTCTACTTCCTGCTCAACTTCTGGAGCGTGACCCTGTTCACCCGCTTCAACACGCTGATCACCGTGTTCAAGCTGATCGTCCCGGCCCTGACCGGCATCGCCCTGATTGCGTCTTCGTTCCATCCAGGCAACATTTCCGGCAGCAGCCCCGGCGGTGGCGGCTTCCTGCCCTATGGCGGCGCCGGCGTGCTCACCGCCGTCGCCACGTCCGGCATCATCTTCGCCTTCAACGGCTTCCAGACCGCGCTCAACCTGGCCGGCGAGACCCGCAACCCCGACCGCAACATCCCCTTCGCCGTGCTGGGCTCGGTGGCGATCGCCGCCGTGGTCTACCTGCTGCTCCAGGTCGCCTATCTCGGCGCGGTCGATCCCGCCCGGGTCGCCTCCGCCGGCGGTTGGCAGCACGTCACCTTCTCCTCCCCCTTCGCCCAGCTCGCCCTCGCCTTCAACCTGAACTGGCTGGCGATCCTGCTCTATTTCGACGCGTTTCTGTCCCCCAGCGGCACCGGCACCGCCTACATGGCCAGCACCGCCCGCATGGTGGTCGGCGCCCAGCGCAACGGCACCGCCCCTGCCGTGCTCGGCCGCGTCGACCCCGTCCACGGCGCGCCCCGTCCGGCGCTGTGGTTCAACCTCGCCGTCGCCTTCGTGTTCCTGTACTTCTTCCGTGGCTGGGGCTCGCTCGCCGCCGCGATCTCGGTCGCCACCGTGATCTCCTATCTGATGCTGCCGATCTCGGCCCTCACCCTGCGACGCACCGCTCCCGACCTGCGCCGCCCGGTCCGGGTGCCGGCGATCGGCGTGCTCGGCCCCCTCGCCTTCGTGGTCGCCTCCGAGCTGCTGTTCTGGGCCCGCTGGCCGCTCACCGCCGAGATCATCCTGCTTCTGGTGGTGTCCCTGCCGATCTACGTCTGGTACCGACGCGGCGCCTCCGCCAGTGCCCTGCTGGCCGAGCTGCGCGCCGCGATCTGGCTGGTCTGCTACCTGGTGACGATGGCCCTGCTGTCCCTGCTCGGCAGCCACGAGTTCGGCGGCCTGGGCTTGCTGCCGTTCGGCTGGGACATGGCAGTGGTCGGCGTGGTGTCGCTCGGCTTCTGCTTCTGGGGCGTCCGGAGCGGGCTGCCTCGCCCTGACCTGGACAGCATCGCCGAGCCGGATGACCTGCCGGGCTCCGCCGCCGCCCATTGAGCCCGCTGCAGGGAGCGGGTGTCGGTACCGCAAGCGAATCGGAGAACGGTCCGCAGCCGGCCGCGCCGTCCAACGCGGCGCGTCCTGCCGCCGGAACAGGCGGTAACGACTGGCATTCCTCCACAATCGGTGATCGTCCCGGCCGCGTTGACGCGGGGTCCGGCACAACACGACGGCAACCACGAAACGAAAAGCCCGCACCGACCCCTGCTCAGCGCGACGCGTCGTTCCGATCGGTCCAGGCTCAGCCGGTTGCGCTACCGCATCGCCTGATGCCTGTCATGGCACCGGACAGATGCTCCGCTTCTATGACGTCGTCATCTTCACCGGCGTCGACGAGTTCATCTTCGTCGATCCCGAACTCAAGCTCGGGCTCGACGGCCTAGATCGATACCAGCCCGTTCTTCTGTCGCGTGCCGATCGGGTTTGAACTCGTGCGTCGCGTCGGGCGGGACCGGCGCATCGACTTCAAAGAGCCCAGTTCGAGCAGCGGTGCTTCGTGTGCTTCGACATCGACTGTTCGAAGCCGGTGATTTCGCGAAAACTGATCCGGTGGAACGGCGGCTTCCACGACTGCGATCTGACACGCCGGATCGACCGCAACATCATCCTGTTCTACCTGACTGGGTTGCAACCCGCCTCGCGCGCGGATCGGCACCCTGAACAGCGTGTAGTTCTCGCGGGCCTCGATCCGTAGAGAGCACGGCTGCCAGTTCCGCCTGCAGTAGGCGCAGTCTCTGGCGCTGCTTGACGGCGTCGGCGCTGCCGCGTTCGACCAGGCGCCGGAACAGGAACCTGGCGCCATGTTCCAGGACTATCTTGACCGTGACAACCGGAGCCTGTGTCGGCTCGAACCGCGCTAGGGTGGCATGAAGAGGCTGAAGCCTGGACGCACGGAACGGTTGACGGGCAAGGAACTGGGACGGCTGTTCCGCCTGTCCCTGGAATGGATGATATCGGGCTGCCCGGATCGACGGTGCAACGAACCAGGTCCTTGCGGCTCGGGTAGGCGATTCCAGAACAGCCACGGCATCCAGCCGGAGTAGCCGCTCGCAGAGGGAGCCGCCGGCACCCTTCCCGGCCGCTCCCCCTTTTCCGTCTGGCCGCGTGCGCCGCATCCGGCTCGCGCGGCGTCCGGCGACCCTCAGTTCAGCGGCCCGACCGTCAGGGTCATGGTCGTCGGGTTCGTCACCGCAATATAGCTGCTCTGCCCGCACTCGTCGTCGAACCCGAACCCGTACGTGTGCTGGTTGAGCGCGTTCTGGTGCAGGATCAGTGAGTACTCGTCCGTCGGCGCTGCTTGATAGAAGTTCCCGGTGTTGCAGGCCAGCAGTGCCCCGCCATCCGCAAGCAGCGTGGTCCGCAACAGGCTCGCCTGCAGCTGCGCACCGATCTGCGCCGCCTGCGCCTGCAGCGTCGGATCCGTCGGCGCCGGGCTCGCCGCGATCCCGCCTGTCAGCAGCGTGTAGGTGGACGGCTCCGGCACCTGGAAGCTTTCGCCGTTCTGCGTGTTGGTGAACACCATGGCGCTGCCGGCGGTATAGCCGGTGAACGTTCCCCCATCCGAGGTGGTCGACAGCCCGCCGTTCGGATATGCCGAGAACGCCTGATCCAGGTATCCCTGGTATTCGTTGCTCGGGAACACCCCGTTCTCGATGCCGTGGTAGGGCGAGATCGCGCGCAGCGGCGTGCCGTTTCCGTCGCGCACCACCAGCGCGCTCCAGGGCGAGCCGGCGTTGCTCATCTGCGACAGGATCGTGCTCCTGGCCGAGCTGCCCGGCGCGGTGTTGAACCCGCTGGTCAGCGTCCCCTCGTTGCCGCTCAGGCTCATGGTCAGCGCCAGCCCGAACATGTCCACCTGCGTGGTGTTGCCGCCGAACGAACCGTTGCCGCTGCCCGGCGTCCAGGTGTACTCGATCCAGTCGAACGCCGTCGCGTAGTTCGGATCGCTCGTGACCCAGCCTGCGGGACTTCCCGGCACGCCGTTGCCGGCATCCAGAGTAAGCGGCGCTCCGATCGACACGTAGATCCTGGCCCCGATCAGCTGCGGAACCTGCAGCGACACGTTCTGCCCCGAACCGACGTCGAAGGAGTATGCCTGCGACTGCCCGGTCACGTGCGGCGCCGCCTGCACGTCGCCGTTCGCGTCCGTGACGCTATACCAGGTGTTGTTCGACATTCCGAGAACGGTGATCCAGAGATCCGCGCCCGATCCGGAATTGTTGGTGAGCGCCAGCGGAATGGTCGGCATGCCCGCGTTGTTCGCCGCTGCGGTTCCGGTCGCGGCCAGCAACCCGACGCACGCCACGGCCGGGAACAAGGCGGAATGATGTTTCGAAAGCTTCACGACTTTTCCTCCGGTCTTGCTTTTCTCCGACAAATTGTTGCTCCTCCGCCCTTGCGCCGAGCAACCCTTCACAAGCAAGAATAACGATATCTTGATGATTCGGAGGGATGTCGGCCAGTCAGGCAAACGCGCGTCCAGGGCATCAATCGCGACGACATTGCCTGAAACGCGCTACAGGCCTGGACATGCGGAAGCCTTTCGCGCAGCCGCACGCCAGATGCCAGTTGAAGAAAAAGTCGAGGTTGCCGGACGCCTGGCGAGCCCGGTCCTGGTGCAGCTGCGGCCGTCCGCATGGCCAAGCCGGACGCGCCGCCTCCGTTTCTCAGGTCACCCGCGCCCGCACCCGGTGCTCCGCCCGATCCCAGGCCTGCTCCGCCATCACCGCGCGGATCGCCGCCACCGCGTCGAACACGTCGACATGGGAGGTGTAGAGCGGCGAGAACCCCATGCGCAGCAGGTCGGGCGCGCGGAAGTCGCCGACCACGTCACGCGCGATCAGCGCCTGGCAGATCGCATATGCCTCGGGATGGGCGTAGCTGACGTGGCTGCCGCGCGAGGCATCGTCGACGGGCGAGGCGAGTGCGAAGCCGAACCCACCGCATTCCTGCGCCATCAGCCGGATGAAGTTGCTGCCCAGCGCACGCGACTTCGCGAACATCGCGCTTCGGTCGACGCCCTCGAACTGCAGCAGCCCGCATTCCAGCGCCGCCATGCCGATCACCGGGGGCGTGCCGCACAGGAACCGGACGAGGCCGTCGCCGGGCCGGTACTCGTCCTCGAATGCGAACGGCGAGGCGTGGCCCATCCACCCGGACAAGGGCGGATGCAGCCTGTGTTGCAGACGCCGGGCCACGAACAGGAACGCCGGCGCCCCAGGGCCACCGTTCAGGTACTTGTAGCCGCACCCCACCGCCAGGTCGACGTCGCACCGCCCGAGCGCCACCTCCACCGCGCCCGCGCTGTGGCTGAGGTCCCACAACACCAGCGCACCCTTCTGGTGCGCGGCACCGGTGATCGCCGCCATGTCCAGCTTGCGGCCGCTCTTGTAGTGCACGTGGGTGAGCACGACCACGGCGGTGCTGTCGTCGACGGCCTCCGCGATGTCGTCCGCATCCGCCAGGCGCAGCGTGACGTCGCCCCGCATCCGCGCGACGCCCTGCGCCATGTAAAGGTTTGTCGGGAAGTTTCCCGGCTCCGACAGGATCGTCCGCCTGCCCGGCTGCGCGTCCAGTGCGCTCGCGATCAGCTTGAACAGGTTGACCGAGGTGGTGTCGCACGCGATCACCTCGTCCGCCTCCGCACCCACCAGCGGCGCGATCAGCGCCCCGAGCCGGGCGGGCATGCCGATCCAGTCGTGCCTGTTCCAGCTCGAGATCAGGTCGCGCCCCCATTGCCGCCCCACCAGCTCCGCCACCGCCGCCTGGGTTTGCCGCGGCAGCGCGCCGAGCGAGTTGCCGTCGAGGTAGACGCCCCGCTCCGGCAACTCGAACCGCGACCGAACCGGCGCCAGCGGGTCGGCCGCGTCCGCCGCACGCATGTCGTCGCGCGACAGCATCCCGGTCACGGGCGCCGCATCAGGACAGCGGCCGCAGCACGGCACGCACCGGCGCGGCATCGAGGCCGCCAAGCCGGATCGGCAGCGCGATCAGCTCGTAGTCGCCCGCCTCCACCCCGTCGAGCACCAGCCCTTCCAGGATGCGCAGCCCCGCGTCGCGGGCGGCCTGGTGCGCCCGAAGCACCTTCGCCTCCTGCGGGTCGACCGACGGCGAGTCGATCCCGATCAGCACCGCGCCTCCGGCCGCGAGCAGCGCCACCGTGTCCGCCGCCACCGTCACGAACGCCTCGTGCCAGGTCTCGTGCGGGAAGCGCTGGTAGGTGCGGAACAGCACCCGCGGCGGCCCGCCCAACGCAGGCGCCACCAGCTCGGGCGTGATCACCCCGCCGTGACCGCGCAGGTCGAGCACGCGAGCCGGCCCGACAAAGGCATCGAGCGCCAGGGCATCGATCGCCACGCCGTCCGGGTCGTAGTGCAGCGGCGCGTCCGCATGGGTGCCGGCATGGGTCGAGGCCGTGTAGCGCGACACCCTTACGGGGCAGCTGGGCCCGTGGCTCCAGGTCGCCTCAGACCCGAACGGCGTGTCACCCGGCCACCCCGGCAGTCCGGTCCGAAGCAGCTGCGAGATGTCGACAAGGCTCCGTCCGGTCAAGCGCGTCCTCCCCGAGCGTCGCCCGCATCCTAGCCGGACCAACCATTCCCGCCAGGGACCCGTCGCACCCGGCCGCCTGCACCCCCTTTTCTCGCCCGGCCGTTGTGCTGGCGTTCCCACCTGGACCTCGATCAGCGTCCGCCCCGTTGCCGACGCGGACGCAAACCAACCGGGAGCCGGACCGCATGTGACTCGATCACCGGGTTAACGACCCGACCGGAGCAGCGGAACGCACGGATCCGGATCCTTGCGGCGGGCATGACGGCCATGCCAGGTCGCCTGAACCACGCCCTCGCCGGGGATGCGGGGGCGCGACGACGCAATTTGGGTTCCGAGTGCCCGACCGATACCGAAAGCCCCGCCGCCTCCT
>CAXTMS010000085.1:5362-13999 GCA_964245345.1 uncultured Acetobacteraceae bacterium | reverse complement strand
CAGACAGGTTGCGCAGGTCGCGTGGACTCAGAACACGGTCCAAAAGGGGGTACCTGGCGGTCATGATGCCGCTCCCCCTCAGTTCCGGCGCTCGACCACGTAGCGGGCGAGCGCGCGGAGCCGGTCCGCTTCCGGGCCGAAGCCGTCCAGCGCGGCCGAGGCCGCCCGGGCCAGCCGGTCCGCTTCCCCGCGCGCGCCCTCGATGCCCAGCAGCGCCACAAAGGTGGACTTGCCCGCTTCCGCGTCCTTGCCCGCGGTCTTGCCCAGCTGCTCGGCGGTCTCGGTCGCGTCCAGCACGTCGTCCGCGACCTGGAACGCGGCCCCGAGGTCGCGGCCATAGGCGGCGATGCGGTCCCGCACCGGGAGCGGCGCCTGCCCCAGGATCGCGCCCGCCTCGGCGCTGTAGCGGATCAGCCGGCCGGTCTTGAGCGCGTGCAGGCGCTCGACCTCGGGCAGGCCCAGCGCGCGGCCCTCGCCCTCCATGTCGATCATCTGCCCGCCGACCATGCCGGGCGCGCCGGCGGCGTCGGCCAGGGCCGCCACCAGCTCGATCCGCGGCTGCGGCTCGGGATGGGTCGAGGGGTCGGCCAGCACGGCGAACGCCAGGGTCTGCAGCGCGTCGCCGGCCAGGATGGCGGTGGCCTCGTCGAAGCGGATGTGGGCGGATGGCTGGCCGCGCCGCAGGTCGTCGTCGTCCATCGCCGGCAGGTCGTCATGCACCAGGGAATAAGCGTGCAGCATCTCCACCGAGGCGGCGACGCGCAGGCTGCGGGCCTGCTCGACCCCGAACAGCTCCGCCACCTCCGTGACCAGGAACCCGCGCAGGCGCTTGCCGCCGCCGAGCGTGGCGTAGCGCATCGCCTCCACCAGCCGGGCTTCCGAGCCGGGCACGGGCGGCATCATCCGGTCCAGCACCGCCTCGATGGCGGCCGCGCGGTGGCCGAGCACCGCCTTGATCGTTCCGCCGGCCTCGTGGCCGGCCGAAACAAGCGAGCGCGGGACCGACAGATGCGGCGCGTGGACGGAACCGGATGGGATGCCGGCGGCGGTCTCGCCCGGGGGTGGCTCGACCATGCCGGTCAGCGCGGAACCGGACGGGATGCCGGCGGCGGTGGTTTGCGTCATGGCGCCCGCCTCAGTCCAGCTTCTGCGTCGCCAGCGTGCCGTCCGCCCGCTCGACGATCGCCTGCACCCGGGCTTCGGCCTCGTTCAGCTTTGCCTCGCAATGGCGGCGCAGGGCTGCGCCGCGCTCGTAGCAGGCGATCGCGTCCTCGAGCTTCTGCTGCCCGCCTTCGAGGCCGCGCACGATCTTCTCCAGCTCGCCCAGCGCATCCTCGAACGAGAGCGACGACAAGGATTCGGACATCGGACCTCCGGCGGCCATGGGAACGGGGCTTGGTGCGGCACGGATTAACGCCAACTCCCGGTCCCGGGAAGCCCCGGCACGCCCGGCCGGCCGGGCCGGTGCCGGCGTGCTCAGCCAGCCGGGTCGGGGCGGCGTCGGATCACGAAGCTCAGCACCCCGGCCTCCTCGCCGAAGGCGACCAGGGCGTGCCCGGTTTCCCGGCAGAAGGCGTGGAAATCCTGCACCGCCGCCCGGTCGGTCGCCAGCACGCGCAGCCGGGCCCCTTCGGGCATCGACCGCAGCGCCCGGTTGGCGCGCAGCACCGGAAGCGGGCAGCCCAGGCCCTTCACGTCCAGAAGCGTCTCGCCGGGAGACGGCCTTACCGGCTCGGCAGACGACGTCGGTGGGGAGGAAGCGGGCGGAAGGGAGGTCGATTGCGGGGGGTCGGCCATGGCGTCATCATACCGGTGAGGCTGGGGTTTGTGCGAGGCAGACATGGCGGATTTCCGGGTCGGGATCGATTTCGGCGGGACAAAGATCGAGATCATCGCCATCGCCAACGACGGCTGCGAGACCCTGCGCCGGCGGGTGGCGAACCCGCTGGACTACGGTGCCGCGATCCGGGCGATCCGCGACCTGGTGGAAGGGGTGGAAGCCGAGCTGAAGGGATCCGCCAGCGTCGGCGTCGGCATCCCGGGCGCGGTCAGTCCCGATACCGGGCTGGTCAAGAACGCCAACTCGACCTGGCTGAACGGGCAGCCCTTCGCGCGCGACCTCAGCATCTCGCTCGGCCGCGAGGTGAAGGTGGAGAACGACGCCAACTGCTTCGCCCTGTCCGAAGCGGTGGACGGCGCCGGCGCCGGGCAGTCCATCGTGTTCGGGGTGATCGTCGGCACCGGCGTCGGCGGCGGCATCGTGGTGAACGAGCGCGTGCTGGTGGGCCGGCACAGCATCGCGGGAGAATGGGGGCACACGCCGCTGCCCTGGCCGAAGCCCGACGAGACGCCGGGCATCCCCTGCTTCTGCGGCAACACCGGCTGCGCCGAGCGCTACCTGGCCGGGCCTTCCCTGGCCGAGGACTGCGACGGGCCTGGCCACCGCGACGCGAGCGCGATCCCGGCCCGTGCCGAGGCCGGCGACCCGGTGGCGATCGCGGCGCTGGACCGCCACGTCGAGCGGCTGGCGCGCGGCCTGGCGCAGATCATCAACATCCTCGACCCGCACGTGATCGTGCTGGGCGGGGGCCTGTCCAACATGAAGCACCTGTACGCGCAGGTGCCGCCGCTGCTGCAGCGGCACGTGATCAGCCCGCATTGCACCACGCCGATCCGGCAGAACCTGCACGGCGACAGTTCCGGGGTGCGCGGCGCGGCGTGGCTGTGGCCGCGCGAGCTGCCGACGATCTACCGCACCAGCGGCAGCTGATCTCCCGAACCGGCGAGGCGGACGCAATGACGACACGTGGCCTGATCGACCCGGAGCTGGTGGCCGGGCTGGACGAGATGCCGGCGGACATCCTGACCGCGGACACGCTGGAGGAGGCTCGTCGCCGTCGTGCCGCCCGGGTCGCCGCCGAGGCGCCGCGGCCCGATCCCGCGCTCGGCTCGATCGCGGTGCATCCGTTGGCGCAGGCGCCGGTGCGCGTGTTCACGCCCGTGGGCGCCGCCGACATGCGCCTTCCGGCCCTGCTGCACCTGCATGGCGGCGGCTACGTGGATGGAGCCGCCGCCGACCGCGATGCCGAGCACCTGGCGCTGGCCGCGGAGCTCGGCTGCGTGATCGCGTCGGTGGACTACCGGCTGGCGCCGGAATCGCCGCATCCCGGACCGGTCGAGGACGCCTACGCCGCGCTGCGCTGGCTGCACGAGGAGGCGGACGCGCTTGGGGTCGACCGGACCCGGATCGCGGTGGGCGGGGAAAGTGCCGGCGGCGGGCTGGCCGCCGGCCTGGCGCTGCTGGCGCGCGACCGCGGCGAGGTGCAGGTGGTGTTCCAGCACCTGATCTATCCGATGCTGGACGACCGCACCGTGGTCGCGGCGGATCCGAGCCCGGTCGCCGGCGAGTTCGTCTGGACCCCGCAGCAGAACCGCTTCGGCTGGACCGCGCTGCTGGGCCGGGAGCCGGGCGGTCCCGACGTCTCGCCTTATG
Organism: uncultured Acetobacteraceae bacterium; assembly: GCA_964245345.1. Classification (GTDB taxonomy): domain Bacteria; phylum Pseudomonadota; class Alphaproteobacteria; order Acetobacterales; family Acetobacteraceae; genus Lichenicola. The sequence continues at coordinate 10,506 of CAXTMS010000085.1, read as the reverse complement.
CGGCGCCGGCGCGGGCGGAGGACCTGTCCGGCCTGCCGCCCGCCTTCATCACGGTGGGGGCGCTCGACCTGTTCCTGGAGGAGGACATGGAGTACGCCCGACGGCTGATCCGTGCCGGGGTGCCGTGCGAGCTGCACGTGTTCCCGGGTGCCTATCACGCGTTCGACCGGGTGCCGACCGCGCGCGCGGCGATGGTGGCGCGCAACCGGTCCCGTGCGGCGCTGCGCCGCGCGCTGCACCCGCGCGGCTAGGGGCTGTCATGGATCGGCACCTGTCCTCAACCTGGACGGATGCTTGTCCGACTGCCCGAGGCCGAACGCAGCCTCGTGCTTCTGCCACGCCGCCGAGTGGTTGAGCGCTGGTTCGGTCGGATGGCTCGTTTTCGCCGCTTTGTTCATGACTACGAGCGCCTGTCCAAGTCCTCGGGAGCCCCAGATCTCGTTGCCTGCGCCATCCTGATGCTCCGGCGCGTTGCAGAACGCGCCGCCAGTACATGACAGCCTCCAGATCCGGCGGCGCTGTTCTTGGTCGGTGGTGACAGGACCGGGCAGCGCGTCAGGCGTCGACGTCACCCGCAAGGTGGCCGCCGTCGAAGGCATCGCCGGTGACGATGTCTGTCAGCACGGCGATCGCGACCGAGCGCTCGATCCCCGCCGCCTCCGCTTCCGTCACAAGCTGCTCGAGGCGTGGCCGCAGCCAGTCGTGCGCGGGAGTGTCGGTCATCGGGTGAGCCTTCCTTTGGAGAGCTGGTGCAGGATGAGCACGACCAGCACGGTGAGGGTTCCGAGCACGATCTGCGGCCGGGTGGCGGGCACGGCGGCCATCGCCGCCAGCACCGCGACGATCACCGCCGCCGTCGCCCAGGACAATCCGGGGAACAGCCACATGGCAAAGGCGGGCGTGGTGCCGGCGCGACGCAGGACGCCGCGCAGCCGGATCTGCGCCAGCACGATCAACAGGTAGACGAACAGGATCAGCGCACCGGACGCGTTCAGGAGAAAGGCGAACACGCGGTCGGGCGAGATCGTGGAGGCGACCGTGACCGCCAGGGCAACCGCGGTGCCGGCCCCGATCGCGCGGCGCGGCACGCCGGCCCGTCCGGTTCGCACCAGCCAGGGCGGCGCGTCGCGGTGCGCCGCCATCTCGAACAGCACGCGCGAGGTAACGTAGAGCGACGAGTTCAGGCAGGACAGCACCGCCACCAGCACCACGATCGACATCGCCAGCGCCGCCCCGGGAATGCCCAGCAGCCGCATTGCGGCCACGAACGGCGAGTGTCCCGGCACCAGCTGCCGCCACGGCACCACGCACAGGATTAGCCCGATCGAGCCGACATAGAACAGCAGCACCCGTGCCGCGACGGTGTTGGTGGCGTGGGCCACGTTGCGTCCGGGCGCGTCTGACTCGGCGGCGGCGACCGTCGCGATCTCGGCGCCGGTGAACTGGAACATCACCGTGGGAATGATCGCCAGCACCGCGCCGATGCCGTGCGGCAGGAACCCGCCGGCGCCCGTCCACAGCCGGTCGACCCTGGCGCCGTGCAGTCCGAACAGGCCGGTGAAGGCAAGGAGGCACAGGGCGCAGAACAGCACGATCGCCAGCACCTTGAGGCTGGAAAACCAGAACTCGAACTCGCCGTAGCTGCGCACCGAGACCAGGTTGGTGGCGGCCATGCCGAGCACCAGGGCCACGCTCATCAGGGGGCGCGGCCAGGGCACCCAGGCGGACAGGATCGCGGAGCCGCCGATCGCCTCGGCCGCCACCACCACCGCCCAGAACAGCCAGTAGATCCAGCCGGCGACAAACGCGGCGCGGTGCCCCAGGCCGCGCCGGACGTGGCCGATGAACGAGCCCGCGTCCGGGGCGACAAGCGCCATCTCGCCCAGCATGCGCATCACCAGAAGCGCCACGATGCCGGCGGCGAGATAGCTGAGGAGCACGCCCGGTCCGGAGCCGGCGATCGCGGCCGAGCTGCCGACGAACAGCCCGGCGCCGATCACGCCGCCGATGGAGATCATCGCCACGTGCCGGGCGCGCAGGCTGTGCGCCAGGCGCGCGGCGGGGACCGGAACCGCGAGCCCGGGCGCCCCGGCGAGAAGGTCGCTCACGCGCGCCCGGGCCGGCCTGCGCACCCGGGCCGGCTCGGCAGCCGTCGGCTCAGCACCGGCCCGGCTTGCCGGGCACGAAGCTGCGCATGGTGCCGTGCATGGAGAAGTCGCCGAAATCCATGTCGAGCCGGTCCGACACCCCGTTGGCGAAGTAGCGCATGCCGGCCTCGTAGTCGGGAGTCACGGTGCCGGGCTTGCGGGCGAAGAAGGCGACGTGCACCCGGCCGGACGCTTGGTTCCGCAGCGCCGGGTAGTCCGACTGCGACGGGGCGGGGGTCCAGCCGAGGATGGACACGTAGCTGTCGGTCGGGCCGTCGGCGCTGGTGCCGTCGAACAGCACCGGGTCGATGCTGGTGCGGCCGGCCTCGGCGGCGGCGATGATCGCGGCGGTGTGGGCCATCGGGAACAAGGTGCCGCGCGGCAGGGTCATGGTCGACACGTGCGGCAGGGTGAAGCGGATGGAGCCGGCGCCGGTGGCGTCCAGGCTGGCCTCGCCGCGCACCTGCTGCGTCAGGCTGCCGTTGTCGCGCTCCTGCATGTCGAAGGTGAGGTGCCGGCCGTCCTTGCTTTCCAGGGTGGCGTAGGTCGACAGCATGTCGCTGGACTGGCCCTCGCGCGTGACCAGCTGCAGGTGCAGCTGCTGCTGCGCCGCCCAGCCGGTGCAGGCGTCGGTGACCTGGAAGCTCATGCTGCCGGTCGCGGCCACGGTGCCGCCGCCATGGGTGGAGGACAAAGCAAGGTCGTAGGTGGCCTTGTGCGGGGCGAGCAACGTGCTGCCGCCGGCAGCCGGGTGGACCGGGACGGGGGCCGGAACGGCGCCGGCGACGCCGGGCAAAGCCGCGACGCCGAACAGGCAGGCGAGCAGCGCGCAGGCGGCGTGCAGCCGGATCGGCACGCCCGCGACGGTCGGATGGTGCATGCGTTCGGGGCTCCGGCTGGTCCGCGGCGACCCTAGCACCGCCATGCCGCCCCGCCAGCCCGCGGATCTCCCGGCGGCGTCAGGCGGGCCCGGTTTCCGGCACCACCGGCGCGGTGGCGCCCGGCACCGGCCTGGCCGGCGGCGGCACCGTGCGCAGCGACAGCTCCTTCAGGCGCGCGTCCGGCACCGGGGCCGGCGCGCCCATCATCGGGTCCTCGCCGCCCTGGTTCAGCGGGAACAGGATCACCTCGCGTATGTTGGGCTCGTCGGCCAGCAGCATGACGATGCGGTCCACGCCGGGCGCCGAACCGCCATGCGGCGGCGCGCCAAAGCGGAACGCGTTCAGCATGCCGCCGAAGCGCGCCTCGACCTCGGCCTCGGGATAGCCGGCGATGGCGAAGGCGCGGATCATCACCTCGGGACGGTGGTTGCGGATCGCCCCCGAGCTCAGCTCGATGCCGTTGCACACGATGTCGTACTGGAACGCCTTGATGGCCAGCGGGTCCTGCGTGTTCAGCGCCTCCAGCCCGCCCTGCGGCATCGAGAACGGGTTGTGGCTGAAGTCGACCTGCCCCGTTTCCTCGTTCAGCTCGTACATCGGGAAGTCGACCACCCAGCAGAAGCGGAACGCGTTCTGCTCGATCAGCTCCAGCTCGGTGGCGATCCGGGTGCGCACCAAACCGGAGAACTTCACCGTTTCGGTCCCCTTCAGCCCGTCGCGCGGGCCGGCGACGAAGAACACGGCGTCGCCGGCGGACAGGCCGCAGCGCGTGCGGATGGTTTCGCAGCGCTCGGGCTCGAGGTTCCTGGCGATCGGCCCCTTGGCCCCCTCGGCGTCGAAGGTGACGTAGCCCAGGCCGCCCTGCTTCTCGTCGCGGGCCCAGCTGTTGAGGCGGTCGAAGAACGAGCGCGGCCGGTCGCCGGCGCCGGGGGCCGGGATCGCCCGCACCTGGCCGCCTCCGGCGGCGATCTTGGCGAACAGGCCGAAGCCGGAGCCGGCGAAGGCATCGGTCACGTCGGCGATCCGCAGCGGGTTGCGCAGGTCGGGCTTGTCGCTGCCGTACTCGGCCAGCGCCGTGTCGAACGGGATGCGGCGGAACGGAGCCTCGTCGACGACGCGGCCGCCGCCGAACTCGGTGAACACGCCGGCGATCACCGGCTCGATGGTGGCGAACACGTCCTCCTGGGTGACGAAGCTCATCTCGAAGTCGAGCTGGTAGAACTCGCCCGGGGAGCGGTCGGCGCGCGCCGCCTCGTCGCGGAAGCAGGGCGCGATCTGGAAGTAGCGGTCGAAGCCCGCCACCATCAGCAGCTGCTTGAACTGCTGCGGCGCCTGGGGCAGCGCATAGAACTTGCCAGGGTGCAGACGCGCCGGCACCAGGAAGTCGCGGGCGCCTTCCGGGCTGGAGGCGGTGAGGATCGGGGTCTGGAACTCGGTGAAGCCTTGGCTGATCATGCGGCGGCGCAAGCTGGCGATCACGCCGGCGCGCAGCATCATGTTCCGGTGCACGCGCTCGCGCCGGAGGTCGAGAAAGCGGTAGCGCAGGCGCAGCTCGTCGCCATAGCTTTCGTGCCCCGCCACCTGCAGCGGCAGCACCGCGGCGGCCGACTGCACCTCCATCTCCGTCGCGCGGATCTCGACCTCGCCGGTGGGCAGCCGGGGGTTCACGGTGGCGGCCTCGCGCAGCACCACCGTGCCGGTGACCGTCAGCACGCTTTCCACCCGCACCTCCGCCGCCGCGTCCAGCAGCGCCGAGCCGGCCGGGATCACGATCTGGGTGATGCCGTGATGGTCGCGCAGGTCGAGGAACAGCAGCCCGCCATGGTCGCGCTTGGCCTGCACCCAGCCGGACAGGCGGACCGTCTGGCCGGCATCGGCGGCGCGGAGGGCGGCGCAGGTGTGGGTGCGGTAGGCGTGCATGGTTTTGCGGTCCGATGACGAGGAAACAGGCGGGAAACGGGCGGCAGGAAGCCGGCGCCGTTCGCGGCTGTCAAGGAACGCGGTCCCGCTTCCTTGGCGTCCGCGTCCGCTGCGTGTAAGGGACGGCCATGCCACGCCCCGCCCGGCCCCGGTTCCCGGAGCCCACGCTGATTACCACGAGTGATGCCCTGGACGC
>CAXTMS010000085.1:0-5352 GCA_964245345.1 uncultured Acetobacteraceae bacterium | reverse complement strand
GGCTGCGGTGGTCGAGCGGCTGCGGCGGGAGCCGTTCGTCACCATAGACACCGAGTTCGTGCGCGAGCGCACCTACTGGCCCGAGCTGTGCGTGGTGCAGCTGGCGGGCGAGGACGAGGTGGCGATCGTCGACGCGGAGGCGGACGGGCTCGACCTGCAATGCCTGGCGCCGCTGCTGGACGACGGGGCGGTGGTCAAGGTGTTCCACGCCGCGCGCCAGGACCTGGAAATCTTCCTGCACCGGTTCGGCCGGCTGCCGTCGCCGCTGTTCGACACCCAGGTGGCGGCGATGGTGGCGGGGTTCGGCGACCAGGTCGGCTATGACAGCCTGGTGTCGTCGCTGACCGGCGGCCAGATCGACAAGGGGCACCGCTTCAGCGACTGGTCCAGGCGGCCGCTTTCTGCGGCGCAGATCACCTATGCTGCCGCCGACGTCACCTACCTGCGCGAGGTATATGCAAAGCTGCGCGAGCGGCTGCAGCGCGATGGGCGGGTCGACTGGGTGGCCGAGGAGATGGCCTTCCTGTCCGACCCGGCCACCTTCCGGCCCGATCCCGACACGCTGTGGGAGCGGCTGCGGCCGCGCACCGGCAACCGGCGCATGCTGGGCGTGCTGCGTGCGGTCGCCGCCTGGCGAGAGCGGGAAGCGCAACGCGTCAACGTGCCCAGGCAACGGCTGATCAAGGACGAGAGCCTGCTGGAGATCGCCGCCGCGGTGCCGACCGATGCGGACGCCTTGTCGGCCATGCGCGGGGTAAGCCGGGGCTTCGCCGAAGGGCGCAGCGGCGCCGGGCTGATCGAGGCGATCGCCGCCGCTCAGGCCCTGCCGGAGGACGCGCTGCCGCCTGCGCCGCGCAAGGACGGGCCGCGCCCGTCGCCGGCGCTGGTGTCGCTGCTCAAGGTGCTGCTGGCGGCCAAGAGCGAGCAGCACGACGTGGCGCCGAAGCTGCTGGCGTCGTCGGAGGACATCGACCGGCTCGCCATCGAAGCGGAGCCGGCCATTCCCGCCCTGTCCGGATGGCGGCGCGAGGTGTTCGGCGCCGACGCGCTGTCCCTGAAGGAGGGACGAATCTCGCTCGGCGTGGATGGACGCAGGATCCGGATGTTGCGCACCTGATTCCACAGTTTCACCTGCATTGCTCCACCGACTTGTCCACAACATTGTGTGGTCGGTCGGTTGGAGGACCCCAGCATTTGGATTAGCCTTTGTCTGGTCGAGAAGATCGGAGGAGGCTTGCGATGGATTGGACCGAGGAGTCGATCAGCCGCCTGCGCAGCCTTTGGCAGGACGGCCTGTCCACCGCCGAGATCGGGCGGCGCATGCAGATCACCAAGAACGCGGTGGTCGGCAAGGCGCACCGGCTGACCCTGCCGCCGCGGCCGTCGCCGATCCGCAAGGCGCTGGAACTGGCCAGCACCGGGCTGCAATCGCAGCGCACCGCGCTGGACGACAAGGCGGGCCCGATGCTGGCGGCGCCGGGGAGCGCGGCGCAGCGTCCGCCGCCGGTCCCGATGGCCGTACGGGCAACGCCGGCGCCGGTGGTCGCGGTGCCGGAGCAGGCGGCCGCGGTCGCGGTGCCGGTGGCGAGCAACGTCCAGGCCCTGCGGCCGGCGCTGCCGGCGCCGCACCAGCCTCCGGCGCGTGCCGTCCAGGCCGAGGAGGCCGCGCCCGCCGCGTTGCGCACGGTGTCCGCCACGCCGCGCCGGGGCGGGCTGACCTGCTGCTGGCCGCTGGGCGAGCCGGGCACCAAGGAGTTCCGCTTCTGCGGCGGCGAGCCGACGCCGGGCAAGCCGTACTGCGCCGAGCATGCCGCAGTGGCCTACGTGAAGATCCGGGACCGGCGCGACAGCGTCGCCTGAACGGCCTCAGGACTCCGACGAGGCGGGAAGCGCGACGGGACCCTGGTCCGTCGCCTCCTCCGTCGGCAGCAGCCGCAGCGCCTGGAACAGCCGGAACGCGAACCGGCCGCTGAAGCTGAACAGCGCCATGGCGAAGGCGCCGAGCAGGCCCGCCACCTGCCGGATGCCGATCGCCTGCGCCAGGGTGAAGTGCAGGCTCACCCACAGGAACGCGCAGGCCATGCACAGGTAGTAGATCGCCCAGGATCGGGTGATCAGCTGGAAGAAGCGTCGGTGGTGCGGCACGCGGAGGTCGGGCTGCTGCTGCGCCACCAGCTCCTCGATGATGGAGCGGCCGCGCGAGCCGATGGCGAAGGCGATGCCGACGATCGTTTCGGTCACCGCCCCCTCGTATTTCAGCATGAACGGCTGCTTGGAGAACACGTCGATGGTGCCGAACACCAGCACCAGGGCGGTGGACAGGATGTAGATGCGCGGGAAGCCGATGCGCAGCTTGTGCCGGCGCAGGGCGTCGATCGGCACGAACAGGAGCGTGCCGATGATGGCGGCGCGCAGCCCCAGCGTCTTCATCAAGGCGTAGAACACGATCACGCCGCCGAAGTCGAACGCGGCGGTGCCGAGCAGCTTCTTCAGCCAGCCCATGACGAGGGTATCGGGTTCAGTGCGGGGTCGAGGCCGTCCCGCCGGGCCTGGTCTGCGAGGGTGAGGGCGCCTGGCCAGGCAGGGACGGCCGGCTCTTTTCCTGGTCCAGCAGCTTGTTGTCGATCTGCCCGACCGCGTCGTTGGCCCGTCCCTGGTTGCCGGGGTTGGTGCCGGCGGTGATGCCGCCCGGGTTGCGCGGCGCGGTGACCGCCTGCCCCCTGGAGGTCGCGCCGGTCTCGATGCCGGGCGCGGTCACGTCCGGGTTGCGGGCGGCGGTGCCGGCGCTGGTCTGGGCCAGAGCCGGCAGCGGTGACGCCAACGCGAGCAGAAGCAGGGCCTTCGGAAGCCGGTTCATGCGTGACCTCCGGTGGCGGCGGCGTGGGCGTCGATCAGGGCGATGTTGCGCATGTTGGCCTTGAAGGTGGCGTCGAACAGGTCGCCCAGCACCGGCACCGAGCCGGCCACCGCCTCGATCGCGACGTTGCCCAGCATCTTCGCCAGCTGTGCCGGCGGCAGGCCGAGCTGATACGCCTCGTAGACGATGTAGAGCGACACCGCCGTCATCGCCGCGTCGCCGGCGGCGGGGGCCAATCCGATCACGCTGTTGAGCCCGAAGCGGAACCGAGTCCCGGGCAGCTTCACCGCGGCGTCAAGCAGCCAGGCGAGGCGACGGATGCGGGCGAGCCGTCGCGCCCGGTCGGCGGCGTCAACGGGCTTGCCCCGAGGCATCTTGTCGAAGAACCGGCTGGCATCGTTGAAGGCGATCATGGGCACGCTCCGAACGAGATATGGGCTGCCGGGCAGGCCGGATCAATCCGGCCCGGTGCCCCGGCAGGGTCAGCGGCAGACATGGCGGTATCCGTCGGCGCCGATATAGGTGGCGGTGGCCGGGTCGTAGCAGGCGAAGCTGCTGCAAATGCCGGCCTCGGCATATTGCTGCGGCAGCAGCGACTGGCCGATCGCGTCGGCTTCGCGCGCCTGGACGCCGCAAAGCGGGGTGTCGGCCGGAGCGGACGGGTCGTTGGCGAGAACCGGGCCCTGGGGCTGCGGCGACCGGACGATGCCGCCGGTCGGGGCAGGCGCTGCCGCAGCGGCGGCGACCGGGGCCGCGGCTGGCGGCGGCGGGGTGTCGGCGCACCCGGCCAGCGCCAGTGCCGCTGCCAGCGACGCCGCGCCGCCGATCCGGTATCCGGTCCACCCCATCTGCGACCCCGCTTGCTTCCGGCGATAAACGTTGCGGCGTCGTCCGGCGTTGCCTGTTCTTCCGCGTGCAGGAGCGCTTGCGCAGTGACCGACCCGATCCGGCCCCAGTTCCTGGTTCTGCGCAACCCCGACGGCAGCGGCCGCGGCACCACCGTGCACGTGTCCGCCACCGTGGCGAAGCTGTTCGGCGATCGGCTGCGGGCGGAGGAGGCCGAGCACCAGCAGCTCTGGATCGACCGGCTCGTAAGCCTGGACGGCGACGGCTTCAGCTATGCCGGCGACGTGTTCGTGGCCATCCGCATCACCGAGGGCGGCATCGGGCGGGAGATCCCGTTCGTGGTGGACACCCCGGTGGCGCTGCAGGGCATGTTCATCCCGGCCGGGCAGGCCACGCCCGGCTTGAACGATCCGGGGCTGCCGGTGCTGCACTTCACCCACAGCCCGGTGGGCTTCGTGGTGTACGACGGCACCACCTACCGCTGATGCCTGCCGGCGCCGGGATCTAGACGTCCAGCGCGCCCTGGACGGTGCCGTCCCGCTCGACCCGCACCTGGCGCTCGCCGTCCGCGAACAGCAGGCCGAGCCGGCTACCCGGGCGCAGGCCGCCGCCTTCCGTCACCGGATGGCCGGCCGCGTCGCGCACCAGCACGTAGCCGCGCTTCAGCACCGCGTCCGGCGACACCGAGTCCAGCCGCGCCCCCAGCCCGGCCAGCATCGCCGCCTGCTCGCGCAGGATCGACCCGGCGTCGCGCAGGGCCTGGCGCAGCCCCGCCTGCAGCCCGCCGGAGGCCAGGGCAAGCCGGCCGCGCCGCCCCTCGATCGCGCGTTGCGGCTGCGGCATGTGCCGTTCCGCCGCCACCAACTCGGTGCGGCGCAGCGCCACGAGCGACGGCAGCGCGCGGTGCAGTGCGGTGTCGAACAGCGCGACCCGGCCGCGTCGCAGCTCGATCAGCCGGCGCGGGTCGGGCACGAGCCGTTCCGCCGTCGCCAGCGCGGCGCGCCGGGCCGCCAGCAGTGCCGGCAGCGCCCGGCGCAGCTCGCCCGCCGCCAGAACCGTCCGGCCGCGTCTCTGCTCCACCAGCCGATGCGGGTCGGGCATGTGCCGCTCGGCCGTGACCAGGGCGGTGCGTCGCAGCGCGAGCAGCGCCGGCAGGGCCTGGCGCAGGCGGTGGTCGAGCTCGCGCAACGCGGCACGCCGTGCGGCCAGCTGTCCAGGACCCGCGAGCGCCAGCCGGTGCAGCCGGTCGTCCAGGCGCTGGCGCATGTGGCCCAGCAGCGAGGGAAGGTCGGGCAGCAGGCCGGCGGCGCGGTCGTAGCGCAGGCGAAGCCCCTGCGACAGCCGCCCGAGCCCGGCCTCCAGACGGGCCGCGCGATGGGCGAGGTCGGCCAGCAGCTCCACCCTGGCCGGCACCGCGATCTCGGCCGCCGCGGTGGGGGTGGGGGCGCGCCGGTCGGACACGAAGTCGATCAGGGTGGTGTCGGTCTCGTGCCCGACCGCCGAGAGCACCGGGATGCGGCCCGCGGCAATGTCGGCCGGCAGCAGCATCTCGACCTCGATCTGGCCGCTTCCCGACGACAGGTAGCCGACCTTGAGCGCCGCCGCGTACGACAGATCCATGATGCGGTTGTGCAGGAACGGGCCGCATC
>CAXTMS010000084.1:0-14062 GCA_964245345.1 uncultured Acetobacteraceae bacterium | reverse complement strand
GGATGCCGGACAGGGTCAGCGCCGCCGAGCAGCCGATCATGGCGACGATCGCCGGGTCGTTCTCCAGGTCGTGGCTGAGCACGGTCGCCACCACCTGCACCTCGTTGCGGAAGTTGTCCGGGAACAACGGGCGCAGCGGGCGGTCGATCAGGCGCGAGTTCAGCACCTCCGCCTCGGACGGGCGGCCTTCGCGCTTGAAGAACCCGCCCGGGATCTTGCCGGCGGCGAACGCCTTTTCCTGGTAGTTCACGGTGAGCGGGAAGAAGTCCTGCCCCGGCTTCACGCTCTTGGCGCCGACCGCGGTGCACAGCACGATGGTGTCGCCGTAGTGCACCATCACCGCGCCGTCGGCCTGGCGGGCGATCTTGCCGGTCTCGAGCACGAGCGTGCGCCCGCCCCATTCCAGCTCCTTGCGGTAGAAATCGAACATCGTGTGTCCTCCGTTGGGAGGCACGGGCGGCGACGTTTCGGACGGCATGGAGGGAAGCCCCCATGTGGCCTGAAACGTCGGGATGGCCCGGCGCCTCGTGGTTCAGTCAAGGCCAGGGCTCCGCCCTGGACCCGCCAAAGGGCAGAGCCCTTTGGATACCCGGTTATTGGCCGGGTCCGGGGCAGAGTCCCGGGTTGGTCCTAGCGACGCAGGCCGAGGCGGCCGATCAGCGTCTCGTAGCGCCCCTGCTGCTTGCGCTTCAGGTAGTCGAGCAGGCGGCGGCGGCGGCCGACCAGCATCAGCAGGCCGCGTCGCGAATGGAAGTCCTTGGCGTGGGTCTTGAGGTGCTCGGTCAGGCTGGTGATCCGCTCGGTGAGCAGCGCCACCTGCACCTCGGGCGATCCGGTGTCGGTTTCGCCTGTCCTGTAGTCGGCAATGAGCGCCGTGCGGCGCTCCGCAGTGGTCGACATCGTGGTTCTCCGGGAACGGGGTTACAAAAGGCGTTCCGGTTTGAGCCACCCGTCCTCGAGTCGGCACAGCCCGATCACGCGCCCCCCGTCCATGGCGCGGGCCACCCCGCCCGCGGGGTCGGCCTGCTCAGGAATCCGGCCCATCAGCTCGACCAGGCTGATCGCCTGGCCCTGCTGGAGGCCTGCCGCTTCGCTCGGGGTCAAGGCCAGCGCCGGGATGTCGGCCAGCGCGGTCGCGACCGGCAGCAGCAGCTCCGGTGAGGCGGGCGCGTTGTCCTCCCCGCCCAGGCATTTGTCCAGGGAAATCGCGTTCCCTTCACGGAACGGGCCCACCCGCAGCCGGCGCAGCGCCGACACGTGCCCGACCGTGCCGCAGGCCGCCGCCAGGTCGCGCGCCAGCGAGCGCATGTACACCCCCTTGCCGGACTGCACCTCGAACACGGCGGTATCGGCGTCCGGGCGCTCCACCAGCGCGAACCGATCCACCCGCGCGGGACGCGGCTCCAGCACCGGGGCGCGGCCCTCGCGCGCCATGTCGTAGGCGCGCTCGCCCGCCACCTTGATCGCGGAGAACACCGGCGGCACCTGCATGATCTCGCCCTGGAACGCGCCCAGCGCGTCGCGGAACTGCGCGTCGGTCGGCCGCACGTCGGAGGTGGCGATCACCTGCCCGTCGGCGTCGTCGGTGTCGCGCGCCTCGCCGAGCTTCAGCGTGAAATGGTACAGCTTGGTGCCGTCCATGATGTACGGCACCGTCTTGGTCGCCGCCCCGAACGCCACCGGCAGCAGCCCGGTCGCCAGCGGGTCCAGCGTGCCGCCATGCCCGGCCTTCTGCGCGTCGAAGCCGCGACGCACCCGGTTCACCACGTCGGTCGAGGTCATGCCGGCCGGCTTGTCGACGATCAGCCACCCGTCGAGGGCGCGTCCACGCTTGCGTCGCATCGATCCGGTCGCCTTCGCTGGAGGGAGGCGAGGCTTTAAACGAGGGGGCGTGCCTCCGCAAACGCGCTTCCGGCGCCTGTCCGGGGTCCTGCTCAGGCATGGTTGCAGATCGGAGGAGATCTGGCGCCCAGCCGCGTCGACGTGCCGAGCGCAAGCATCGTTCGCCGCAGGACGACTTGATGGCGATCATCGAGGGGTGGCCGAGAAGCGTGTCCTGACGCTTCCCGAATGACTGGCGGATGTCAGGACGCCCGGCCCGCAAAGCCGCTCGGACGCAGCCGACATCGGTCACGCCGATCGTGGCAGCCGTGAAGCTCCGGTGCTGGCGGCACTGATAGTGAACGAGCCGAAGCCGGAGTGATCGCGGGTCGGCTCCAGCGAATGCAGGTGACATGGAGCTGGTCACCCTGGACCGGCAGCTCATGACGGAGGCGAACCGCACGTCCTGAACCGCGGCGTCGTTTGCGGGCCGTGTCGCGATCAGGCTTCAAACACCACCGTTCCCCCGTCCCTGTCGCTCCTGCGCGTCACCCGCCGCACGAAGCGCGTCACGTCTGGCACGCCGTGCTCGACGACCAGTTCGACCACTCTTTCGCCGCGCGGTCGCCGGCGACGCCAGCCGGCATACGGATAGGTGGAGATCGGCAGGAACGTGTCCGGCCCGCGCGGCACCGGAAACGGCCTGGTGGCGCCGCTGTTGATCGGCGACAACGTGATGGCGTCGCGGCAGGCCGGCACCAACGCCGCCGCGTCCAGTTCCAGCACGTCGAAGGCCATGCCGCGATAGGGCCTGGCCTGCATCAGCCGCATCAGCCGTGCCGGCGTCAGCCAGAAGAACACCTTGTCGTTCAGAAGCCGGTACCAGTCTTCCGGCTGCAGGCCGCCCACCAGGCAGCGTGCCAGCCCAGCATCGTCCATGGGCTTCTGGTCGCGGAGGACCGCGCCTTCCAGCCCGTCGCGTCGCAGCGCCACCCCGTCCGGGCGCCGCTGCGCTTCCAGCGCGTGGCGTTGCGTGCCGTCGATGCCGTACAGGTCGAGCAGCGCCGACGTGCTCAGCAGGCCATGGCGCCGGATCGACGGCCAGCTTCCGGCCTCGGCCATGTGGTAGAGCGTCGGGCAATCGCGCAGCAGCTCGTCCAGCTCGTCGTCGGTCATCGATCCTCCCGTCTCCACCATCGACGCCACCGCCAGCGCCGGCTAGACCCGATCCCATGTCGATCACCGCGCCGAGCCCGACCCGCACCCAGCGCTTCGCCGTGGTCCTGCTCATCGAGCTGTGGGAACGGTTCGGGTTCTACGGCATGCAGGCGCTGCTGCTGCTGTTCCTGGTCGAGCGGCTGGGTTTTCCGGATCGCGACGCCAACCTGCTTTGGGGTGCGTTCGGAGCGCTGGTATACGCCGCACCGGCGATCGGCGGCTGGCTCGGCGACCAGGTGCTGGGCTCGCGCCGGGCGATGGTCTGCGGCGCGGCTTGTTTGTTCCTTGGCTATCTCCTGCTGGCGCTGCCGTCGGACGGGAAGGTGCTGCTGAGCCTCGGCATGGGCACGATCGTGGTCGGCAACGGCCTGTTCAAGCCCAACGCGTCCAACCTGGTCAGGCGGATCTACGAGGGCGACGACAGCCGGCTCGATTCCGCCTTCACCCTGTACTACATGGCGGTCAACGTCGGCTCCACCGCTTCCATCCTGCTGTCGCCCTTGCTCAAGGACCGGCTGGGCTGGCACGCCGGCTTCGGCATGAGCGCCGCCGGCCTCGCCATCGGGCTCGCCGCCTATGCGGTGCTCCGGCAGCGCCTGGCACGGACCGGATCGGCGCCGGACGGGCGCCCGCTGCCCCGGCGCACAGGCGTCGGCATCCTGGTGGGCGTAGTCGTCGTCGTCCTGGCGGTCACCCTGGTGCTGCAGCATGCCGTGATCGCCCGGGCCTGCGTCTGGATCGCAGGGCTGCTGACCCTCGGGGTGTGGGCGCGGATCTATTGGCGGGCGCACCCTGGCGAGCGTCCGGGGCTGCTGACCGCCTACCTGCTGATCATCGAGGTCATACTGTATTTCGTGTTCTACCAGCAGCAGTCCACCTCGCTCACCTTGTTCGCGTTGCGCAACGTCGATCCCGAGTTCCGGCTCGGCGGGACGACCCTGTTCTCGTTCTCCGCCGGCCAATTCCAGGCGCTGAACCCCATCTGGATCATGATCCTGAGCCCGGTGCTGGCCTGGATCTATTCAGTTCTCGGCCGACGGAGCCGCGACCTGCCGATCGCCACCAAGTTCCTGCTCGGCTTCGTCCTGGTGACGACCGGGTTCCTGGTCTGGTGGTTGGCCACCGGGTCCGGCGCTTCGGCCCGCATCTCGCCCTGGATCATGGTCGCCGGCTATGGGCTGGTGTCGCTCGGCGAGCTTCTGGTCAGCGCGCTAGGGCTTGCCATGATCTCCCGCTACACCCCCGTGCGGCTGAGCGCATTCATGATGGGCGCGTTCTATGTCGGCATCGGCATGGCGCTGTACATCGGCAGCGCGGTCGCCAACCTCGCCTCGCTGCCGCCAGGCCTCGCGACCGCCGGTGCCGCGCAAAGCCTGCCGGTCTACCACCGGCTGTTCCTCAACCTGTTCGAGCTGGGCCTCCTGGTGACGGCGCTGTGCGCCGCCGTGCTGCCGTTGCTGCGGCGGCTCGACCGGGCGCATCACGCCGCCGTCACCGGCTGACCGGGCTCCCGCTGCGAAAGATCGGCACCCTCAAGCTCGCATCATGGCCAACCTGATGGCCGGAAGCGTCGGGGGCTCAGGCGTTCCCAGATGAACGCGCCGCATCGGGATCGTGGGCCGCAGCAGCCGGTGCCAAACCGGGCCAGCACATCGGATCGCCGCCGCGGGCCACCGTGCCATGACGCAGGACGAGCGGTCCGAACAGGCCGCCCAGCACGGTGTCCTTCAACAGCGCCTTGGCTCCGAAGTGCCAGCTTCCCTGCGGATCATAGGCGCGCTGCGCGGTCAGGTTGCGGAGGTGCCGGAAGCGAGCCGGCAGGCGGGGAGACGTGTAGAGCGCGTGGCGATGCCGATAAAGCTCGGCGAGGTGCTCGAAACGCTTCGCTCCGTGCCGGGCACGGGCGCGCCAGGTCTCGCTCAAGCTGTCGGTCCGGGCGATCCCGTCGAGGATCTCCGCCCGTCTGCCCGACTGGCGCTCGAGGTCGCGGTAGATGTTCGAACGGTTCTCCAGCATCGCCCGGACCTTCTCGAACCGAGCAACGCGCGTCTGCGGTATCCCGAACACGTTCTGCCCATGCTGCCTGTAGTCGGCGAGGGGCAGGTCGATGAAGCCGATGCGGCCGAAGACGGAGGCCAGAAAGAAGAACCAGCGGTCATGGCTGTCCGGAAGGCGCTGGTCGTAGCGGCAGATGGACCGGTTCCAGAACTCGGAGAAGCGGACCAGCCCGCGGTCCATCATCTGGGTGAAGCCTTGCGAGAACGCCCAGGCCGGGTTGGTCATCGGCTCCGACACCGGCGAAGGCCGGATCGGCTTGCCCAGCCGCTCGTCCCGCCGTCCTGCCCGGGGCATGTCCTCGCGAACCACGTAGGCGTCGTGATGCACGAGCAGCATCTCGGGATCATCGAACAAGGCGGCGGCACGCTGCAGCTTGTTCTCGTGCCAAACGTCGTCCTGGTCGCTGAAGGCGATCAGGTCGGAGCGGCACAACGACACGTTGTACATGAAGTTGTTGCGGTAGGTCAGGCGCCCCGGGTTCCGATGAATCCTGACCGGAAAGGCGGCGCGTGACGCGAAGCGCTCCACGAGCGCCACGGTGTCGTCCGACGAGCCGTCATCGGTGACCACGAGTTCGTCCGGCAGCCGGCTCTGCCTTTGTATGCTGTCCAGCTGGGCGCCGATGAAGCGAGCGCCGTTGTACGTCGCCATCGCCACCGAGATGGTGCGGCGCCGATCGTGTACCGATCGATCCGGTCTCGAACCAGGCCCGTTCAATGCGTGAGGTGCGAGCTCAATCGACGCGCGGTGAACTTGGCCCCCCAGGCGAAGCGCAGCAGGGGCCCGAAGCTGTTGGCGGCGGTCACCCCGACGAAGTGCAACCCGTCCACGGAGGATTCGAAGTTCCGCGACAGCACCGGCGTCTTGTGCTCCTGCTTGATCCCCGCCTGCACCTCGTGGCCGAGGAACGGCAACCGGGACAGGTCGACCTTGTATCCGGTGCCGGCGACGACCTGGTCGACCACGACCTCCTCGGTCTTCCCATCGCCGTTGACGAAGCTGAGATGCGGCCGACCGTGACGAAGCTCGGCATCGCGCAGCGTCATGCCGAGCCGCACGTCGACCTTGCCCTCCACCATGGTTCTGGCCACCCAGCCGGCGGACGGGCCCAGGTGACCGCGCGTCACCCGCACCCGGAACTTCGAGGGCATGTGATGGAACACGGTCGGCAGGTCGCAGGCGAGGCGCGAGCGCCAGCCGCAGCCGAGACCGGAGCGCGGCCGCGTGATCCTGGAGGTGAGCCGCTTCACGCCGCGCAGCTCCACCGGCGGCTGATGGAACCAGATCTTCGACCGCCTGGTCAGCAGCCGCGTCTGCGCGCCGGCCTGGTGCAGCAACCCCGCCATGTCGACCGCCGACGAGCCCGCGCCGAGGACGCCGACCTCGCGCCCGGCATAGTAGTCGAAGCCGCGTTGCCGGGAGGTGTGGGACATGACCTCGTCTGGCAGCTTCTCGAGCTCCGGAGGAACATAGGCGTAGTGACTGATCCCCACGGCAACGACCACGCGGCGTGCCCGAAACGTTTCCCCATCCTCGAGGCGGATGGTGAATCCACGGCCTGCCGGAGCGACATCCGCGACGTGCTTGTCCTCCAGGTTCGGGACGAACCGCTTCTGAAACGCAAGGCCGTACTCGCAGAACAGCTCACGCGATATCGGCACCCCGATCGGTGCATAGGGATGCCCGTGCTCCGCGCAGTAGCGCTCCAGGGTCAGCTCCCGCAACGGATCGAACAGATCGGACGCGAAACCCTCCGACTTGAGGAACATGCCCGACGGCATGTGGTTGCGCCACACGCCCATCGGGGTGCCGAAGATCCTGAAGCTCGCGTTCGTGGCCGCAAGGTGCGCAGCAATCGACAGTCCATACGGACCCGCACCGATCACGGCAATGTCGGTATCGCTTCCCATGGAACTCGTTCTTTCGGATAAAAACAACCAGCACGAGCATTCTACAAGTTCATGGTGCAGTGCGTCCAGGATTTGTCTCCTTAAGACGTGTTCATCTGGCGCCTGTTGAAGAATTGATGGTCTTTTAACTTTGAGAACGTCTTCGCTGATCCGGGCGTCATCGTTGGCAGGATCCGGTCGAACCCCTGATCATCCACCTTCGCCGTCGGTGTCGGGGATCGACGCCGGGGGTGTCCCCTCCGGATGGCCTTTCACTGGACGTCCTGCACCTTTCCCGCCTACCACCGTTCCATGGCGCCACTCCGGCTTCTCGTTGCGACCACGACCTGGTGGCCATCCGCCGCGCGCCTCGTTGTCGCCTTCCAGCAGCTCGGGGCGGACGTGTCGGCGATCTGTCCGGTGGGTCACCCGCTTCGGGTCCTGGCGACGCTGAAGGCGATCCATGCCTACAGCGCGTGGGCGCCGCTGCAGGCGCTGGTTCATGCCATACGCAGGCAGAAACCGGACATCATCGTGCCGACCGACGATCGAACCGTCGCCCACCTGCACGCCCTGCACGCTTCGGCGGAACGCTTCGGCCCCGATTCGGACATGATCACCGCATTGATCGAGCGATCACTGGGCCGGCCTGCAGGATATGCCGTGAGCGGAACCCGGCAGCGCCTGCTCGATGCCGTCTTCGCCGGCGGCGTTCCGGTCCCGCCGGGACGCACGATCCGGACCCGCGACGATTTGCGCGCCTGGCATGCGGACCATCCGGAACCGTACCTGATCAAGTCCGAAGGAAGCTGGGGAGGCTCCGGCGTCGTCCTGACCCGCACCCTTGAAGCCGCGGAAGCGGCTTTCCTGGTCATGTCGCGGCCAATCCGCTTCCGCAAGGCGCTCCGCATCCTGCTGGTCGACCGCGACCCGTTCCCGTTCGTGGAGTTCCTGCATCGCGAACGCCGTGAGGTGACGGTGCAGGCCCACGTGTCCGGACGCCAGGCCAACATCATGGCCGCCTGCTGGAACGGCCGGCTTCTCGGGACGATCAGCGCCGAGGTGCTGCAGGCGCAGGGCCGCACCGGCGCCGCCACCGTGGTCCGGCTCATCAACAGTCCCGAAATGGAGGCCGCCGCAAGGTTGGTCGCCGATCGCCTGGGGATGTCGGGCTTCTTCGGCCTGGACTTCATCATCGAGGACGCCACCGGTCGCCCCGTTGTCATCGAGATGAACCCGCGCGCCACGCAGATGGGCCACCTCATCTGGAAGGAGCGCAGCCTCGCCGCGCGGCTGTTCGCGGAGGCAACCGGAGCCGCGCCAAGCGTTGGCGAGGTGCTCGACAGGGATCGACCGGTCGCGATGTTCCCGCAGGCGCTTCGCTTCGCGGTCGAGCAGGTCGACTTCACCGAGGCGGAGCTGGATGTCCCGTGGACGGAGCCGGAGCTGGTCGCGGAACTGCTGCGTCCGCCCTGGACCAAGCGGAGCCTGCTGGCGCGTCTTGAAGCCAGGCTGCGACCGAACGACGCCTACGGGACAGTCCTGAGCCGCCGCGACGCGGCCAGGATCCTCGCAACTCTCGCCGCGCCTTCCGCGAACAGGCAGGGCGTCGCCGCCGGGACAAGCCAGGATTCCGGCCTCCTCGGCACCGGATCCCTGAAGGCCGGATCCTTGGGAGAATGACCATGGAAGACGATGCCGGCGAGCTCGAGGCCATGACCCAGCGTCCGCCGCGGTTGTCGACCGG
Source organism: uncultured Acetobacteraceae bacterium (assembly GCA_964245345.1). Taxonomy (GTDB): domain Bacteria; phylum Pseudomonadota; class Alphaproteobacteria; order Acetobacterales; family Acetobacteraceae; genus Lichenicola. Next base: position 5,329 of record CAXTMS010000084.1, on the reverse strand, counting down.
ACGCAGCCGTACCGCGCGGAGCCGTGGCTGCCTCCTGACCGGGACCGCCGGCACGTCCGGCCCCGGTGGTGGACCGTTCCGGTCGCGTCGTGACGCTCGCGGGCGTTCCCGACGGCGAGCTCCGGACCCGTCGCGCGAGGTGCTGGCGACCGTGGCACCGCCGCCGCCAGGAGCGGCAACGTGAGCGACCGGAGGCGACTCTCGGCCAACTACCTTTACAACGTCCTGGGCGTGCTGCTCCCGACGATCACGTCGCTCGCGACCGTGCCGTTCTACATCCACCAGATCGGCTCGGCGCGCTACGGCGTCGTCGTCATAACCTGGGTGCTGCTGGGGTATTTCGGCTTCCTGGATTTCGGCCTGTCGCGTGCGACCGCCAACGCGCTGGCCAGGCTGGGGCACGCCTCGCCGCGGGAGCGGTCGCCCATCCTGGTGACGGCGTTCTGCTGCAACCTTTGCCTGGGCCTGACCGGCGGCCTGATCATGTACCTGGTCGGCCACCTGGTGCTGATGCATCTGGTGAAGGTTCCCGGCAGCCTGGTCCCGGAAACCTTGGCCGCGTTTCCATGGATGGCGGCGATGCTGCCGCTCGGCATGCTGGCGGGGGTGTCGAACGGCGCGCTGGAGTCGCGCGAGCGCTTCCTCGTGACCAACGCGCTCGGCTCGATCGGCACGATGCTGGGCCAGGTCGCGCCGCTGCTCTGCACCTATGTGTTCGGCCCCAGCCTGACGGTCGTGATCCCGGCGACGCTTCTGGCCCGGCTTCTGATGGTGTCGCTGGCCTATGGGATCGTCATCCGGATCGAGCGGCCGGTCCGGCTGCTCGATTTCGACCTCCGCGTGGTGCGCCGGCTGTTCCGCTACGGGTCCTGGGTCAGCATCTCCAGCCTGCTCAACCCGTTGCTCGACACCTCGGCGCAGATGGTCATCGGGATCATGCTCGGAACCACCGCCGTGACCGCCTATTCCGTTCCCATGACCTTGGCGACGCGCTCGCAGGTGTTCGCCACCGCGATGGCGCGCACCCTGTTTCCGCGCGTGTCCCGGTTGTCGCACGACGAGGCGGTGGCGACGACCCGGCGCGCGACCTTGATGCTCGCCTATGGCTTCGGCGCGATCTGCGCGCCGGCGATCCTGTTCTCGGGCCCGTTCCTCCGCCTGTGGATCGGCCCGAACTTCCAGGCGGCATCGCAGTCCGTCGCCCAGGTCGTCATGTTCGGCGCCTGGACCAACGGCCTCGCCTTCCTGCCCTACGCGTTTCTGCAGGCACAAGGACGTCCGCACGTCACCGCGGCGGCGACCATGATCGAGATCGTGCCGTTCTTCGCGGTGCTGTGGCTGCTGATCACCGTGTTCGGCCTGCCCGGAGCGGCGGTGGCCTGGACCCTGCGCGTCGGCGTCAACTGCGTCGCGCTGCAGTTGATCAGCGGCTGCATCTCGCGCCAGGCCTGGAGCCTGCTTCCGGCACTCGTGCTGATGCTGTGCTCCCTCCTCGTCGCGAGGCTGGTGCCGATGACGGCCCTGATGGCGGCCGCCGCCGCCGGCCTGATGGCGCTGGTGTTCGTTGTTCTGGCAAGCCTGATCGATCCGGCCATCCGCGACGTGGCGCGCCGGGTCGTCTCCAGGGTGGGCCTGCCGCCGGCATACCGCGTCCGCAACTCCGGCTGATCGTCCTCGTCGAAGCCCGTCAACGACCAGCGCAGGTCCACGTGCGGTCCCGGGACGGCGCCTGCCTCGTGGCGGCCCGGGCCGGACTGCGCGCACCACGTGCTCAACGGGCGCGTCGACAACCGTCACGGAAGATCAGCACCATCGACCCGGCATCGTGGCCGACAGAATAGCCGGAACCGGTGTCACGGTAGGACCGGCACAGGATCGCCGCCGGATCGGCATCGCGGAACCAGATCCCGTCCTCCAGCCCGTATTGCGCCAGCAGCGCCAGCCCGAACCAGGAGATCCCGTTCAGGGGGTTGTCGAACAGCGGTGCCAGCCCGGGCGCGCGGTCGAGCCCGTGACGCAGCACCGGCGGATACGGCATCGCGCCCAGCATCTGCAGCGCGCCCAGGCCGGTGCGGGCGTGCTCGGCGTTCACCGCTTCCGCCACCGGCGGCAGCACGTCCGCCTCGTAGCGGTCCAGGTCGCGGAGCAGGACGCCATAGGCGAAGCTGTCGCGCACGAAGCAGGCCGCCAGCAGCACCGCGACCAACGCCACCGCCCGTCCGGAGCGGCCGGACGGCAGCAGCCGCATCGTGGTCCAAACCGACGCCGACACCATCGCGCCGATCCCCACCAGCACGCGCGGCTGCACCACCGGGTCGCGCAGAAGCAGCATCGGGCCTGCGAACCCGGCCAGCAGGGCGGCCACCGCCACCAGCGCCAGCGGCCAGGCCCGCATGCTGGTCCGGCGCAGCGCCACGGCCAGACAGCCGCCGACCGACAGCAGGGCAAGCAGACCGAACGGGCCGGTCGGCGGCGCCATCCGCCACGCCAGGCCCAGCAGGTCGTGCGCGTTCCGCGGCAGCAGCCGGAACAGCTCCCCCGGCCGCATCAGCGCCGCGTGCTGCGCCTGATACGCAGGCATCACCACCAGCCTGGCGAGCCGCAGCAAGGCGACCAGGAGGCCGTCCATCGCGGAGGCCGCGAGCAGCGCCAGCACCGCGTGGCCGCCGACGCGCCGGGCGCTCCCGTCTCGCCGTGCCAGCCGGAACAGCACCTCGGCGGCGGCGAAACACAGGAACACGTCCAGCGCCGGCTGGTAGAACAGCAACGAGGCCAGCAGGACCGCCGCCGCGGCCGCGGCCCGCCGTTCCGCCAGCAGCGCCGACCACAGCGCCAGCACCACCGCCGCGGTCATCGACAGCGAGTCGAACACGTAGGTCATGTTCTGCAGGTAGAACGGGGTGGCGAACAGCAGGATCGCCGCCAGCGCGACCTGCGGAGCGCCCAGCCACGGCGAGGCGCGACACAGCAGCAGGCCGGACAACCCCATCAGCGCGATGGCGCCCAGCTGCGGCAGCGGCGAGATGTCGAGCATGCGGCCGCCGAACGACAGCAACGCCATCAGCCCCGCCGTCAGCAGCCGCCCGTCCTCAGCCCAAAGGTTGTAGCCGACCTGCACACGGCCCAGATCGTCGAGCTCAAGATACCCGGTGGTCAGCACCCGGAGGTAGCAGCACAGGAAGAAGCCGACGATGACGGCGACGATCGTCAGCTCCCGCCGGCCGGCTTCGGTCACGCGCTGCCTCGCAAGCGGCCCGGCGGCGGTCGGATGACCAGCGTGTTTCCTGTCATGGCGGCTGGCGCTCGGGCTGCGAAGCGGGCGGGTGCGGCAGGTCGTAGTTCCAGTTGCGGAATATCTGCGCATGCTCCACCAGCCAGCCCAGCCCGGGCGCGCCCGGCTCGGCACGGGACGGAACGTGCGGCCGCGCGTCACGCAGGCTGTCCGCCATGGCGCGTCGCGACGGGACCGACAGCTCCAGGCCAAGCGCGTCGTGGACGCGCTCGATCTCGCGCATCGGCCGCTGCCGCAGCGTTTCGAAGCGGACCTCGACGAACCGGTCCGGCGGCAGGAGCACGCTGTCGCGCCGCAGGGTCGCCATCAGGCGCGGATATACCGCCCGTACCAGCCCGGCCGCCTGCGCCTCCGCCGACGCCACCGGTCCCAGCGACAGCTCGCGGATCAGGGTCGCGAACATGCGTGCCGAGGACGCGCACACGTCCGGGGGATCGCGGTGGATGTGGATGAAGCGCGCGTCGGGCCAGATCGCCCGGAGCAGCGGGATGCGGGCGCTGTTGGCGGGGTTGCGTATCAGCAGCGGCCGGTCGCCGGCGGCCCGGGTCATCTTGGAAACGTAGCGGAGGAGCCGGCCGCGCCAGCGCCGCAGCTCCGCGGCCCCCACCCCGTCGAGGAACACGCCGCGGTCGAACTCCGCCTGCAGCCGGCCTGGAAAGTACAGGCCGTGGTTGCAGGACAGGGTGGACAGGTTGGCCATCGCCAGCTCGTCCTCCTGCGGCAGGTCGGGCCGGAGCGGCATGGCGTCGATCAGCCGGGTGCGTGGGAAGAACTGCTCCACGAACGGCCGCGCCAGCCGCGCCAGCCCGAGCGCCTCGGCCGGCAGCCCGACCGACATCGGCGACAGGATGCCGAACGAGGCGGAGCGGCTCAGCAGGTTGGTCAAGTGGGTGGTGCCGCTGCGCCAGTGCCCGACCACGAACACAGGGGCCGGGCCAGGTCCGGGCCGCATATGGTCCAGCAGCGCGACCGCCGCCGCCTCGCCCAGGGTGAAGGGCAGGCGCAGCGTCGCCATCGCCAGGATCGTCGCCACCACGTGCAGCCGGCCGGGCCGCACCCCGCCCTTCATCAGCAGCCGCGCGAGCGTGTCCGGGGTGGCGCCGCACAACGGATGGAACAGCCGGTGGGCGCGTCCGTTGCCGCGCGACGCCAGCGCCGGGAGCCAGCGCGTTCGCGATTCCGGGACAGCCTCGACCGTGGTTTCGACACCCATGAACCCGTTCCGCCCCGACGGCGCAGGATCGCCCGGAAGCCCCGGCCCGGCAACCGCGTCCGAACCGGCTCGGCGCGGACCCGCTCAGCCCAGGTCCTTGGCAACCTCCGGACGTCGCAGCAGCGCGTCGATCTCCATGGCGTAGTCGAGCGCGGTGTCGGGCTGGAAGTGGATCTCCGGCACGCCGCGCAGCCGCACCGCCCGGCTCAGCTCGCTGCGCAGGAAGGGCGCCGCGCGGCGCAGCGCCGGCAGCTTCTCGTCGATGTCGCTGCGGCCGAGCCGGGACACGAAGGCAGTGGCGTGCTTGAGATCCGGGCTGATCCGCACCTCCGTGACGGTGACGTGCACCCCGGCCAGCTCCGGATCGCGGAACTCGACCCGGGTGAACAGCTCGGCCAGCACGTGCCGGACCTCCTCGGCGACGCGCAGCTGGCGCTGCGACGGCCCGGCCGGGCCCGCGTGCCGCTTGGCCGAACGAGAAGGACCGGCAGGTTGCCCTGCCGGTCCCTTGGTTTCCACCGTGCTGCGCGGCTTCTGGCTCACGCCGGCACCAGCTCCATCTCGTAGCACTCGACCACGTCGCCTTCCTTGAGGTCGTTGTAGCCGGCGAACGACAGGCCGCACTCGTAGCCGCGCGCGACCTCGCGGACGTCGTCCTTGAAGCGCTTGAGCTGGCTGAGCTCGCCCTGGTGCACCACCACGTTGTCGCGCAGCAGCCGCACGCCGCAGCCGCGCTTGACCACGCCCTCGGTGATCATGCAGCCGGCGACCTTGCCGGTCTTGGTGATGTCGAACACCTTGCGGATCTCGGCGTAGCCCAGGAA
>CAXTMS010000083.1:0-14084 GCA_964245345.1 uncultured Acetobacteraceae bacterium | reverse complement strand
GAATATGTTGAAGCTGTGACAGCCTCGACCAGCTTCGAACCAATAAAAACAATGTCTTGGACGGTATGCCCAGAAATTAGGCAATCCGATGCGGGCCCAGCTTGACCGCGGTTTGGGACAGCTTGTCAGCCCCTGATCCACAAACTTGTCCACAGGCTCGGTGGAGAAGCGGCTCCCGCCGCGAAAGCCTGGGGTTTTCAATCCGGTAGGCTGTGCCGCTACGCAGGACCGGCTTCCTGCACTAGATGGAGCGGTATGGACGAGAACATTCCGACGGCCGCCGACGCCTGGACGCCGCCCCCCGGCGTGCGGGCGATCGAGCAGGCGCTGCTGACCATGCCGCTGTCTCCGGGCGTCTACCGCATGCTCGACGGCAAGGGCGAGGCGCTCTACGTCGGCAAGGCGCGCGCGCTGAAGAAGCGGGTGTACTCCTACACCCAGGTCGGGCGGCTGCCGGAGCGGCTGCGGCGCATGGTCAGCGAGACGGTCTCCATGGAGATCGTGACCACCCATACCGAGGCCGAGGCGCTGCTGCTCGAGGCCAACCTGATCAAGCGGCTGAAGCCGCGCTTCAACATCCTGCTGCGCGACGACAAGACCTATCCGTGGCTGATGATGACCGACGGGCACGCCTTTCCGCAGATCACCAAGCATCGCGGCAAGCCGGGCAAGGGCGCCAGCTACTGGGGCCCGTTCGCGTCCGCCTGGGCGGTGAACCAGACGGTGACGGCGATGCAGCGCGTGTTCCTGCTGCGCTCGTGCTCGGACAGCGTGTTCACCACACGCACCCGGCCCTGCCTGCTGCACCAGATCAAGCGCTGCTCCGCCCCCTGCGTCGACCGCATCGACAAGCCCGCCTACGACCACCTCGTGGCCCAGGCGCGGGCGTTCCTGTCCGGAAAGGCGGGCTCGGTGCAGAAGGAGCTTGCGGTGGAGATGGAGCGCGCGTCGGAGCTGATGGAGTTCGAGCGCGCCGCAGCGATCCGCGACCGCATACGCGGCCTCACCCACGTGCAGGGCAGCGGCGTGATCAACCCGGCCTCCATCGAGGATGCCGACATCGTCGCCATCCACCAGGCGGCCGGACAGGCCTGCGTGCAGGTGTTCTTCATCCGCGGCGGACGCAACAACGGCAACCGCGCCTTCTTCCCCGCCAACGCCCGCGACGAGGAGGCGGGCGAGGTGCTGGCCGCGTTCGTGGCGCAGTTCTACGACGACAAGCCGCCGCCGCCGCTGGTGCTCAGCAACGTCCTCCTGGCCGAGCCGGAGCTGATCGCCGAGGCGCTGACACTGAAGGCCGGGCGCAAGGTCGAGCTCCTGGTGCCGCAGCGCGGCGAGAAGCGCGCGGTGGTGGAGCACGCCGCCACCAACGCCCGCGAGGCGCTGGAACGCAAGCTGGCCGAGGGGGCGGGGCAGGCCAAGCTGCTGGACGGGGTGGCTGCGCTGTTCGGTCTGCCTGCCGCCCCGGAACGGATCGAGACCTACGACAACAGCCACATCATGGGCACCAACGCCTACGGCGTCATGGTGGTGGCGGGCCCGGAAGGCTTCAACAAGCAGGCCTACCGCAAGTACTCGATCCGCGGCCCGATCACGCCCGGCGACGACTTCGCCATGATGCGCGAGGTGCTGGAACGGCGCTTCGGCCGGGCCCTGCGCGAGCAGGCGGCACGGCAGGACGAGGCCGGCGAAGCGCCGTCGCGTCCCGACTGGCCCGACCTGCTGCTGATCGACGGCGGCCTGGGCCAGTACTCGGCGGTGCGCCAGGTGCTGGACGATCTCGGCGTCAACGACGTCAAGCTGGTGGCGATCGCCAAGGGCCCGGACCGCGACGCGGGCCGCGAATGGTTCCACACCGGCGATGCCGCGCCGTTCCAGCTGCCGCCGCGCGACCCGGTGCTGTACTACCTGCAGCGCCTGCGCGACGAGGCGCACCGGTTCGCCATCACCACGCACCGCGCCGGGCGCTCCAAGGCGATCGTGCGCTCGGAGCTGGACGAGATCCCCGGCATCGGGCCGCTGCGCAAGCGCGCGCTGTTGAACCATTTCGGCTCGGCGCGCGGGGTCAAGCAGGCCGGCTTGGTCGACCTGGAGAACGCGCCTGGGATCAGCCGGGAAACGGCGCGCTCGATCTACGGGCATTTCCACGCCGGCTGGCGCGACGGAAGCTGAGCGCGCCGTCGCGCGCGGCACCGGATGCAACCCGGCTGCGTTAGCCTCATCGACCTTCACGGGACGGATCGATTGCCTCGTCCATGCTGACCGACCTGCCGAACGTACTGACCTTGTCGCGGATCGCCGCCATCCCGGTGCTGGTCGCGCTGGTGGCGCTGCTTCGGCCGTGGGGCGACCTGTGCGCCTGCCTGCTGTTCATCGCCGCCGGCATCACCGACTGGCTGGACGGGCGCCTGGCCCGGCAGCGGCACCAGTTCTCCGAGCTCGGCCGCATGCTGGACCCGATCGCCGACAAGCTGCTGGTCGGCGCCTCGCTGATGGTGATGGCGGGCTTCGGGCGGCTGCCGCTCTGGGGACTGTATCCGGCCATCGTGATCCTGCTGCGCGAGATCCTGGTCAGCGGCCTGCGCGAGCACCTGGCCGGGCGCCGGGTCAGCCTGCCGGTGACCCGTCTGGCCAAGTGGAAGACCGGGTGCCAGATGGGCGCGCTCGGCGTGCTGCTGGCCGGCGACAGCACCGCGCGGCTGCTCGGCCTCCCCTGGCTGCCGGTGGGCGCGATCGGCGCGGTGATGCTGTGGCTGGCGGCCCTGCTCACCCTTGTCACCGGCTGGGACTACCTGGCGACCGGCCTGCGTCACGTCGCGGCCCCCGAGTAGCGGCGTCGGCGGTGCGCGCGGTCGGGATCGTCGGCCGCTCCGGCAGCGGCAAGACCACGCTGATCGAGCGGCTGCTGCCGCTGTTCCGCGCGGGCGGGCTCAGCGTGTCCACGGTCAAGCGCACCCACCACGCCGTCGACCTGGACCCGCCCGGCAAGGACAGCCGGCGCCACCGCGAGGCCGGCGCCGAGGAGGTGCTGCTGGTGGGCGAGCGGCGCTGGGCCCTGCTTCGCGAAACCCCCGACGCGCCGCCGCCGCTGTCGGCGCTGCTGTGCCGCCTGGCGCCGGTCGACCTGGTGTTGGTGGAAGGGTTCGGCGATGCCGCCGGCCCCCGACTCGAACTGGTGCGGGCTGCACTCGCTGGCCAGAAGGGCAAGCGTCCCTTGTTCCACGACGACGGGAGCATCGCCGCCGTGGCCGCGGACGCGCCGGTGCCCGGCTGGCGGGGAACGCTGCTCGACCTGAACGATCCGCGATCGATATGTGCCTGGATCGCATCGGTCGCCGGCCTGCCGTCATGGCGGCCCCCTGGGCACCCTTGAGCTAGCACCCCGGTTGAGGGCACATTCCTGTCCGGGGCGGCAGTTCGAGCCGCGAAGGGGACTGGATATGCGTCGCTCGGCTCTGCTTGGAACGTTGTTGCTTCTGAGCGGCTGCTCGGGACTTGGTCATTTCTTCCAAGACACGGTGCGAGTTCCTGGGCAGAACCCCAACGCCACCACCGGCGTCAGCGAGAACCTCCTGCGCTCGCGCGGCGAGAAGCCGGCGGAGGACGCGATCCTGCCGCAGGAGGGCAACGTGTGGCCGGGGCCGCCGCAGCCGCTGCCGACGCTCAGCGACGTGTCGCGCAACGGCGGCCAGAACGCCGGCGGCCTGCTCGGCGGCACCGGCGGCACGTTGCCGCGCGGCGGCAGCATGAGCCTCGGCGAGCAGACCCAGATCCATGGCGGCGCGCCCACCAACGAAAGCGGCTTCTCCGGCGGCAGCCTGTCCGACAGCGTGCCCGATCCGGCGGCGAAGTTCCGCGCCCAGCACCCGCAGGCGCCCAGCGGCGGGACAGGGAGCAGCAATGGCGGGACCGGCAGCGGCACCGGTGCTGGCGGCGGCAGTGGCGCCGGCTCGGACATCGTGATCCCGAACGGCGACGGCACCAGCACGGTGATCAGCCCCGACGGCACGGTGAAGACGGTCAAGGGAACCCCCAAGTAGAGCTTTCGCCTCGACCGGGTTCGCGATGCCGACCACGCTGATCCTCTACTTCGCCTTTCTGCGCGACCGTCTCGGCCGGTCGGAGGAGCGCGTCGCGCTGCCGGCGGAGGTGCGGACGGTGCGGGCGCTGCTGGCCTGGCTGCGGGCGCGGGAGCCGGCCTTCGCGGTGCTGGCGGAGCAAGGGCGCACGATCCGGGTGGCGGTGAACCAGGAGTTCGCCGTTGCCGACGATCCGGTCGCGCCGGGCGACGAGATCGCATTGTTCCCGCCGGTGACCGGCGGATGAGGACCGGCGGCTGATGGCCACGGTCCGGGTACAGGACGCGCCGTTCGATCTCGGCGCCGAGATGGCGGCGTTGTGTGCCGCCGGCGGCGGAGCGGTGGGAGGGATCGGCTGCTTCGTCGGCGTGGTGCGCGGCGATCCGGGTCTGGATGGCCGCGCGCTCCGGGCGCTGACGCTGCAGCATTATCCCGGCATGACCGAGCGCGCGATCACGTCGATCGCGGCGCAAGCCGAGCAGCGGTTCGGGCTGCTCGGCTGCACCGTGCTGCACCGGGTCGGCACGCTCGGCGTCGGCGAAGGGATCGTGCTGGTGCTGGCGGCGGCCCCGCATCGCGGCGACGCGCTGGACGCCACCGGCTTCCTGATCGACTGGCTCAAGACCCGGGCGCCGTTCTGGAAGCGTCAGGACTACGACGACGGCAGCAGCGACTGGGTCGAGGCGCGCGAGGCCGACGACGCGGCGGCACGGCGCTGGGAATGAGCCGCCCCGGTCAGGCCGACCGCAGCACGGCACACACCGCTCCGGTCAGCCGGTTGAGCTCGTCGGGCCGGATCGTCAGGGCCGGCGTCAGGTAGACGACGTTTCGGAACGGGCGCACCCACACGCCCTCCGCCACCAGCGCCGCCTTCAGCCGGTCCATGTCGCGGATCCGGTCGAGCTGCACCACGCCGATCGCCCCCAGCACCCGCACGTCCGCCACGCCGGGCAGGGCACGGCACGGTTCCAGCTCGGCCGCCATCTGCGCCGAGATCGCCGCCGCCTGCGCCAGGCGGTCTTCGCGCTCGAACAGGTCCAGCGACGCGTTGGCGGCGGCGCAGGCCAGCGGGTTGCCCATGAAGGTCGGGCCGTGCATCAGCGCGTGGCTCGGCTCCTCGGAGCCGAACGCGTCGAACACGTGCCGGCGCGCCACCGCGGCGGACAAGGCCATCGTGCCGCCGGTCAGCGCCTTGGACAGGGTGACGATGTCCGGCACGATCCCGGCCGCCTCGCAGGCGAACAAGGTGCCGGTGCGGCCGAAGCCGGTGAAGATCTCGTCCAGGATCAGCAGCAGCCCGTGCCGGTCGACCAGGCGGCGCAGGCGTCGCAGCACGTCGGGCGGATGGAACACCATGCCGCCGGCGCCCTGCACCAGCGGCTCGACCAGCAGGGCGGCGATCCCGGACGCGTGGGCTGTGAGAAAAGCGTCGAGAGCCGCGTCCCCATCGTCGTCGCGCGGCAGGTCGGCCAGATGGTGCTGCGGCAGCAGGCCGGCGAACAGCGCGTGCATGCCTTCCTCCGGATCGCACACCGCCATGGTCGCCACCGTGTCGCCATGGTAGCCGCCGCGGAACGACACCATCCGGGTGCGGCCGCGTTCGCCGCGGTTGAGCCAGAACTGTATCGCCATCTTCATCGCCACCTCGACCGCGACCGAGCCGCTTTCGGCGAAGAACACCCGGTCGAGGTCACCCGGCAGCAGCGCCGCCAGCCGTTCCGCCAGGCGCAGCGCCGGTTCGTGCACCAGCCCGCCCAGCATCACGTGCGGCATGCGGCCAAGCTGTTCCGTCACGGCCTGGCGGATATGCGGATGGTTGTAGCCGTGGCAGGCGGTCCACCACGAGGCGATGCCGTCCACCAGCACCCGCCCGTCCGACAGCCCGATCCGGCATCCGTCGGTCCAGGCAGCCTGCAGCGGCGGCGGCGCCGTGCGCATCTGCGTGTAGGGAAGCCAGAGCGAGCCGGCGCCGACGGCGGAACCTGTGGATGTCATGCCGCCGGTGATGCACCGGGCCGTCGCCTCCGTCGATCCCGACGCCGACGCTCCATTGACCCGGGACCGGCCGATCCGGCAGGACTGGACACCGCATGTCCCGTTTGGATCCCGTTCTCGGCGAGGCGCTGCAGGACCTGGCACGACGCCGGCTCCGGCGCGACCTCCATCCCGTCGCCGCCGAGGGCGGCTTCGTCACCCGCAACGGTTGCCGCCTGATCAACGCGTCCGGCAACGATTATCTCGGTCTGGCGCATCATCCGGCGCTTGCGGACCGGGCGGCGGACTGGGCGGCGCGATACGGCACCGGCGCCGGCGCGTCTCGGCTGGTCACCGGCACGCTCGACCTGCACGCCCGGATCGAGGCGCGGCTCGCCGCCTTCAAGGGCTGCGAGGCGGCGCTGCTGTTCGCGTCCGGCTGGCAGCTCAACGCCGCGGTGCTGCCGGCGCTGCTGAAGGCAGGCGGGCAGAGGAGGGCGCCGCCGCTGGTGTTCGCCGACCGGCTGATCCATGCCAGTCTGCATCAGGGCATCGCTGCCGCCGCAACCCGGCTGCACCGGTATCGCCACAACGACCTCGACCACCTCCAGGCCCTGCTCCGCGCCCATGGTCCGGAAGGCGCAGTCCGCTTCGTCGTGACCGAGAGCGTGTTCAGCATGGATGGCGACCGCGCCGACCTTCCGGCGCTGCGGCGGATCGCGGGCGAGCACGACGCCTTTCTGTATGTCGACGAGGCGCACGCGACCGGGGTGCTCGGGCCGCGCGGCGCGGGCCTGTCGGTCGAGGCCGGCGGCGTGGACCTGGTCATGGGCACCTTCAGCAAGGCGTTCGGCGGCTTCGGCGCCTATGTCGCCGGCTCGCGCGTGCTGTGCGACTACCTCCTCAACGCCTGCTCCGGCTTCGTTCATACCACCGCCTTGCCGCCGCCGGTGCTGGGCGCAATCGACGCCGCCCTCGACCTTGTTCCGACAATGGACGCCGAACGCCGGCACCTGCACGCCTCCGCGGACCGGGTGCGGGCGGCGCTGCGCGGTTGCGGCCTCGGCGACACCGGCTCGACCACCCAGATCGTGCCGGTCCCGGTCGGGACGGCAGAAGCCGCGCTGGCGTTCGCCGCCGCGATGGAGCGCCGCGGCGTGCTCGGCACCGCGATCCGGCCGCCCACCGTGCCGCCCAACACCAGCCGGATCCGGCTGGCGATGACCGCGGCGCATGACGAGGCGGTCGTGGGCCGGATCATCGCCGCGGTGACTGGCGCGCTGGCCGAGACCGCCGGATGAGCAGGCCCTGCCTGCTGCTCGCCCATGGCTGGGGCTGCGACGCCACGATCTGGAACGGGCTCCGCGCAGAGCTGGACCGGTTCGACACCTTCGTGGTCGAGCGCGGCTACCTCGGTGCCTGCCCCGCCTGGCCGGCGGTGCCAGCCGGCGCGGTCGCGGTCGGCCATTCCGCCGGGCTGCTGGACCTGCTGGCGGACCTGCCGCCCGGCTGCGCCGGCGTGGTGGCGATCAACGGCTTCACCCGTTTCGCGGAGGCTGCCGACTTTCCCTCCGGGACGCCGCAACGGGTGCTGGACCGCATGGCCCGCCGGCTGGCGGACGATCCCGACGGCACGCTACGCGCCTTCCGCGACCGCTGCGGCCTGCCGCCGCTGCCTGCACCGTCGCCGGGCGGGGGGGCACGACGCGACCGCCTGCGCGACGGGCTGGCCGAACTGGCCACGCAGGACCGCCGTGCCGATGCGCGGGGGCTGCGGCTGCTGGCGCTTGCCGCGGCGGCCGACCCGATCGTCACCCCCGCCATGACCCGCGCCTGCTTTGCCGAGCTCGACACGGCATGGCATCCGGGCGACAGCCACGTGCTGCCGCTGGCCGATCCGTCCTGGTGCGCCGCGATGCTGCGCCGGTTCGTGTCGTGAGCCGTCGCCGGGCCATCGGCCGCCGCTTCGATGCTGCCGCCGTCACCTATGACCGCTTCGCGCCGCTGCAGCGTCTGGTTGCCGGTCGCCTGGCCGACCGCATCGCCGCTTCCGTGCCCGATCCCGGCCGGTCGATGCGCATCCTGGAGGTCGGCTGCGGCACCGGGCTGCTGACGCAGGCGCTGCGCCGCTGCCTGCCCGCCGCCATTATCGTGGCGACCGACCTGTCTCCCGCCATGCTTCGCGCCTGCCGCGCGCGCCTGCCGGACGACGACCGGCTGCTGCTTCTCGCTGCCGACGCGGCGCAGCCGGCCGTCGCTGGCGGCTTCGACCTGGTTTGTTCCAGCCTGGCGCTGCAATGGCTGGACGACCCGCACGCGTCGCTCGCTGTGCTGGCGCGGCTGCTGGCACCGGGCGGATTTTTGCACGTCGCCACCCTGGCTGCCGGAACGTTGGACGGGTGGCGGGCGGCGCATCGATCCGAAGGCCTGGCCGATGGCGGCCTCGATCATCCGCATCCCGACCGGCTGGCGGCGACCGGCGGGAGTTGGGACCTGGAAACGGTCGCGGTGAGCTATCCGGACGGGCTCGCCTTCCTGCGCGGGCTGCGCGGCATCGGCGCCGACCTGGCTCCGGAGGGGCGGCGTCCGCTCGGTCCGGGCGCCCTGCGCCGCGTGCTGCGCCGGTTCGAGACCGAGCACGGCAGCGTCGCGTCGTACCGGATCGCCTATGGCAGCCTGCGCCGCTCCCTGCGCCGCGGCGTGTTCGTGACCGGGACCGATACCGGCATCGGCAAGACCCTCGTGTCGGCGTGCCTCGTGCGCGCCTGGTCGGCGGAGTACTGGAAGCCGCTGCAGACCGGCCTCGACGACGATCCCGGCGACAGCGCCACCGTGCGCAGCCTCGCGGAGCTGCCCGCCCACCGCCTGCACCCGCCGGTGGCGGAACTGCGGGCGTCCCTGTCGCCGGAGGATGCCGCGGCCCGGGAAGGCGTCGCGGTCCGCCTGATTGCAACCCTGCCGCCGCCGCTGGTCCCGGGAAGCGATCCGCTGCTGGTGGTGGAAGGAGCGGGCGGCGTGCTGGTGCCGGTCACCGCGGACACCCTGGTCGTGGACCTGATCGCCGGGCTCGGCTTGCCGGCGATCCTGGTCGCGCGCTCCACGCTCGGCACCATCAACCACACCCTGCTCAGCCTGCAGGCGCTGCGCCGGCGTGGCGTCGCCGTCGCGGGGGTGATCCTGAACGGCCCGGTCTCGCCCGGGAACCGGAGCGCGATCGAGCGGCACGGGGCGGTCCGGGTGCTGGCCGAGATCCCGACGCAGGACCGCATCGATCCGGACACGGTGAAACGCCTGGCGGCGCTGATGCCGACGCCGGACGCGCTGGACCCGGCACCGGCCGGTCCGGACGACGCTCAATAGCGGCGGAGCAGCCCAACCAGACGGCCCTGCACGCGCACCCGATCGGACGGCACGATCCGGGTCTCGTAGCGGGCGTTGGCCGGCTCCAGCGCCACCGCGCTGCCGCGACGGCGCAGGCGCTTCAGCGTGACCTCCATGTCGTCGATCAGCGCCACCACGATCTGGCCGTTCTCGGCGGTGTCCTCGCGCCGGATGATGGCGGTGTCGCCGTCCAGGATGCCGGCCTCGATCATCGAGTCGCCGGCGACCTCCAGCGCGTAGTGCTCGCCGCTGCCGATCAGCGCCAGCGGCACCTCCACATGCGCCCCGGTGTCGCGCAGCGCCTCGATCGGCTGGCCGGCGGCGATCCTGCCGTAAAGCGGGAGCTGCACCGCGCCGGCATCCGCCGCCGCGCGCACGCCCACGAGGCGCTGGGAAAAGTCGCCGCGTATCACGTTGGGCGCGAACGAGGCGGCGATCTCGCCGGACGGATCCGACTCCGCCTCCATAGGCGCGCCGGGCTGCAGGACGGAGTCGACGCCGGGCTGCTCGGGCAGCCGAAGCACCTCCAGCGCCCGGGCGCGATGATGGCGGCGGCTGAGGAAGCCGCGCTCCTCCAGGGCCGAGATCAGCCGGTGGATGCCGGACTTGGAACGCAGGTTCAGCGCGTCCTTCATCTCGTCGAAGGAGGGCGAGAACCCGGTCTGCTTGAGGTGCCTGTCGATGAAGCCCAGCAACTCGTGCTGCTTGCGTGTGAGCATCGGCATTCCCTCCATCTGGCCGTCCCGATGCTGCGACCAGCCTCGCCTGACCTGACGCCCGATGCCGGACCACGTGGATCACGGAACAAACAGGCAACCTAACGGGTTGTTCTATATTGGTTCTTCCGAACCGGTCAAGTGCCTGGCGTTGAAGCAGTCAGATCCCGTAGCGATCCAGCCGCAGGATCTCGACCGGCTCGCCTCGGGCCGCGGCCAGCGCATGCGGCGCGCGCAGCACCAGCGCCTCGCTGACCGCCAGCCGGCGAAGCATGCCGGAATCCTGGCGCGGAAACGGCGTCGCTTCCAGCTGGCCATCCGGCAGGCGGGTGAGGGACGCGCGCAGGTGGTCGGCGCGCGCGTCGTTGGCGCCGAGCGGGATGCCCAGGATGGCGCGCTCGGGTTCCGGACCCGCGGCCGGCTCGCCGGACAAGCGCTGCAGCGCAGGCAGGAGGAACAGCAGCGCGCAGACCAGCGCGGAAACCGGGTTGCCCGGCAGGCCGAGCACCGGCACCGGCGCCTCGCCGCCGACATGGCCGTGCATCAGCGGCTTGCCGGGCCGCATCGCGATCTTCCAGAAGTCCAGCGCCAGCCCGCGCCGTGCCAGGCCCTGCTGCACCAAGTCGTAGTCGCCGACGCTGGCGCCGCCGAGCGTCAGGAGCATGTCGATCCCGTCCAGCCCTTCCACCGCGTCGGCGATCGCCGAGATGTCGTCGCGCACCGGCGGCAGCAGAACCGGCGTCCCGCCGCCGGCCCGGATCAGCGCCGACAGCATCGGCGTGTTGGAGTTGACCACGCCGCCGCGCGGGATCGCCTCTCCGGGAAGGGCGAGCTCGTCGCCGGTGGCCAGAACCGCGACGCGCGGGCGCCGGTGCACCGTCATCCAGGCGTGGTTGCCGGCGGCGGCGATGCCGAGGTCGCGCGCACCCAGCCGCCGCCCGGCCGGCACCAGCTCGTCGCCGACGGAGAAGTCCTGCCCGCGACGCCTGATGTGTCGCCCGGGCGACACCGGCTCGCTGGCTGCCACCTCGTCGTTGTCGCGCGTGGCGTTCTCCTGGATCAGCACGCTGTCGCTGCCGGCCGGCATGACGCTGCCGGTGTAAAGGCGCACGCACTCGCCCGGCCCGACCGAACCGTCGAACGGATGCCCGGCCGGGGCCGTGCCGACGACGCGGAGCCGGCCAGGCGACGCGGTGTCGTGTCCGCGCACCGCGTAGCCGTCCATGGCCGACAGGTCCGCCGGGGGATTGTCCAGCCGGGCCAGCAGGGGGGCTGCCGCGACCCGGCCCCAGGCCTCGGTCAGCGGCACGATCTCGGATCCGAGCGGGCGCAGCCGGTCCAGGATGCGGCTTCTGGCTTCGTCGACGCTCAGCATGGCCCGATCCTAGCCGCTCCGCTCGTCTCCGTCCGGCGCCGCCGTGTCCGGCCAGCGACGACCACCGCACGCTTGACCTTCGACGCGCGGATGCGCATTTTCCCGCCCCTTACACCAAAGCTGCGACCAGTGCCTGGTATCCGACCCGCGTCCCCGCGGGCGCCCGCCAGGCCACCGCGACGGCGGCGGCAGGCAGGCTCGAGGGTTCCATGGCGAAGTCCAACACCATCCAGATCAAGCTCGTGTCCAGCGCGGATACCGGCCATTTCTACGTGACCAAGAAGAACGCGCGCGCGCAGACCGGCAAGCTGGCGCTGAAGAAGTACGATCCCGTCGCGCGCAAGCACGTCGAGTACCGCGAAGCCAAGATCAAGTAGCAGCCGAACCTGACGCAGGCGGCCGGTTCCGGACCGGCTGCCTGCGTGAAGCCGGTCAGTACAGCTTGTTCTTGCCGTAAGGCACCACCAGCTCGTTCGGCTCCGCCAGGTTCAGCATCGCCCGCGCCCGCTCGTCCAGGGTGTCCGCGTCCAGCCCGGCGTCGCGCAGCCCAGAGACGCGCTGCATCCAGGCCGCCTGCTCCATCTTCGCGGCACCCTCCGCCGCGTTCGCCTCGCCGAGCAGCTGCAGCCGGTCGCGGTAGCTGCGCAGGCCGTGCTCGCCCTGCGTGGCGTTCCAGCCGAAATAGCCCACCAGCGACAGGAACAGCAGCGGCGGCAGCACCGCCCGGACCTTGCGCTTGACCGCGCGTGCGAAGCTCATGGGGCTGTTGTCTCCGGTCGGCGCGTGGTCCTGCCCGACCCTAGCGCGACCGGTGTCGTCCAGGCTATGTCGCAACGCGCGCCGAGCCGATTTTCCCATGCTGTGACGGCGCAGCAACGCGGTCCGGCTCGATCCACGACCGGAGCCCCGCATGACGCCGACCTATCTGCTCGTGGCACCCACGCACTACGAGGTGTCCTACGCGATCAACCCATGGATGAAGCCGGACACCTGGGGACAGGACCCCGGCCGGCATTTGGCGGCGGCCGGACGATCCTTCGCCAGCCTGGAGCAGGCGCTGCGGGATGCCGGCGGCACGGTGGAAACGGTGCAGGGCGCACCCGGCCAGCCCGACATGGTGTTCCCGGCGAACGCCGGCATCGTGCTGGACCGCGTCGCCCTTGTCGCCGCCTTCCGTTATCCGCAGCGGCAAGGCGAGGAAGCGCCGTTCAACGCGATCTTCGAGCGCCTGCGCGACCAGGGCCTGCTCGACCGGGTCGTGCGGCTGCCGAAGGGAATGTTCCAGGAAGGGGCGGGCGACTGCATCTGGGACCGCACCCGGCATCTGGCCTGGACCGGCTACGGCCCACGCTCCGGCCGGGAGGCGCCTGCGATCATCGCCGACACCTTCAGCATCGAGACCGTTCCGCTCGAACTGGCGACCGAACGCTTCTACCACCTGGACACCTGCTTCTGTGCGTTGCCGGGCGGCGAGGTGCTGTTCTACCCGCCGGCCTTTTCCGCGGACGGGGTGCGGGCGATCCGCGAGCGGGTGGCGCCGGAGCTGCTGATCGAGGCCAGCGACGAGGATGCTGCCCGGTTCTGCGTCAACGCGGTGGCCCTGGACCGGACGGTGGTGATGGCGCAGGCAGCCCCCGCGCTCAAGCAGCGGCTCGGCGTGCACGGCTACGCCGTCCGGGAAGTCGAGCTGTCGCCGTTCATCCTGTCCGGCGGCGGCGCCTATTGCATGACGCTGCGCCTGGACCTTCTCACGCGCGACGCCTGAAGAAACCCGTCCATCGCCCGCTTGCCGCGGGCGGGGACGGCGGCGCGGTCAATAGCGCAGGATGGTGCGCCCGGCGTAGCGCGCGGCGCTGTCCAGCTCGGCCTCGATCCGGATCAGCTGGTTGTACTTGGCCGTGCGGTCGGAGCGGGACAGCGAGCCGGTCTTGATCTGGCCGCAATTGGTGGCGACCGCGAGGTCGGCGATGATGCTGTCCTCGGTTTCGCCCGAACGGTGGCTCATCACCGCGGTGTAGCCGGCGCGATGCGCGAGCTCCACCGCTTCCAGCGTTTCCGACAGCGTGCCGATCTGGTTCACCTTGACCAGGATCGAGTTGGCGGTCTTCGCCTGGATGCCGCGCAGCAGCCGCTCCGGGTTGGTCACGAACAGGTCGTCGCCGACCAGCTGCAGCTTGGAGCCGAGCTCGGTGGTCATGTGCGCCCAGCCGTCCCAGTCGTCCTCGGCGCAGCCGTCCTCGATGGAGATGATCGGGTAGCGGCTGGCGAGCTCGCCGAGATAGGCCACCATCTCTCCGGCGTCGAACGACTTGCCTTCGCCTTCCAGCTCGTAGCGGTTGTTCTTGAAGAACTCGGTGGACGCGCAATCAAGCGCGAAGCTGACGTCCTCGCCCGGGCGGTAGCCGGCCTTTTCCACCGCGCGGGTCATGAAGGTCAGCGCCTCGTCGGCCGACTTCAGCCCCGGCGCGAAGCCGCCCTCGTCGCCGACGTTGGTGTTGTGGCCGGCATCCTTCAGCCCCTTCTTGAGCTGGGCGAAGATTTCCGAGCCCATGCGGATCG
>CAXTMS010000082.1:0-14122 GCA_964245345.1 uncultured Acetobacteraceae bacterium | reverse complement strand
CTGAGTTGGGCCGGCAGCCCCGGCTACCGGTTCGACCGGCGCCGCTCGCTTCGGCTGGAGCAGCTCGGTCCGCTCGCGGAGGTGCGGGGCGTCCGGTTCGTGCTGCTGCAGCAGGGCGAGGCGGCGCGGCAGCCGGCGCCGGTAGGCCTGGCGCTCGATGCTCCGCCGGGCCCGCCGCCCGACCTCGCCGGCACCGCCGCGCTGATCGCGCGTCTCGACCTGGTGGTGACGGTGGACACCGCGATCGCCCACCTCGCCGGCGCGCTCGGCCGGCCGGTCTGGCTGCTGAACCGCTACGGCGGCGACTGGCGCTGGCAGGACGGCAACCTCGGACCGGACGGCGTCAGCCTGTGGTATCCGACGCTGCGACAATTTCGCCAGGCCGAGCCGCTGCCGCCGGAGCAGGCCTGGGACCGGCCGATCCTGGCGCTGGCGGACGCGCTGGCCCGTTTTGGCCAGGAAGCGAGGCCAGGGCTCCGCCCATCGATCTGCTCCGCAGCTCGATCCGCTGGGGCCGGAGGCTCCAAACCGCTTTTTCTCAAGAACCGGGTTTGAAGAGCTCCACCCTTCATGGGGTCCAGGGGCAAGGCCCCTGGCCTTCGCCGCCGACCGAACGCGTGCGCGGCATCCCCGCCAAGGCCGGATCTCATTTCGTAGGCGGACGTTTCGGTTGGGAGACGTATGATCATGTCGAACATCTTGCAGAAAGGAATGTCGTCAACACCAATATTGGTTATCAGTTGTACAACAGCAAGAGCATAACTGTCTTCTAGACGATGCTAAGGCAATACCACAGAAAGTTCCTGATCGCTTCCTTTGGAGGGTTTCTGACGTTCTATTGTTTGTTCTTTACCCTCATAGCTTTTTTCTTAGCAGTATCTGAACCCGTAAGCATTAATGATATTACCATTGCTGTTGCTATATCGACTTTAGAAGAATTATGTCACTTCCCCCTGGCTTTGTTGGTAGGATTTCCGCTGTTTCTTCTAGGCCTGATGATCTGCAACAGACTCACATCGCGCCTTTATCTAAGCGTGGTCTATCATGCCCTTCTGGCAGTCCCTTTATCCGGTCTGGTCTTGGCGTCACCCGATTTTGGGGTGCCTCATATAGTGCAGGATTGGCACGACATCGTCGGGCTGGCAGCGTGGTGGCTTGAGGCGTCCCTCCCCAGCGGGGCGATGGGAGGATTCACGAGTTGGATGCTTCGCCCACTACCCTCGCGTGAAAGGATCTAGGTGCCGGTTTAATGATACCGATCGGCGCCCTTGAGGCCCAACCAGTTCGATGCGCTGGTGTCGTTCCTTCCAAACCCGGGTCATGGGCCACGGCCCTGGCCGTGAAACAAACAAAATCCGGCGGGAAGCCGACCTGCTGCTGACCGGCACCCCGGCTCGCGATCGGCCAGAAGGTGAAGGCTCCGCTAGGGCCGTCACGCAAGGCCTGCTTGCATACGACGGTCCCAAACCCTTTGACTTCAAGAGTTGGGTTTGAAGGGCTTCGCCCTTCATGGGGTCCAGGGGCAACGCCCCTGGGCTTTCTTCACCACCTAACGCAATCTCAGCTCACGCTGAAACGCCTGCGGCCCGGGGCGTCCGGGACCGCCGCCACGGCTGCCTCCTCGGCTCGGGTGAGCACGCCCACCAGCGCCTCGCGCAGCTCGGCGAGCTTGCGCTCGCTGCCGACCTTCAGCCCGAACAGGTCCTTGACGTAGAACACGTCGACCGCGCGCACGCCGTAGGTGGTGACGTGGGCGGAGGCGATCTGCAGGCCCTGCTGGCTGATGGCGGCCGTCACGTCGTGCAGCAGGCCCGGGCGGTCGCGGCCGTTCACTTCGATCACCGTGTGGGCGTTGGACGCGCGGTTGTCGATCACCACGCGCGGCGGCACGTGGATGGCGCGCATGCGGCGGCCCAGCAGGCCGACGGACGAGCGCGCGATCTCGCCGGACAGGTCGAGCCGCCCGGACAGCGCCTGCTCCACCAGCACCGACAGGCGGGCGATGCGGTGCGGGGCGTCAAAGGTGTCCTCGGCCGCGTCCTGCACCCAGAAGGTGTCGAGCGCCATGCCGTCGGTCATGGTGTGGATGCGGGCGTCGACGATGGAGGCGCCGGCCACCGCCAGGGCGCCGGCGATGCGGGAGAACAGGCCGGAATGGTCGCTGGTGTAGACCGTGACCTCCGTCACCGCGCGCGCCGGCAGCGGCTGGGTTTCCACGGTGAGCGGCGCGCCGCTCGCGTGGCTGTCCCGGATCATGCGCGCGTGCCGGGCATGCGTTTCCGGATCAAAGGACAGCCAGTAGCCGCCATAGCCGAGCAGCAGGAACGAGGCGATCTCGCCCGCGGTGAAGCCTTCCTCCTCCAGCAGCACGGTGACCGCGTCCTTGGCGCGTGCGACGCGCACGTCGCGCTCGGTGGTGGCGAGGCCGCCGGCCAGCACCTCGGCGACGCGGGCGTACAGCTCGCGCAGCAGCGTCGCCTTCCACGCGTTCCAAACCTTTGTGCTGACCGCGCGCATGTCGACCACGGTGAGGATCAGCAGCAGGCGCAGCCGTTCCGGCGACTGGATGGTATCGGCGAGGTCGAGAATGGTCTTGGGGTCGTCGATGTCGCGGCGGAACGCGGTCTGGCTCAGCAGCAGGTGGTGCAGGATCAGCCAGGACACCGTTTCGGTTTCCTCGGCGGACAGGCCGAGCGCCGGGCACAGCTGCAGCGCCATCTCCGAGCCGAGCTCGGAATGGTCGCCGCCGCTGCCCTTGGCGATGTCGTGCAGCAGGGTGGCGACGAAAAGCGCCCGGCGCGACTGCAGGTCCTCGACCAGCTCGTTGGCGACGGGGGTTTCCTCGCGCAGCAGGCCGGCTTCCAGCGTGCCCAGGATGCGCACCGCCTCGATGGTGTGCTCGTCCACGGTGAACACGTGGTAGGTGTCGAACTGCATCTGGCCGACGATGCGCGACCAGGGCGGCAGGAGGCGGCCGAGCAGCCCGGTCTCGTTCAGCACGTGCAGCCAGCGGGCGCCGGACTGCCACGGCTCGTCGTGGCGGATCTCGTCGCGGCGCGCGAGGGCGTTGCGCTCCGCGCTCGGCCGGCGGCCCGGCCGTTCGCCGCACAGGAGGTCCAGCAGGATCCGGTTGGCTTCCCCGTTGCCGCGGAGCGACGCGGCACGGCGTTCCCAGCGGATCAGCGCGTGCATCGCCAGCGGGTGGATGGCCAGCTTCCGGGTGCGTGCCAGGGCGAGCAGCCGCAGCATCATGATCGGCTGCTGGTCGAACGAGACGCCGGGGGCGGGCATGATCTCCCCGTCGGCGAGCACGAAGCCGGCGTCGCGCAGCGCGTCGTCGGTGGCCGGCGCGGTGGCGGGGGCGCCCAGCGCCTCGCGCAGCACCTGCGGCTCCAGGATGTGGGTGAGCCGCATCACCTCGCGCGCGGTCAGGAAGTAGTGGCGCATGAAGCGCTCGACGCCGACCTGGCGGCCGTGCCGGGTGTAGCCCATGCGGGCGCCGACCACCGGCTGCATGTCGAAGGTGAGGCGTTCCTCCGCCCGGCCGGCCACGTAATGGAGGTGAAAGCGCACCGTCCACAGGAAGTCCCAGGACCGCCTGGCGCGCTTGGCTTCCTGCTCGGTCAGCAGCGGGGCGGCGCCGCCCACGGGCTTCGACAGGTCGGACAGCGAGCGGATGCCGAGCACGTAGCGGCCGAGCCAGTACAGCGTCTGCATGTCGCGCAGGCCGCCGCGCCCTTCCTTGATGTTGGGCTCGACCAGGAACGGGCTTTCGCCGTAGCGGCCATGCCGCACCGCGCGCTCGCGCTGCTTGTCGGCGATGAAGCCGGACGCGCCCGCCTCGACGCAGGCGACGATGGCGCGCGCCTGGAACATGGAGAACAGGGCGTCGTCGCCGGCGATGCGCCGCGCGTCGAGCAGGGTGGTGCGGACGGTGGTGTCCTCGGCCGCCTCGGCGATGCACTGGCTCACCGAGCGTGTGGCGTGGCCGACCTTCAAGCCCAGGTCCCACAGGAAGTAGAGCATGAACTCCACCGCCTGGAGGATCGCCGGCGCCGGCGCCTCGTCGGTGAGGAACAGCAGGTCGATGTCGCTGAACGGCGCCAGGGTGCCGCGGCCGTAGCCGCCGGTGGCGGCGATCGCCAGGGTGCGGCCGCCGGCATCCGGGGCTGCGAGCTGTTCCTGCAGCGCGTCGTTCAGGGCGAAGTCGTGCAGGGCGCGTATCAGCCCGTCGGTCAGGGCGGCGAGCGCCTGTGCCGCGCCTTCGCCGTCGAGTCGGTGCTGCTCGAAGCCGTCGCGCACGCTGCCCTGGATCCGGGCCAGGTGGCGCCGGAACAGGGCCAGCGCCGCGGCGCGCGGAGTCGGTCCCGCATCCGCAGGCCTGGCGAGAGCCGAGGCGAGGGTGCGGGCGGCCTCCTCGGGATCCAGGAACAGCGCGGCGCGTGTCAGCATGCAGCCGTCAATCTAGCGCGTCGGCGTCCTGTGTGACAGCAACATCGTGCAATGCAGCAAATATCGTGCGCAGCCGGTAAAGCGCGTCCAGCGCTTCGCGCGGGCTGAGCCGGTCCGGGTCGAGGGTGGTCATGGCCTCGACCAGCGCCGGCGGCAGCGGCGCGGCCGCGGGACGGGCCGGTGCCGGCTCCTCCGCCGCGGCGAACAGCGGCAGCGGCGGCGCGGCGGCGGCGCGCGCCTTTTCCAGGCTGGCCAGCAGGCGGCCGGCCCGGCGCACCACCGGCTCGGGCACGCCGGCGAGCCGCGCCACGTGCACGCCCCAGCTTCGCCCGGCGACCCCCGGCACCACCTCGTGCCGGAACACCACCTGTCCCTTCCATTCGCGCACGCTCATGGTGTGCGGGCTCAGGTCCGGCAGGGTTTCGGCGAGCATGCCCAGCTCGTGGAAGTGGGTGGCGAAGATGGTGCGGCAGCGCTGCACGCCGTGCAGCGACTCCAGCACCGACCAGGCGATCGCCAGCCCGTCCAGGGTGGAGGTGCCGCGGCCGATCTCGTCCACCACCACCAGCGAGCGCGGACCGGCGCCGTTCAGGATCGACGCGGTCTCGGTCATCTCGACCATGAAGGTGGAGCGGCCGCGCGCCAGGTCGTCGGCGGCGCCGACGCGGGAAAACAGCCGGTCCACCAGGCCGATGCGCGCCTGGTCCGCAGGCACCGGCAGCCCGGCCTGCGCCAGCACCACCGCCAGCGCCGCCTGGCGCAGAAAGGTCGACTTGCCGGCCATGTTGGGGCCGGTCAGCAGCATCACCCGGCGCCCGGGGGACAGGTCGCAGTCGTTGGGGGTGAAGCGCCCGGTGCGCGCCAGCGCCGCCTCCACCACCGGATGGCGGGCGTTGCGGAGGCAGAACGCGGCGTCGTCGGTCAGGACGGGGCGGCACCAGCGTCCGCCAAGCGCCACCTGCGCGCAGGATTGCGCCACGTCCAGCAGCGCCAGGGCGTCGGCGATCGCGGGCAGCGCCGGGTGGCGCAACGCCTCGGACACCAGCGTTCCGAACACCAGGCGCTCGCGCGCGGCGGTGCGGTCCGCCGCCTCGGCGATGCGCCGGTCGAGGTCGGCCAGCGCGTCGGTGGAATAGCGCGCCACGCTGGCGGTGCCCTGGCGCAGCACCAGCGCGTCCTTGGCACGCAGCGTGGCCACGGCCGAGGCCGGCAGCTCGATCACGTAGCCGAGCTGGGCGTGGTGGCGGATCTTCAGGCTGGCGACGCCGTAGTGCTGCGCGTAGTCGAGCTGAAGCGACGCGATCACCTTGCGGCTGTCGTCGCGCAGACCGCGCTCGGCATCGAGCTCGCCGTCGAAGCCGGCGGCGATGACGCCGCCCTCGTCCAGCCGCGCCGGCAATTCGAGCGCCAGCGCCCGGCGCAGCACGGCCTCGAAGGGGGCGGCGCGGCCCAGCGCGTCGCGGGCGTCCGACAGCAGGCGCGGCAGCGGGCCGGCCAGCCGGGCCAGCGCGGAGGCCGCCTCGCCGGCGGCGAACAGCCCGTCCCGCACGGCGGCGAGGTCGCGCGGCTGCCCGCGCCCGACCGACAGGCGGCCGAGCGCGCGAACGATGTCGGGCGCGCCGCGAAGCGCCGTGCGCAGGGCAGCCGCGCAGGCGGGCTCGCCGCACAGGAACTGCCAGCAGTCCTGCCGCTCGGTGATCGGCTCGAGCACGGCGAGCGGCGCGGCGATCCAGCCGGCCAGCAGGCGGTTGCCCGGGGCGGTGACGGTGCGGCAGACGCTGGCGAACAGGGTGTGCGCGGTGCCGCCGTCGCGGGACCGGAGCAGCTCCAGGCTCCCCCGCGTCGCCGGGTCGAGCCCGAGCAGGCCGCGCTCGCCCTGCGGGCACGGGCGCGACAAGCGCGGCAGGCGGCCGGCCTGGCTGTCTCGCACGTAGTCCAGCACGGCCAGGCCGGCGACCGCCTCCTGGTCGGAAAAGCTGCCGAAGGCGTCGAGGCTGGCGGCGCCGAACGGTTCCGCCAGCCGGATGCGCGCCTGGTCGGGGGGCGTGGCCGACGGCTCGGGGCCGCGCAGCGCCTCCATCTCGCCGAGCGCAAGCGTCCGGGGCGCCAGGATCTCCACCGGGTCGAGTTGGCCCAGCAGTTCCGGCAGCGACGCCGGGCCGGGAACCGACACGGTCTCGAACAGCCCGGTGGACACGTCGATCCAGGCGGCGCCGATGCGCGACGCGGCCGCGCCGCGCCGGTCCGGCAGCAGCACCAGGGCCAGAAGCAGGCTGGATCGGCCGGCGTCGAGCAGCTCGTCCTCGGTCAGGGTGCCCGCCGTCACCAGGCGGACGATGTCGCGCGCCAGCGGCCCCTTCGCCACCCCGGGGCCGGGCTTGCGCGGCGGCTCCATCTGCTCGGCCACCGCCACGCGGTAGCCGCGCCGGATCAGCCGCGCCAGGTAGGACTGCGCGGCCGCAACCGGGACGCCGCACATCGGGATCGGCTTGTTGTCGTGCGTGCCGCGCGCGGTGAGCGAGATGTCGAGGGCCGCGGCGGCGGCCTCGGCATCAGCGAAGAACAGCTCGAAGAAGTCGCCCATGCGGAAGAACAGCAGCGCGTCCGGGTGGCGCGCCTTGAGCGCGAACCATTGCGCCATGGCGGGCGAGGCGCCGTCCGCGGTCGGCGGGGCAGGAAGGGCGTCGGTCATGCTCTCGTCTGTAGAACACCCGGCGCCCTGGGCTCCAGCTACGGGGCGGGTTGCGCCGGCTCGGTTGCGGGCGCGTGGCCGATCACGGCCCAAAGCGGGTCGCCATGGCGCGGCAGGTTCTGCGCGAAGGCGATGGGGTCGAACCCGGCCCGCTGCATGGCGGCGGCGACCAGGCGCTGCTGGTCGGATCCATCCAGCGACTGCCAGATCGCCACCGCCTTGGTGGGAAAGCAGCGGTTGGAGAAGCTGATCACCAGCGGCGCCCCGGGCCGCAGCACGCGCAGAACGTCGCGGAACACCTCGACCGGGCGCTGCAGGTACTGCACCGACACGCAGATCGTCGCGGCGTCGAAGGAGCGGTCGGGCAGCGGCAGCAAGGGATCGGCGTTCAGGTCCTGGACGAGGCGCTCGTCGAGGCGCGGGTTGGCGGCGAGCTCGGCGGCGTTCATGCCGTGCCCGGCGACGTGCCCGTAGCGCACCTCGTCCGGCAGGTGGCTGACCCAACTGCTCATCAGGTCCAGCACGCGGCCGCCCGGCGGCAGGTGCTGGCGGTACAGCGCGGTGACGGCGGCGATGGCGCCGTCGTCGATATGTGTCACCAGCCGTGGCTGGGCATAGAACAAGGAGTCGGGCGAAGGGTCACGCTTGTGAAAGGCGTGCGCGGGCAGGCCGAGATCGTTGGGCATGAGGCAGATCTGGGGAACGGTCCGGCCGGACCCAAGGGCTGCCGGAGCCGTGAACAGCGTTCAAGCCGGAGCGAGGGGAACGGGAGGAAACCCCGGTGCGGTCAAGCGGGAATGCCCATGCCGCGCTGCACCGCCGGGCGGGCGCCGATCGTGTCCAGCCAGGCGGTGGTGGCCGGAAGCGTCCGCGCGTCCTCCGGCAGGACCTGCGCCAGCATCGAGCGGGCGGCCACGAGAAAGGGATAGGCGGCGATGTCGGCGATGGAATAAGCGTCGCCGGCCAGGAAGGGCGCGGCGGACAGGCGGTCCTCGATCACGTGCAGCAGCCGCTGGCATTCGGTGGAGAAGCGGTCGACCGCGGGCTGGTTGGGCTCCTTCTGCCTGGAAAAGACGACGAGCTGGCCCAGCATCGGGCCGAGGCCGGCGATCTGCCAGCAGGTCCAGCTGATCGCCCGGTAGCGGGCGGGGCCGGTGGCCGCCAGCAGGCTGCCGCTCTTGTCGGCGAGGTAGATCAGGATCGCGCCGCTCTCGAACAGCGCCAGCGGACCGCCCTCCACGTCGTGATCGACGATGCCGGGGATCTTGCCGTTCGGCGA
Source organism: uncultured Acetobacteraceae bacterium (assembly GCA_964245345.1). Classification (GTDB taxonomy): domain Bacteria; phylum Pseudomonadota; class Alphaproteobacteria; order Acetobacterales; family Acetobacteraceae; genus Lichenicola. The sequence goes on along the minus strand of CAXTMS010000082.1, from coordinate 5,699 downwards.
CACCGCGAGGAAGTCGGGCGCGTTCTGCTCGTTCCTGGCAAGATCCACCGGCCTCAGCGTGTAGGGCAGGCCGGTTTCCTCCAGCATGATCGACGCCTTGCGGCCGTTCGGCGTTTTCCAGGTGTACAGGTCGATCATGGGCGGCGTTCCTCGGGCAGGGGCCGGCGCCGGGAGAGGGTTCGTCCCGCGCTCCACGCCCTGTGTCAGAAGCCGAGTATCACGTCCGCGGCGAGGGTGGAGTTGCCGGGTTCGGTTCCGGCGTCATAACGGTGGCCGCCGGAGAACGACCTGTCCCGGCGGATCTCGGGCCGGAACGCTAGCAGGGCCGCGTATCGGCCTTGTCGTTGAACACTCAGAAGCAGCTAGGAGCGTGCGGCGGGACGGGCACGGCGGCGCAGGCGGGCGGCGAGGCGGTCCGGCAGTGTGCGCACGTCGATCACGCCGAGCAGCTGAAGCAGACCCCCGTAGCTCAGCATCCCGCAGCCGGTCAGCGCGCCCAGCTCGGCGGCCCTGACCAGGCCGTGCCGTCGCGGCAGGTCGCGGAACACGCCGTGCGACAACACGGCCAGCAGGACCGCCATGGCGCCGGCCGCGACCGCCATGCGCGCCAGGCGGGACAGCATCGGCCGGTCCGGGCGAAGAAAGCCGCGGCGGAGCAGCAGCAGCGCCAGGACGACGGCGTTGATCGCGGAGGCGAGGCTGGTGGCGAGCGGCGGCCCCACGTGCTGGAGCGGCCGCATGAGGAGGAGGTTCAGGCACAGGTTGACGCCCAGCGTGGCCATGCCGACCCGCACCGGCGTCACGGTGTCGCCGCGGGCGAAGAAGCCCGGCGCCAGCACCTTGATCAGCACGAAGAACGGCAGGCCGAACGCGTAGGCGGTGAGCGACTGCGAGGACAAACGCACGTCGCGGGGCGTGAAGGCGCCGTAGCCGAACAGCGTCGACAGGATCGGGGCCGCCAGCACCATCAGCGCCAGGGTGGCCGGGATGGTCAGGATCAGCGCGTACTCGATCGCGTCGTTCTGGGTGCGGTGCGCGTCCGGCTCGTTGTTGTTCTGGACGTGCCGGGCCAGCACCGGCAGCAGGGTGGTGCCGGCGGCGGCGCCGAGCACGCCCAGGGGAAGCTGGTTCACCCGGTCGGCGAAGTACATCAGCGACACGCTGCCGGCCGGCAGCAGGGTGCCGATGATGGTGTCGACGCCGAGGTTGAGCTGGGTGATGCCGCTGCCGACCAGGCCGGGCAGCATGCGGCGCATCAGCAGGCGCATGCGCGGGGTGAGGCGGGGGCGGGGCAGGCCGAGCGGCATGCCGGCGCGCGCCGCGGCGGCCATCAGCACCGCGAGCTGCACCACGCCGGACGCGGTGATGCCCCAGGCGGCCGCGTAGGCGACGCTGCGGACGTGCGGGGTCAGCCACAGGATGGCGGCGATGCCGACCACGTTGAACAGCACATAGGCCGCCGCCGCGATGCCGAAGCGTTCCAGCCCGTTCAGCACGCCGGACACCAGGGCGGCGGCGCAGATCAGCAGCACATAAGGAAAGGTGATCCGCGCCAGCGACACCGCGAGCGGGTAGTTGGCGCCGAAGCCGGGCGCGATCACCCGGATCAGCTGCGGCATGAACAGCTCGCCGGCGAGCGTGAGGCAGAACAGCCAGAACAAGAGCACGCCCAGCGCCTCGCGGGCGAAGCCGCGCGCCACGGCGGGACCCTCGTTGGCGAGCAGGCCGGAGAACAAGGGCACGAAGGCGGAGTTGAAGGCGCCCTCGCCGAACAAGCGGCGGAACAGGTTGGGCAGGCGGAACGCCACCTGGTAGGCGTCCTGCACCGGGCCCGCCCCCATCAGGGCGGCGAGCAGCTGGTCGCGCACCAGGCCCAGGATGCGGCTGGCCATGGTCCAGCCGCCAACGGTGAGGAAGCCCTTCAGCATGGGGCTTTCCTAGGGTGGATCGGGCAACGCGACCAGCCGGCGCGTCGATCGCGGTGCAAGTCCGGGCGCCCGTCGTGCTCCGGTCGCACCCGTCGGCCGGGATGGTGGCAGGACGCGGATGGCTGCAACCGGGGCTTGCCGCCGCGGTCGGCGCCGATGCTAGGGTGTGGCGGCCATGACGACAGACCAGGGTCTGACCCGATTCTCCGTTCCGCCGCTGCACCAGGTGACGCGCGAGCTCGCCGCGGTGGGGTCCGGACGGGTCGCGCCGGAGCTGGTGCTGACCGGTGCGCGCGTGCTGTCGACCTACTCCGAGCGCATCCTGCCGGACCGGGAGCTGTGGGTGCATCGTGGCCGGATCGCGGCGATGAAGCCGGCGGGTGCCGCGCGCGCGGCCGGGCTGGAGCCGAAACGGGTGACCGATCTCCAGGGCGGGATCCTGGCGCCTGGGCTGGTCGACCCGCACGTGCACATCGAGAGCAGCGCCATGACCGCCTGCGCCTATGCGGAGGCGGCGCTGCTGAACGGCACCACCACGGTGTTCTGCGACAGCCACGAGATCGCCAACGTCCTGGACGTGGCGGGGGTGGAGTGGATGCTGGAGGATGCGAGGCGGGCGCCGCTCAACGTGTTCCTGTGCGTGCCGAGCACCGTGCCCGCCACCTCCGCCCGGTTCGAGACGGCGGGCGGCGACCTGACGCCGGAGCGGGTCGGCGGGGTGTTCGACCGCTGGCCGGAAGCGGTGGCGCTGGGCGAGAAGATGGACTTCGTCCAGGTCTGCGACGGCGACGCGCGCAGCCATGCCACCATCGGCGAGGCGCTTCGTCGCGGGCGTCCGGTTAGCGGGCACGTGTATGGCCGTTCGTTCGTGGCCGCCTATGCCGCCAGCGGCATCACCGACACCCACGAGGCGGTGACGCCCGAGATCGCGGAGGAGCTGCTGGAAGCGGGGATGTGGGTGTTGCTGCGCGGCGGGCCGCCGGGCACGCCGTGGCACAGCCTGCCGGCGGCGATCCGCGCGGTGACGGAAGCGGGCTGCGACCCGAAGCGGGTGTGCGTGTGCACCGACGACCGCGACGCCGACGACCTGTTCGGCTTCGGGATGGACTGGGTGGTGCGCCAGGCGGTGGCGGCCGGGCTCGGGCGCGAACGGGCCTGGAGCCTCGGCTCGCTGCATCCGGCGACGCGGTTCGGGATGGACGGGGAGATCGGCGGCCTGGGCGGCGGGCGCCGGGCCGACCTGGTGCTGCTGGACGACGCCCTGGCGGTGCAGCACACCTGGTACGGCGGCGCGCTGATGGTGGAGAACCGTCGCGTGACACCGCTGCTGGAGCGGCAGCTGGAGCAGCAACGCTTCCGCTATCCAGAGGCCGCCCGCCGCACCGTGAGGCTGCCGTCCCGGACCGGGCCATTGGTGCCGCCGCCGTTGAAGCGCGCCTGCCGCGTCAACGCCATGAGGATCGACGATCCGGCCGACATCGCGCTGTCGCACGTGGTGATCCCGTTCAAGGCGGAGGCGGGCTGGCGGGCGCATCTCGACGCGCACCGGCTGTGCTTCGTCGCGGTGATCGAACGCCACGGCCGCGACGGAACCGTGGCGCACGGGCTGCTGCAGGGCTTCGGGCTGACTGAAGGCGCGGTCGCCAGCTCGGTGGGGCACGACGCGCACAACATCATCGTCGCCGGCCGAGACGAGGCGTCGATGCGTCTGGCCGTGGACACGATCCGCGACAGCCAGGGCGGGGTGGCGGTGGTGGGCGGCGGGCTGGTGCGCGCCCACCTGGCGCTGCCGGTCGCCGGCCTGCTGTCGGAGGCGCGCGCGACGATGGTGGCGGAGGACACCCGCCGCTTGAAGCGGGCCTGGGCCGAGCAGGGCTGCACGCTGCCCTTCATGGGCTTCAACCTGCTGTCCTTGTCGGTGATCCCCGAGATCCGGATCACGGACAAGGGGCTGGTCACGGTGCCGGGGCTGGAGCAGCTGCCGCTGGTGGTTCCTGCCTGAGCCGGGCCTGCCTGGACCGGACGCGGGCGACGTGAGCGGGCGCGTCACCCAGCTGCGCGTCGGCGACGAACGCTTCCTGGTCGCCAGCATGATCGAGCGCTGCCCGAAGCTCATGATGCTGCGCGAGCTGGTGCGCAACGCCCTGGAGGCGGCAGCCACCGCGCCGGACGGGCATCGCCTGGTGCGCTTGTCGGCGGTGCGGGTCGACGGCGTGCCCAAGCTCGCGATCTGGAACAGCGGGCGGGGAATGGACGCGGGCGAGCTGTTCCGCATGTGCGACATCGCCTCGTCGATCCGCAAGGAGCACAGGCTGGACCAGAACTTCGGCATGGGTGCGAAGGTGGCGTCGCTGCCGTCGAACCGGCACGGGCTGCGCTACCGCTCCTGCCACGGTGGCCGGGTGCACGAGGTGCTGCTGGGGTATCGCGACGGCGTGTATGGCCGGCTGTGCCAGCCGGGCCCGGATGGCTGGGCCGAGGTGGTGGAGGTGACGGCGGCGGCGCTGGCGGACGGGCGCGACGCCGGAAGCGACTGGACCGAGGTGGTGCTGTTCGGCAACGCCCCAGGCCAGGACACGCTGCGCGATCCGTATGGCGGGGCGCCGTCCATGCCGGCGCACTGGCTGGCGGAGGAGCTGTCCTACCGGTTCTTCCGGATCGGTGACGGGGTGGAGCTGCTGCTGGAGGAGCAGGGGCGGCGCTTCGAGCCGCTGGCCGAGCGGATCCCGCGACACTACAGCCGGCACGCCGCGGTGTCGCTGCCGGACGGGGTGACGCTGCACTACGTGTACGACGCGCCGCTTCCGGAGGCGGCCGGCGCGAGCGTCGCCGGGCGGGGAGCGCTGCACCCGCTGCACGGGGCGTGCGGCCTGGTCTACAAGGACGAGCTGTACGACGTGCACCGCTGGCAGGACTGGCTGCACGTGGCGCCCGTGTTCGGCATCCCGTTCGGGGCGCGGTCGATCACGGTGCTGATCGAGCTGCCGGACGGGTTCGGAGTGGTGCCGGACGGATACCGGCAGTTCCTGCGCTATGCGGGCGACCGACAGGACGAGGTGTCGTGCCGGCACTTCGCGCCCGCGGTGCATCGGAACCGGCCGGCCTGGCTCCGGACGCTGATCGACGAGCAGGCGCCGTCGGCGCGGGTGTCGGTGCGAATCTACGACGAGCTCAACCGGCTGATGCGCGAGCTGAAGGTGCCGCGGCGCAGGCGGGACGTGCCGGACCCGGTCCGGGATGATCCCGCCGCGGGGGAGACGGCCGGCGACGAGGTCGCTGCCGCGTCGGAGGACGAGGTGGCGGCACCCGAGCACGCCGACGGCTTCGACGCCGAGCCGGCTCCGGAGATCCTGATCCTGCGCGAGCCGCACGACGTCGTGGCACGGGGCGTACACGAGCGCGCGGCACGCTATTATCCGGAAACGCACCAGCTGTTCCTGAACGGGCTGTATCCGGCGGTGGCGGAGATGCAGCACAGCCTTCTTGCCGAGTTCGCCTGGGCGCCGGACCAGGAGCGCGTGCGTGTGCAGGCGCTGCTGCTGTCGGAACAGTCGATGGCGGCGCGAGTGGGACGGATGCTCGTGTTCGCGCTGTCCAAGCAGGGGCGGTGGCAGGAGCACGAGATCGCCGGAGCGTGCTCGGTGCAGGCGTTGAGCCTGGTGGCAGACGATTTCGGCCCGAGCCTGCCGGCGGCACGGACCAGCCTGCAGGAGATGCTGGCCGCAGCGGGATGACCGGCCTGTGACCGCAGGCGGTCGAGCCGGTTGACCA
>CAXTMS010000081.1:0-14126 GCA_964245345.1 uncultured Acetobacteraceae bacterium | reverse complement strand
TCTGCATCATCGACGGCCTTGCTGAGGTTGACGAAACCCTGCGTGGAGGGAGTAAGAAATGGGTGAGAAGATCGTGCCTTCCGTCGGGATCCTGATACTCACTCATAACGCGCCCGAGTATGTCGATAAGACCTTGACGTCACTGGCGACGACCCAGGGTGTCGAGTACGAGGTCGTGGTGGTCGACAACTGTTCCAAGCCGGAGAACGTCGAGGCTCTGCATCGACACAAGCAGGCCGGACGCATCGATCAACTACTCGAGCTGGACTACAACTCTCTGTTTGCGAAAGGCAACAACCTTGCCGCGGAGTTGGCTCGGCCGAGCTCGACGCATTTTGTGCTGCTGAACAGCGACATCGAGATCAAGCATCCTGCCTGGCTGAGCTTCATGCTCGGCGTTCATCGGCGCGGCATCACAAGCCTGGGGATCGTGCCGTCCCCGCCTGTTCGTGTTGACGGCTTCTGCCTGTTGATCGACGCCGACCTTTATCGGGAACACCGTCTGGATGAAAGCCATGAGTGGTGGTGGGGTGTCACCAAGCTACAGGCAAAAGTCCTGTGTGCGGGGCATCATGTCCAAGGATATCGTCATCACGAGAACTACATCCACCACTTCGGAGGCAAGAGCGGAAATGCTCACAAGACGGCCAAGGGAATGAACATCTCCGTTGAAGAAGCGACCTCGTGGTTCGGCGGAGCCACCATTGAGGTCAGGAACATTGCGGAACTGTGATCCGACGATAAACAACGGGTCGGCAGGATAAACAGCTCTAGAGGACGTCGACGGCCAGGGTGGCGGCGGATTGACTGAAAAGCGGGATGCCGAACCAGATCTCGTCCTGATCCGCAACCGGATCCTGGCGATAGAAGAACTCTGTCATCTCGCCATCGACGGAATGGCAAGGTGAAACACGGCGGTAGCTCCTGCCGTGCTGGATCACCACGTTCCTGGTAATCCGCTCGCGCACGTCGGATGTCGTCGAGATGCAACGCAGCCGGAAGACGTGGCTGCCAGAGTCTGCAAGAGATCTTAGATACAGATAGCCTTCCAGCACCGCTTCGGCTGCACCGCTGTCGTCTGCGGCAGCCTGCAGGGACGTGTCGAGCACGATCGTTGTGCTTTTTGTCTCGATGATCTCGACGGACAACTGCACATCGTGCCGGGTGTTTTCGGTATAAACATAAATAGGACGCAGCTCGCGCCCGGCTTCCGGCGCAAACGGCAGCCGGATCATCTCGCGCTGCACCGTGAACCGTCGTGTCAGCGCCATCCGACGCTGGTCTTGTGTCGTGTCGGTCCACCAGCCTGCGCTGACCGGTGCAAAGTCCTCGCGCTCGGCGAGGAGGCGCGTCACCTGTTCAAGAACCAGTCGGCGGGTGAACTTGGTCGCCCCTCGCTCATGCTGGAGATCCGTCGAGACCTCGCTCAACAGGTTCCGGATCCAGCCGGTTGAGACTGCGGCGGCTGCGATGTCGTCCGGACTGCGGGCGAACCACTTGAGGACGCAGATCTCGTCCGGGAACAACTGGGGCATGTCCAGGATGTCGGCCAGGACGACCTTGCCCTGATAGGACCTGGTCCAGAAGATGTGGCAGATGAACGCGAAGTGGCCGGAGCCGAACTGCTTGATCAGGGTGGCCGGAAGGATCTCCTCCATCGGAAACTCCATCTCCGGCTCGATCGTCCCGCCGAGCTCGAGGATCTGGGGCAGGCGTTGGTGCAGCACCGCCCAGTCATCCCGGGTGGCAAAGAACCCCTCGATCTGGTTGTGCGATGCATGGGTCAGGCCCCAGACGTCCTTCAGATAGGCAATGAAGCGCGGGTTGCGCTTGACCTTTGCCCACCACCACACCTCAGGAAGACTATCAAGATCATTCGAGGCGTTGCCTGGCTTCACCTTCAGCCGGTCCGTTGCGGCCTGGAGGTTGAACGGCCGCGCGAACAGGCTGTTCGAGGCCAACGGACAGAAGAAGTCGAACCTGCCGACGACCCGGCTCGCCTGCTCGAACGACTCCAGATGGCCGGACAGGAGCGTGTGACCGAACTTCCTGCGCTGTATCCGGCCCGAGAACACCGATACGCGAGCGCTTTCCTCCGCAACCGGGCAAGGGATCGTCCGGCCCGCTGGCAGGTTGATCACCAGAAACGCGCCATCGCCGGTGTTGTTGAGGAAGTTCTGGACATAGGTCGTGAGGAACGCGTCCGACTCGTTGAAGAGCGCCGAGAACACCACCATCGTGGCGACACAGTCTGTCACGCCCACACCGCACCTTCCTGCCAAAACCAACCCTGGTCGCTAATGTAGCAGAGAATGCCGTTGTCCAGGATCAACCGTGACCTGACGGCTCGGTCATCGACTGGCAGCCCAGCAGTCGACACGCAGAAGCACGCGTGATGGGCCTGTAGAACGAGAACATGTCCTTGAGACCGCCTGCGCGAAACGCCGATTGGCCGGGCAGGCAGGAGTTCGTCCTCCGGCACGGCCAGGGCGTTGCATATCGCATCACCCAAACTTCTCTCCTGCGGTGTCGCAGCAGCCAGATGCGATGGAGCAAGGTCATCCTCAGGCCTGTGGGTGCCCCAGAACCAACGATCTGTCTCATCCGGTTCAGCCCCAGTGCCCGGAGGCTACCGAGCTACTGGTTGCGCCGTGCAGGAGCAAGCCCATTGGCGCCGAATGGGGCTTTGGCTGGGCCAGGGCTCGCTGCCCCGGTTAAGCGAGCAGCGGACGCCAACCGCATCGACGCGTCCCTGGCGGCGTCAGGCAACGCTGCCCGGGAAAACTAGGTCCGTCGGCACTACCAGTTCGGCCACAACCCCGGCGTCGCCAGCTCCAGCAGGCTCCCGTCCGGATCCCGGACATACAGGCTGGTGCCCCCGGCTGGCCAGGTGATCCGGCTTTCCACCACAACCGTTTGCCTCGCCAGGTGCTCCTCCCACGCGCGCAGCTCGTTGCGCGGGATCGCTAGGCACAGATGCACACGCCCTCCGCCATCGTGCGGCGGGATGACCTCGCCGGTGTCCGTAGGCGTCGGCGCCACCGATCCACCCGCCAGGAACAACAACAGCACCGCGCCTCCGGGCAACCCCAACGCGCTCATGCGGTCGTCGCGCAGGAACAGCTCCAGCCCGAGCACCCTCTGGTAGAAGCCCTGCGCCCGGTCGAGGTCGGCGACGTAGATGGAGGTTTCCAGCAGGTGGCTGAGCCTCGGCGTCGGGTCGGCCATTCCGTTCTCCGTGTGGACAGGTGGCCGGACCTCATCGTCCGGCCACCTGCGGCAGGCTCAGATCCGGCCAAGCACCAGCAGGATGATCACCACCAGCAGGACCAGCCCCAGGCCGCCGGACGGGAAGTAGCCCCAGCCGCCGCTGTAGCCCCAGGTCGGCAGGGCGCCGATCACCAAAAGAATGAGGATGATCAGCAGGATAGTACCGAGCATGTGTTTGCAACTCCCGTTATGCGCGGGGCACAACGAGGCATCGATCACTTGGTTCGCAGGCGAAACGCAATTGACCGCTGGCGTGGCGGCAAAGCGACACCACGCACCGGCCGGTGCGTGTCAAAGGTTGTGCTGCAGGAAGGCCAGACTGCGCTCCTGCGCCAGCGCGGTGGCGCCCGCGACGTAGCTCGGGCGCTCCGAACAGCCGAAGCCGTGCCCGGCGTTCTCGTAGACGAACACCTCGATGCCCGGCTGGGCGGCGCGGATCGCCTCCACGTCGGACACCGGGATGTGGTCGTCGTCGGCGCCGAAATGCAGCTGCACCGGACAGTTCGGATGCAGCGCCTTGGTCGCGGCGATGCCGCCGCCATACCAGCCCACCGCGGCCGAGAACCGGTCGGAACGGGTGGCGCCGGCCCAGGCCAGCGCCCCGCCCCAGCAATAGCCGATGATCCCCACCTTGTCCCGGCCGAGCGCGTTCGCGCTGGCGAGCAGGTCGGCCAGGGTGTCCTCCGGCCGGATCGCCGAGCGCAGCGCCATCCCGCGCTTGCCGTCCTCCGGCGTGTAGGCGAGCTCGACCCCGCGTTCGGCCCGGTCGAACAGGGCGGGAGCGATCACCAGGTAGCCGGCATCGGCGAAGCCGTCCGCGACCGCCCGCATGTGGTGGTTCACCCCAAAGATCTCCTGCACCACCACCAGGGCGCGCGGCGCGTCGGCGAAGCCGGCCTGGTAGGCGGAAAGCTCGTGCCCGTCGGACGCGGTCAGCGTGATCGTGTGGCCCATCGGCGTGGTTCCTCATACCGGTCAGCCGGCCTGGATCGGACGGCGGCACCTGTGGCAGGTTGCGGCGATGGGCGAGATCGTCAACCTCAGGACCAGGCGCCGACGGCGCGACCGCGAGGAAGCGTCGCAGCAGGCGGCCGACAACCGGGCGCGGTTCGGCCGCACCCGCGAGGAGGCGGCACGCGACCGGCAGGAGCAGGCACGGCAGCAGGCGGTGCTGGACGGGGCGCGGCTCGACCCCGATCCGCCGCCTACTGCAGGGTGAGCACCGCGCCCGGGGTCCGGACCCGGGGTGCGCCCAGGAGGTCGAGCGAGCCCACCCGCACCGAATGCAGCCGTCCCTCGATCTCGCGTTCCCAGAACGCGAGAAACCGCTGCAGCACCGGATAGGACGGCGCCAGGTCGAGCTCCTGCCAGATAAAGCTTTGCAGCACTGCCGGATGATCGGGGAGCCGATACAGGATCTCGGCGGTGGTCAGGCGGTATTGCTTGAGCTGCAGCGACAGCGACATGGCGGGTTCCAGGACATGACAGGATTGCGTCACCGTCGATCCTGACCGAGGCGGTTGCGGAGAAGCAACAAATATCTGAACAACATCAACGCTTTGGCACTCATCAGGCGTAAGTGCTGCCATTCTTGACAGCGACGCGCCACGCGCCTAAATCGCCGTTAGCACTCCGAGGCTTCGAGTGCCAACCGCGTCGCGGGTGGTTTGAGCCCGGACGCCCAACCGGCGACGTCGCTCGAAACCAGGGCGTCGCCCGAACCTATGAGGAGCGCACCGCATGGCGAAGTTCCGTCCCCTGCATGACCGTGTCGTCGTCAAGCGCCTGACCGGCGAAGAAAAGACCGCGGGCGGCATCATCATTCCCGACACCGCCAAGGAAAAGCCGATGGAAGGCGAGATCATCGCCGTCGGCGCCGGCGCACGCAACGAGACCGGTGCGATCGTGGCACTGGACGTGAAGGCGGGCGACCGCGTCCTGTTCGGCAAGTGGTCGGGCACCGAAGTCAAGATCGACGGCGAGGAGCTGCTGATCATGAAGGAAAGCGACATCATGGGCGTGATCGAGCAGGCGGCGGCCTGACCGCCTCTTCTGAACCGCCTCTGACCCGCCTTTCCTCAACAGGAGATTGAACACATGGCTGCCAAAGACGTCCGCTTCGGCGGTGAAGCCCGCCAGCGCATGCTGCGCGGTGTCGACATCCTCGCAGACGCCGTGAAGGTGACGCTCGGTCCCAAGGGCCGCAACGTCGTCATCGACAAGAGCTTCGGCGCGCCCCGCATCACCAAGGACGGTGTGACGGTCGCCAAGGAGATCGAGCTGTCCGACAAGTTCGAGAACATGGGCGCCCAGATGGTGCGCGAAGTGGCCTCGAAGACCAACGACATCGCCGGCGACGGCACCACCACCGCCACCGTGCTGGCCCAGGCGATCGTCCGCGAGGGCGCCAAGGCCGTCGCCGCCGGCATGAACCCGATGGGCCTCAAGCGCGGCATCGACAAGGCCGTGGCCCATGTCGTGGCGCAGCTCGCCGCCAACACCAAGAAGATCACCACCCCCGCCGAGACCGCACAGGTCGGCACGATCTCGTCCAACGGCGAGACCGAGATCGGCGAGATGATCAGCCAGGCCATGCAGAAGGTCGGCAACGAGGGCGTGATCACGGTCGAGGAGGCCAAGGGCATCCAGACCGAGCTCGACGTGGTCGAGGGCATGCAGTTCGACCGCGGCTACATCTCGCCGTACTTCATCACCAACGCCGAGAAGATGATCGCTGATCTCGATCAGCCCTACATCCTCATCCACGAGAAGAAGCTCTCCTCGCTGCAGCCGATGCTGCCGCTGCTCGAGAGCGTGGTGCAGTCCGGCCGTCCGCTGCTGATCATCGCCGAGGACGTCGACGGCGAGGCGCTGGCAACCCTGGTGGTCAACAAGCTGCGTGGCGGCCTCAAGATCGCCGCCGTGAAGGCGCCGGGCTTCGGCGACCGTCGCAAGGCGATGCTCGAGGACATCGCGATCCTGACCGGTGGCCAGGTGATCTCCGAGGATCTCGGCATCAAGCTGGAGAGCGTCACGCTCGCCATGATGGGCCGGGCCAAGAAGATCCACATCGAGAAGGAGAACACCACCATCGTCGAGGGCGTCGGCGAGAAGGCCGACATCCAGGGCCGTTGCGGCCAGATCCGGGCGCAGATCGAGGAGACCACCTCGGACTACGACCGCGAGAAGCTGCAGGAGCGCCTGGCGAAGCTGGCAGGCGGCGTCGCGGTGATCCGCGTCGGCGGCTCCACCGAGGTCGAGGTGAAGGAGCGCAAGGACCGCGTCGACGACGCGCTGCATGCGACCCGCGCCGCGGTCGAGGAAGGCATCGTCCCGGGCGGCGGCACGGCGCTCGCCCGCGCCTCGATCGAGCTGGCCAACATGACCCCGCTCAACGAGGACGAGAAGTTCGGCATCGAGATCATCCGCAAGGCGCTGCAGACGCCCTTGCGCCAGATCGCCGAGAACGCCGGCGAGGACGGTGCGGTGATCGCCGGCAAGGTGCTGGAGAACTCCGAGTACGCCTACGGCTTCGACGCGCAGCTGATGGAGTACAAGAACCTGGTGGACGCCGGCATCATCGACCCGACCAAGGTCGTGCGCACGGCGCTGCAGGATGCGGCCTCGGTCGCCGGCCTGCTCGTCACCACCGAGGCGATGATCGCCGAGAAGCCCGAGAAGAAGGCCCCGGCGGGCGGACCTCCGGGCGGCGGCATGGGCGACATGGACTTCTGAGACACCGCTCGACGGCGTTTCGACGGAAGGCGGTCCCGCAAGGGGCCGCCTTTTTTCGTTGTACCCGCCGCCACCCGTTTGATCATCTCTTCGTGATTGACAGCGCGGTATCTTTCTGCCCCCATAACGACCGGTCGGCGGACCGCGTTCTGGTCGAGCGTGCGACACGCTGGCGCATTCGAGTGACGGGCTAGCGGGAGAGTGACCGGCGATGGCGATCGGTTCGGTGAAGTGGTTCAACACCACCAAGGGTTTCGGCTTCATCATGCCTGACGACGGCGGCAAGGACGTGTTCGTCCACATCACCGCGGTCCAGGCCGCGGGCCTGCGCGGCCTGAACGAGGGCCAGAAGGTCAGCTACGAGATCGCCATGGAGCGCGGCAAGGCCGCCGCGACCAACCTCAAGCCGATCTGAGCGCCGACTGCGCCTGCGACGCCGTGCCGGACGGCGCGAACAGGAAGCCCCTGGTTTCCGCCACCGCGTCCGCGAGCCCCACCCGGCGCACCGGCACGCCGGCCGGGAAGGCCGAGGCCAGCCGCGTCGGCATGCGCCGGTCCAGCAGCACGAACACGCCCCGGTCGCCGGCGCCGCGGATCAGCCGGCCGAACGCCTGCCTGAGCCGCAGCCGTGCGATGCGGTCGTCATAGGCTCCCGGCTGCCCGCCGGACAGGTGGATGCGCCGCTCGCGGTGCAGGATGTCCGGCCGCGGCCACGGCACGCGCTCGAACACCACCAGGCGTAGCGCCCGCCCTGGCACGTCCACCCCGTCGCGCATCGCGTCGGTGCCGAGCAGGCAGCTGTCCTCCTCCGTGCGAAACACGTCCACCAGCGTCGCGTTGTCCATCGCGTCCATGTGCTGCGCGAACAACGGGATGCCCGCCTGCTCCAAGGGTGCCGCGATGCGCTCGTGCACCTGCCTCAGCCGCGAGATCGCGGTGAACAGCCCGAGCCCCCCGCCGCCCGACGCGGTGAACAGCGCCCGGTACGCCGCCGCCAGTGCCGCCGGGTCGTCATGCGCCACGTCCGTGACCACGAAGGCGCGCGCCTGCGCCCGGTAGTCGAACGGGCTGGCCAACGACGCACGCAGCGGTGGCGAGGGCAGGTGCGCCGCTCCCACCCGCGCTTCCGCCCTGAGCCAGCTCGCTTCCGCATCCTCGCCCGGTTCCTGCGTGCCGGAGCCCGAACCCTCGCCCGGTTGGCCCACCAGCTGGTCGCGCAGGGTCGCGGAGGTGATCAGCAGCCCGTGCGCCGGCGCCGCCACCGCGGCCGCGAACGGCAGCGTCGGGTCCAGCCAGTGCCGGTGCAGCCCCACGTCCCCCGGACGCGTCGCCGCCGCCGGCCCGGACGGCCGCCGATGCAGCCGCAGAAACATCACGTGACTCGGCCGCACGCCCGGCACCACCGGCTCCGGCACCGCGCCGAGCATGGCGATCCACCCGTCCAGCCGCGACAGCGCCCGCCGCCTGATCGTGCGGCACGCCGCCTCGATCCGCCCCCGCATCGCGCTGTCCAGCGTGTCGGCGTCCTCGTCCAGCCGCGCCGACAGCCGCTCCACCACCGTGCGGAGCGGCTCGGCAATCCGCGCCAGCGCCCGGTCCAGCTGTGCCGCCGCCGCCGCGAGCCCGGGCTCCACCGGATGCAGGTCGCATTCCCGCGACATCCCGGCTACATCCTGCCGCCCCGCGCCGCGCGCCATCACCTGGCGTCGCAGCAGCCGCAGCAGCGCCTCGGTCGGGTTTCCCGGACCGGTCTCGCCACCCCCCTCCACGGCGTCGCCCAGCCCCAGCGTTTCGTCCTCGTCCAGCCGCTGCGACCATCCCGGCGCCGGCAGCGCGCGCGCTGCCATCAGCGCCGCGTCCAGCGGCGCTTCCAGCCCCTGGCTGCCCGTCACCAGCTCGTCCAGCCGCCGACGCAGGCCCCGTGCTCGCGACCGGCTGCCTTCCGCCCCAAGCAGCCAGCGCCTGAGTTCCGCCGCTTCCAGCCCAGACAGCTCGGCCGAGAACGCCCCGTCCGCCGCTTCGAGCAGGTGGTGGCCCTCGTCGAACACGTAGCGGGTCGGCACCGAGTCCTCGTCCGCCCCGTCGCCGAACTGCCCGTGCCACGCCGCCTGCGTCATCACCAGCGCGTGGTTCGCCACCACCAGGTCCGCCTGTCGCGCCCGCCGGATGCCGTGCTCGATGAAGCAGCGCGTGTAGTGCGGGCAGGCCCCATGGATGCACTCGCCGCGCCGGTCCGCCAGCCCCGACGCGCTGCCCGCCCCGAACAGCTCGCCGAACCACCCCGGCAGGTCGCCCCCCAGCACGTCGCCATCCGCGGTCGCCGAAGCCCAGCGCACCAGCAGCGACAACGGCACGATGCTGCCCGCCGCATCCCCGCCCCGAAGTGCCGCGTTGTTCACCGCTTCCTCCAGGTTGAGCAGGCACAGGTAGTTTTCCCGCCCCTTGCGCAGCACCACGCGCTGCCGCCGTGCCGCCGGATCGGGATGCAGCCGCGCCAGCTCCCCCTCGATCTGCCGCTGCAGGTGGCGGGTATAGGTGCTGATCCACACCGTGCCGCCGTTGCGCTCCGCCCACAGGCTGGCCGGCGCCACGTAGCCCAGCGTCTTGCCGGTCCCCGTGCCAGCTTCCGCCAGCACCAGCCGCGGATCTCCGCGCAGGAGTCGCGGCGCGAACGCCGCCGACGCCGCGTCGGCATAGTCCGCCTGGCCCACCCGCTGCTCCGCGTCCCGCCCCAGCAGGGTCGCCAGCCGCACCCGCGCCTCGCTCGGGGCGACCGAATGCTGCGCCGGCGCCGGCCGCGGCGCCGTGTCCTCCCACTTCGGCAGCCGCCGCCACACCCGCAGCGCGTCCGGCGGCTGCATCGCTTCCGGCGGCAGCATCGCGCCGATCCCGAGCCGGTCGCACAACGGCGCTCCCCAGCTCCATCCCGCCTGGCGCAGGCCCAGCGCCAGCGCCCCCAGCTCCGCCCCCGACGGCGTGCGCAGGAGCTGCGCCGCCCGCTCCAGCAGCATCCCCGCCAGCTCAGGCAGCAGGCTGGCATCCACCGTGCCGCCGATCGCTCCCGGCTCGATCCCCAGCGCCAGCGCCAGCCCCCTCGGCGTCGGCGCCGCCCCACGCGCCGGCAGCACGAACGCGAACAGCTCCAGCAGGTCGTAGGACGCAATCTGCCGCAGCCCCAGCCGACGCGCGCAGGACGGCCCGTGCACCACCAGCGGCGGCGGCATGTCCCGCAGCGCCGCCACCGCCTCCGCCCGCTCCAGCACGAGCAGCTCCCCGTCCGGCGTCAGCAGCGAAACCCTGCCATGGCCGGCGATCAGGGCCGGCACGGTGGCGGGCAGGGGGGTGTCGGACATTCTTCCCTATCTAGTGCGGCATCGGGCTAGGGAGAACCGTTCTTCCCGAACGCTCCCTGCGGCGGCGCGCCACCGGTCCGGCCGCGGTTCACTGCCACCACGCCCTCAACCGGTCTGACACACGGAACACCAATACAGCGTCCGCCCTGCCATCGGCTCCGCCAGCACCGGTGTCCCGCACACGCGGCACGGCCGCCCCGCCCGGTGTGCGACGTAGTTCGCATCGTCCCGACGCACCTTGCCGGCAAGACGCCGCCGATCCGCGGGTTCGGTCGTCACGATCCGCCCGGTCTCGACCCCGTCCCGCAGCAGCACGGCGAGATCCATCCAAAGCGCGTCCCACACCGCCGCCGAGATGTCCCGTCCGGGCCGGTGCGGATCCACCCGAGCCCGAAACAGGATCTCCGCGCGGTAGATGTTGCCGATGCCCGCCACGATGTCCTGCCGCATCAGCAGCAGCCCGATCGCCGAGCGCGAGGCATGAACCTTGGCGAACGCCCGTCCCGGATCGGCATCGTCCCGCAGAGGATCCTCGCCCAGCCGCTGCATCGCGACCGCCTTTTCCGCAGGCGAGATCACCGTGCACGCTGTAGGGCCGCTCAGATCAGCCACATGGCTTCGCGTCAACAGCCGCAGCCGCACCAGCCCCCGAGGCTCCGGCGGAAACACGGCTCGCTCACTCCCGGCAATCCGCAACGCTTGACGCCCGAAACCCGTCAGCCCCGGCCCCGCGAACCGCCACATCCCATACAGCCCCAGATGAACCCGCAGCCAAAGCTCGTCGGAGAACATCAGGAACATCTGCTTGCCATGCGCTTCGGTCGCCTGCAGCACGCGCCCGTCCAGCAGCGCGGCGCCGTCGGCGAACCGGCCCTGCGGACTGCTCGCCTCGACAGTCTTGCCGACGAACCGCGCCCTGAACGCGCCTGCAAGCCGGTGCACCGTATGTCCTTCAGGCATCCACTTCCTTTCGCCGCACCGCCTGGTGCAACCCGCCCGCCTGGCCCACCCCGAGGCTCAAGCCGCCGGAAACTGCCGCTCTGCTTCGGAGGAGAAGGTTGCAATAAGCGCACATGGCCCGGCCGACAACACGGCGTGCCGTTGCGGACTCGATGCTTCCGGTCTTCTGCGGAAAGAACAGGGGACGGAAAGCGGACAGCGGATAGTCGCCATCCCGATCCGCCCTTGCCGACGCTCTTCGGATCTGTAGCAAGGTGACGAAGAACGACCCGGAGGTTAGGCAACGTGTTCACGCTTGAGGAACTGGAAACGGCTCTCGACGAGGTGCACCAGGCCTTCCCGGGCACGCCGCAATATGCCTGGCCGCTGTTGGCCGAACGGGTCGGTGCGGAGGTATGGGTCAAACACGAGAACCACACGCCCACCGGTGCCTTCAAGGTGCGTGGCGGCCTGATCCATGTGGGACGGGTCGCTCGCAACGGCTCGGCGCCGAACGGTCTCGTTTCTGCCACTCGCGGCAACCACGGACAGTCGATCGCCTATGCCGGGCGACGGTTCGACGTGCCCGTGACCATCGTGGTCCCGCACGGCAACAGCACGGAGAAGAATGCCGCCATACGGGCCTTGGGCGCTCGGCTGATCGAGCACGGCACAGACTTCGACGTCGCCCGGATGGAAGCCGCACGCCTGGCAGAGGAGCGGCAGTTGCGGTTCGCGCCGTCCTTCCATCCGGACCTGGTACTGGGCGTCGCCACGTGGGCGCTGGAGCTGTTCCGCGGAGCTCCACCGCTCGACGTGCTTTATGTGCCGATCGGCCTGGGCTCGGGCATCTGCGGCGCCATCCTCACGCGCGACCTGTTGGGGCTGACGACGGAGATCGTCGGCGTGCAGAGCGTCCACGCTCCGGCCTATGCCCGCTCGGTCGCGGAAGGACGCCCCATACATCTGGAGCGCGCAGACACCATGGCGGACGGGCTCGCGGTGCGCATCCCGGATCCGGATGCCCTGGCCATCATTGCGCGCGGCACCTCGCGCATCCTGACCGTGACCGACCAAGAGGTGTCGGCAGCGATCCGCGCCTACTGGTCCGACACGCACAACTTGGCAGAAGGGGCAGGTGCCGCGCCGCTCGCGGCTGTTCTGAAGGAACGGGAGATCCAGGCTGGGCGCCGGGTCGGCATCGTGCTGTGCGGCGGCAACATCGACCTGAAACTGTTCCGGCGCTGGGTGATGACCGACAGCGATGCGCCGCCCTGAGAAGCGGCGGATCGCCCGCCTCGACCGCAGCGGGTGCTGACCAGCCACCGCGGTTCAGGCCGACACCGTCCGCTGTCCGCCAGGGAAACGCGACGCCGTGACCTTTCCCTGGTGCCTGTTCCGGCCGAGCGCGCCCCTTCGCTTCGGTGTGCTCGCATCAGGCGATGATCTGCCTGATCTGCAAACCGTCAGGCAGACGTCCGGTCAAGATCAGGTAGACAAGGGCCGCTACCGCGGCGGCTCGTTGAGCTCGTTCTGCATCGCAGCTCGACGGGACGTGCACGTGCTGATTCGCCGTGTCGGTCGGACCCGCCAGGCCCGCCGTCTTGACGATCCTCCGCGCAACCGTCATCGGTTTGAAGAACTGGTTCGTAAGATCGCGATCCAGAACCCCGGAACCCCCGTGCTGGATGTAATCCAGGTCCAACCGCGCGCTACGAAGTGCTTGCTCGAGATCAAACTCGAACCGGCTCCAGGCTGGTTGCGGATTCTCGCTCATGGATTGATGGCATGTCCGCTGCTGCCTAGGGGGCGCCCTGCTCCGATGATGAAGGTATCCGGGTAAACGACCCGTTAAGCGTCAAGCTTCGGGCGGCTCCTGAGGAGGGCGCCACAGCACCGGTAGCCGTTGTTCATTCCAGAGCACGCGAGGCAAGAAGCGGACCTCCCGGCTGAATACAGCGCGCGTAGCCCCGGCTACCCCTCACGCAGGTGAACAACCAGACCGGCTGCAAGCGACTGCGCCGGGACGGCGATGCGGCTGTTTCCTTGCGTGGTTTGAGGGCTCTTCGTTCCATGCCATGGTCGGACCGGACTGCCATGGAGCGAAGCATGAGGTCGCGCGGTTGGCCGATGGTTGCTGTGCTGGCTGTCATGGCGGGCGGAGCGGAGGCGGGAGACTTGATCGCCCAGCGTCCCGGCCTGATGTGCAGCGACCCCAAAGGCCTGGCACGACTGACGATGCCGGACGGATCCAGCAGGCTGAAGACGAGCCGGGCAACGAAGGCGGACCAGGAGATGGCGTTCGTCTCGCAATGCAAGGACATCCCGTTGGGCGCGAGAATGCCGATGGGTGATCGCCACCACCAGACCTCGACGGTTTATTACGAGGGTTCGAGCGGCCCGGGAGTCTACACAGTGCCGAACATCGACTTTTCGGATCCGGTGCCGAGCGCGCCTGCTGAGAAATCATTCGCCGAGTTGAAACTGCACTCGCTCGGGTTCGATCCGAAGGTGAACCGGGCATTGGCACTGACATGCCAGCCGGCGGAATACGTCCACGGCATTGGCAACGTGTTGGACTGCAAGCCGGCCGGTCCATTGAGCGTTGAGTCGGCCGGGGTTGGGATGCCGACCGCTATACCATGTGCGGTAGGTGCATTACAGCTGCTGCCTGACGGCTCTTTCCGTATGTGCAGGCTCACCCAGCCGGTTGCGTACGTGGACTACCAGCAGAAGAAGCACCTGTGCCCGCCTGGCAGGACGTTGGCGCGGGACATGTCGGGCGGCGCCCCCGAGCCCACGGCTTTCTGCACTTGAGCATCCGGGAGC
>CAXTMS010000080.1:0-14160 GCA_964245345.1 uncultured Acetobacteraceae bacterium | reverse complement strand
CTCGACCCGGCGGTGCTGGCGATCAAGCAGACGCTGTACCGCACCTCGCGCGACAGCCCGATCGTCAAGGCGCTGATCGAGGCGGCCGAGAACGGCAAGTCGGTCACCGCCATGGTGGAGCTGCGCGCGCGCTTCGACGAGGAGGCCAACATCCGCCTGGCCCGCACCCTGGAAGCGGCCGGCGTGCAGGTGGTGTTCGGCTTCGCCGAGCTGAAGACGCACGCCAAGCTCAGCCTGGTGGTGCGGCGCGAAGGCGGCTCGGTGCGCTCCTACGCGCATTTCGGCACCGGCAACTACCACCCGATCACCGCGCGCATCTACACCGACCTGTCCTTCTTCACCGCCGACCAGGCGCTGGCGCGCGATTCGGCGCGGCTGTTCAACTACATGACCGGCTACGCCAAGCCGAACTCGATGGACGCGCTGGCCTTTTCCCCGCTCACGATCCGCTCGACGCTTCACGCGCTGATCGACAAGGAGATCGGCTTCGCCCAGGCGGGCAAGCCGGCGCAGATCTGGCTCAAGATGAACTCGATGGTCGACGACGAGCTGATCGACCGGCTGTATGCGGCGTCCAGCGCCGGGGTGCGCATCCTGGTGATCGTGCGCGGCATCTGCTGCCTGCGCCCGGGCGTGAAGGGGCTGTCGGAGAACATCCTGGTCAAGTCGATCGTCGGACGCTTCCTGGAACACAGCCGCATCTTCGTGTTCGGCAACGGCGCCCGCCTGCCGTCGCGCGAGGCGCTGGTGTACATCAGCAGCGCCGACTGGATGGCGCGCAACATGGACTGGCGGGTGGAAACCATGGTGCCGGTGCGCAACGCCACCGTGCACGCCCAGGTGCTCGACCAGATCATGGTGATGGAGCTGAAGGACAACCTCCAGTCCTGGACCCTGGACGCGCAGGGGGCGTGGAGCCGGCTCGACCCGGGGCCGAAGCCGTTCTCGGCGCACGAGTACTTCATGACCAACCCGTCCCTGTCCGGGCGCGGCTCGGCCGGGCAGAAGGTGGCGCTGCCGGTGGCGCGGCCGCTGCCCAGGCGGCCCGACCGGATCCTGGAGGACTAGACCACCATGAGCCACGCCTCCCCCGCCCTTTCCCCGCAGAACCGTGCGCCGCGCGCCGCGGTGGTCGATCTCGGCTCCAATTCGGTGCGGCTGGTGGTGTTCGAGGGCAAGGCGCGCAACCCGGTCACCATCTTCAACGAGAAGGCGGTGGTGCGTCTCGGCCGCGGGCTGGAGAACACCGGCCTGCTCAACCCGGACGGGGTGGTGCAGGCGCTGGCGCTGATGCGTCGCTTCCACGCGGTGGCGCTGAGCCTGCGGGCCGACCCGTTCGAGGTGCTGGCGACCGCGGCGGTGCGCGACGCCAGCAACGGCGCCGCCTTTGTCGAGCAGTTGCGCGGGATCATGCCGGGGGTGCCGATCCGCATCCTGTCCGGCGAGGAGGAAGCCGACTACGCCGCCACCGGCGTGCTGTGCGGCCTGCCGGATGCCGACGGCACCGTGGCCGACATCGGCGGCGGCTCGCTGGAGCTGGTGCGGGTGCAGGGCGGCGAGAAGCGACGGGCGCAAACGCTGAAGCTCGGCGTGATCCGCCTCGGCGACCGCGCCGGCGGCGACCTGGAGCGGGCGCGGGCGCTGGTCGAGCAGGACCTCGGCGGCGTGGACTGGCTGCGCGGCGGGGGCGGACGCACGCTGTACCTGGTCGGCGGGGCGTTCCGCGCCCTGGCCCGGCTGCAGATCGCGCGCACCTTCTATCCGCTCAACATCGTGCACCATTACGAGATGGCCGCAGACGAGGCGCGCGAGATGACCGGCTGGATCACCGGGTCCAGCAGGCGGACCCTGGAGCGCATGCCGGGCGCGCCGCGCAAGCGGCTGGAAGACCTGCCCTATGCCGCGATCGTGCTGCGCCGGCTGCTGCGGCGCATGAGCCCGGACCGGGTGATGTTCTGCGTCGACGGGGTGCGCGAAGGCTGGTTCATGCGCCACGTGGCGCCGGAGGTGATGGCGCAGGACCCGCTGGAAGCGGCGTCGCGCGAGATGGCCGAGCAGCTCGGGCGCAACACCGCGCTGCCGCCGGCACTGGTGCGCTGGACCGACGCGCTGTTCGGCCAGCCCGGCAGCGGCGTGCTCGGCGGCGAAACCGCGGCGCAGCGCCGGCTGCGCGTCAGCGCCTGCTGGATGTCCGACAGCGGCGCGCTGGACCATCCCGAGTATCGCGCCGAGCAGGCCTTTCTGCGCGTGCTGCGCCAGCCGGGGGTGGCGTTCGACCACCCGACCCGCGCCTTTCTCGCCCTGACCCTGGCGATGCGCTACGAGACCGAGCTCGACCAGCCGTTCCTGCAGCCGGCGCGGCGCCTGCTCGACATCCCGGCCTTCCGTCGCGCCGAGGTGCTGGGGCTGGCGCTTCGCCTGGCGTACTCGCTGTGCGCCGGCGTGCCAGACCTGCTCGCCGGCACCAGCCTGACGCTGCGCGACGGCCGGCTGGTGCTGGGGCTGGCCGGGGAACGCGGCACCATCAACGGGGAAAGCGTCAGCCGCCGCCTCGACCGGCTGGCGCAGGCGGTCGGGCTGCCGCCGGAGATCGCGACCGCGTGATGCGACGCCTGCTGCTTGTCGGCGTGCTGGGCTGGCTGGGGCTCGCCGCCGCCACCGCCTCCGCGCACGATCCGGACGCGCTGTGGAAGATCGTGCACGGGCGCTGCGTGGCGGACCAGCAGCAGCATGCAGACCCTGCGCCCTGCGTCGGCGTGGACCTGTCGCAGGGCGAGCGGCTCGGCAGCGCCGTGCTCAAGGACATCACCGGGAACACGCAGTACCTGCTGATCCCGACGGCGCGGATCCGGGGGATCGAGTCGCCGGCGATCCTGGCCCCGGACGCGCCGAACTACTTCGCCGAGGCCTGGGCGGCGACGGCGCTGGTCGACGCACGGCTGCACCGGCCGCTGCCGCGCGAGGACTTCGCGCTGGCGATCAACTCGCAGGACGGGCGCAGCCAGAACCAGCTGCACATCCACGTGGACTGCATCCGTCCCGACATCCGCGCGGCGCTCGACCCGGTTGCGGCGGGGCTCGACGGCAGCTGGCGCACCCTGCCGATGCGCCTCGCGCTGCACCGGTATCGCGCCTTGTGGCTGCCGGGCGACACCTTGTCTGCCAACCCGTTCCGCCTGCTGGCCGCCTCGCTCGCCGACCCGGCGGCCGAGATGGGCCGCCATACCCTGGTGCTGGTCGGCGCCACGCGGAGCGGCCGGCCCGGCTTCGTGCTGCTGGACGGGATGTCCGGGCCGCTGTCGATTACAATTCCGCTTGGGATCAAGCTCGGCCCCGGCTCCGGCGAGGAGCTGGAAGACCACGCGTGCCGGATCGCCGCCCTGCCCGGCTGAGCCGGCGACGGTGGTCGGCATCCCAGTCGGTCCAGCTCGGACCCCCATTTGCCGGTGAACAACGAGGTGAACCATGACCCCGACCGCTCTCGTGGCCGGCACCAGCGGCATCGTCGGCAACACGCTGGCCCGGCACCTGCTCGACCGGGGATGGCGGGTCGCGGGCCTCGCCCGGAGCCCGTCCCGCGACGTAGACGGGCTGCAGCCGGTTGCGGCCGACCTGACGGATCCGGACGGGGTGCGCGAAACACTGGCCGGTCTGCGCCCCAGCCACGTGTTCATCACCGCCTGGCTGCGGCAGCCGACGGAAGCGGAGAACATCCGCGTCAACGCAGCCATGGTGCGCAACCTGCTGGACGCGCTGCGTCCGGACGGCTCGGTGCGGCACGTCGCGCTGGTCACCGGCCTCAAGCACTACCTCGGCCCGTTCGAGGCGTACGGGAAGGGAAGCCTGCCGGAAACGCCGTTCCGCGAGGAGCAGCCGCGGCTTGCGATCGAGAACTTCTATTATGCCCAGGAGGACGAGGTGTTCGCCGCCGCCACGCGTGACGGCTTCGGCTGGAGCGTGCACCGGCCGCACACGGTGATCGGCTACGCGATCGGCAACGCCATGAACATGGGCGTCACGCTGGCCGCCTACGCCACCCTGTGCCGCGAAACCGGCCGCCGGTTCGTGTTTCCCGGCTCGGCCGCGCAGTGGAACGGGCTGACCGACATGACCGACGCCCGGCTGCTGGCCCGGCACCTCGAATGGGCGTCGACCACGGAGGCGGCGCGGAACCTGGCGTTCAACGTGGTCAACGGCGACGTGTTCCGGTGGAGCTGGATGTGGGGCCGCCTCGCCGCCTGGTTCGGGATCGAGCCCGCGCCGTTCCCGGCGGAGCCGATGCCGCTGGAACGGCAGCTCGCCGATGCGGCCCCGGCCTGGGCGGAGATCGCCCGCCGCCACGGCCTGGTCGAGCCCGACCTCGACCGGCTCGCCTCCGCCTGGCACACCGACGCCGACCTGGGCCGGCCGATCGAGGTGGTCACAGACATGAGCCGGAGCCGGACGCTCGGCTTCCTCGACTACCAGCCGACCGAGAAGGCGTTTCTCGACCTGTTCGAGCGGCTGCGCGCGTCGCGGGTGATCCCGTGAGCGCCTGACACCAGCCCCGATCATCCGCCATAGGGCGTGGTCGAGAACGGGCGGTCCTCGGTCCGGCTGGCCCAGCCCTTGTTCGGCGTGGCCTGCATGGTGAAGCGCAGCGTGCCGCCGCGCATGATCTCGTCGTGGCGCAGGTAGGAGCGGGCAAGCGGCACGCCGTCCAGGGTGACACGGCCGACAAAGGGATGGGCGTCGGACAGGCCGTCGGTGCTGACAACGAACCGCTTGCCGTTCGGCAGGCGCAGCACCGCACGGTCCACGAACGGGCGGCCGATGACGTACTGGTTCGAGCCGGGCGCCACGGGATAGAAGCCGAGGGCGGTGAAGATCATCCAGGCCGACATCTGGCCGAGGTCGTCGTTGCCGACCAGGCCGTCCGGCGCCGGGCGGTACTGGCTGTCGACGATCTGCTTCAGCCGCGCTTCCCCGCGCCAGGGCTGGCCGGCGTAGTTGTAGAGATAGGCCAGGTGGTGGCTCGGCTCGTTGCCGTGCACGTACTGGCCGATCAGGCCGGACATGTCCTCGACCGCGTCATACTGGTGCGGCGCGATCGGGGCGTCGAACATCGCGTCGAGCTTGGCCACCAGGCGGTCGTCGCCGCCCAGCAGCCGGATCAGGCCGCCCACGTCCTGCGGCTGGTACCAGGAGTACTGCCACGAATCGCCCTCGGTGAAGCCGCTGCCGGCGCCGGCGCGGGCCGGGTCGAACCCGTCGCGGAACCGGCCGTCGGCGAGCCTCGGCCGCACGAAGCCGATCGACGGGTCGAACACGTTGCGCCAGTTCCGGGCGCGCGCGTCGAAGGCGTCGGCGACGCGGTCGCGGCTCATGGCGCGCGCCGTGCGCGCGATGGTCCAGTCGTCGAAGGCGTACTCCATCGTCTTGGACACCGCCTCGTCGTCGTGGTCCACCGGAACGAAGCCGAGCCTCATGTAATCGCCGAGATGGCCGTACGGCGCGTAGCTGGCGCTGGCGACCATGGCGTCCAGCGCCCGGGTCCGGTCGATGCCGGGGATGTCCTTGGCGATCGCGTCGGCGATCTCCGGCACCGCGTGGTAGCCGATCATGCACCAGGTTTCCTGGCCCTGGAACTGCCAGATCGGCAGGATGCCGAACGGGCTTTCCTCCCGCGAGGCCAGCAGGCTGTCCACCACGTCCACCGTGCGACGGGCCGGCTGGATCAGCGTCATCAGCGGCTGCTCGGCGCGATAGGTGTCCCACAACGAGAAGGTGGACACGAACGTGAAGCCCTGGGCCTGGTGCACCGCGTTGTCGGGTCCGCGGTAGCGGCGATCGACGTCCATCGACAGGCTCGGCGCCAGCAGCGCGTGGTAGAGCGCCGTCGCGAGCGTGCGCCGCATCGGCGCGGGGGCTTCAAACGCCATCGACGACAGCGCGTGCTGCCAGGCGGCGCGGGCGGCGGCATGGACGCGGTCGAAATCGAAGCCGTGAACCTCCGCCCGGAGGTTGGCGAGCGCGCCCTCCTCGCTCACCGGGGACAGCGCCACCTCCACCACCAGCGGGGCGTCGAGCGTGCCGAAGTCGAGCACGCCGACCAAGCCGCGTCCGGCGACGGCATCGGTATCGGACGGCGCGTTCCCGGGGCCCTTGAAGCCGTGATACGGCACCGGCTCGGGCTCGCGGTCGGAAAAGGCGTGGCCGGTGGGGGCGCGGGAAAAGCGCATGGCGAAGTAAAGCTGCCGCGCCGGCGCCCAGCCGCGGGTTTCGCGGAACCCGGTCAGCGTGCCGTCGGGATGCAGCGTCATGCGCGACCACAGCACCTTGCCCGGATAGTTGTAGATGCTCTGCCGCAGGTCGATCAGCAGGTGCGCCGGGGTGTTCGCGGGATAGCGGTAGCGGTGCACGCCGACCCGGCTCGTCGTTGTCAGCTCGGCGCGTATGCCTGAGTCCGACAGGGTGACGGCGTAGTAGCCGGGCTCGGCACGCTCGGTGTCGTGGCTGAAGCGCTGCCGGTAGCCGGAGCCGGGCGTGGCCGGGTCGCCCGGATCGAGCGGCACCGCGCGTCCCGCCACCGGCATCACCAGCACGTCGCCGAGATCGGAATGCCCAGAGCCGGAAAAATGGGTGTGGGAGAAGCCCTGGATCGTCGGGTCCTCGTAGCGGTAGCCGGCGGCGTGGGCGTACGAGCGGTGGAAGTCGCCGATCCAGGTGTCCGGGCTGAGCTGCACCATGCCGAACGGCATCGTGGCGCCGGGATAGGTGTGGCCGTCCGGGCCGGTGCCGATCATGGGATCGACGTCGGCAAAGGTGGAGGACGGGGTTGGCGCCGGGAAAGCGGACCGGGCCGGGGGGATCGCGACACACGCCCCCAGCACGGCGACCACCTGCACCAGCCGGTTGAGCCGGTGGAACAATGGCCTCACGACAGCTCCTTCCGGCGCTTCGCCCCGCCGCCCCGTCGCGTGGCGTTGCCGGGTCCGCACCCGGTTTCCGGCCCTGCGCCCTGCCTCCCGGCAGGCATGCCGCCGCCTACCGGCCCGGCTGCGCGCACAGCTCGGCGGCGATCGCTGTCCACTCGTCCTCGATCGCGCCGCGCCCCACAGGCCGGCCGGCGCGCCGGTACCAGTAGCCGGCGTTGGCAAGGTCGTTCTCGGTCCGGTGCAGGTAGGCGTGCACCCAGTCGCAGTCCGGCTGGCCTTCCCGCTGCTGCACGCAGCCATGCGCACGATCCCAGTGGTTCCTGCCGGCCCACCACAGCGCCTGCAGGGCGAGCGACAAACCGGCGGGCGGCGCCGCGTCGGGCAGGCTGGCCCGGAACTCCTCGAACGATGCCATGTCGCGGTTCTCCCCGAGGGCCAGGATGCCACGTCCCGCGCGTTTCCGTGAGGCCGGGGACCGCCGATAGGTGCGGCGACGGCGATCCGCGGCAGGACGGGCGCCGCGAAACGGCTCCGCCACCTGGACCAGCCGGCCGGCCTTGCCGGTCAAAGGCCCTGCTTCAGGAGCTCGTGGTAGTCCGCCGCCTCGATCGGGCGCGGGTTCGTCGCCGTGGAATGGTCGCGCATCGCCGCCTCGGCGATCCCGGCCAGGTGCTCCTGGCGCACGCCCATCTCCGACAAGCGGCCCGGCAGCCCGAGGTCGCGGACGAGGCGGGCGATCGCCTCCGACAGGTCGGCCGCCTCGCCCAGGCCCATCGCCCGGCGCAGCGCCGGCAGCCTGGACCCGATCGCCGGCTGGTTGAACCGAAGCACCGCCGGAAGCAGCACGGCGTTGAGGGTGCCGTGGTGCAGACGCAGCGCCTGGAGGCCGCCGAGCGGATGCGACAAGCCGTGCACCGCGCCGAGACCCTTCTGGAAGCACATGCCGCCTTCCAGCGCCGCCATCATCATCTCCGTGCGCGCGTCCAGCGACGCGCCGTCATGCGTCGCCTTCCCGATGCAGCGCGTCGCCCGGGCCAGGCCGTCCAGCGCGATCGCGTCCGCGGGCGGGTTGCAGCGCGGGCTGAGAAAGGTCTCGATGCAGTGGGTGACGGCGTCCATGCCTGTCGCGGCGGTGAGCCGGGGCGGCAGGCCGAGGGTCAGCTCGGGGTCGCAGATGGCGGCGCGCGGGATCATGTGCGGCGAGATGAGGCCGAGCTTGCGGCCGTCGCCGAGGGTGACGAGGGCCGCGCGTCCCACCTCGCTTCCGGTTCCGGCGGTGGTCGGCACCGCGATCACCGGCAGCCTGGCGTCGGTGATCCGGGCAGCACCGCCCTCGATCGCGGCATAGGACTGCAGCGGGCCCGGATGGGTGGCGAGCAGCGACACCGCCTTGGCCAGGTCGATCGGCGAGCCGCCGCCCACGCCGACGATGCCGTCGCAGCCGTGCGCGCGCAGGAAACCCAGCCCCGCCTCGACGGCGGCTTCCGTGGGGTTCTCCGGGCACGCGTCGAACACAGGCACCCGACCGAGGCCGGCGTCCTCCACCTGCCCGACCAGCCCGGCCGCGACGACGCCCCGGTCGGTGACGATCATCGGCCGGGTCACGCCGGCCAGGCCGAGCTCGTCCCGGAGCAGCCGCCGCGCGCCGGCGCCGAACTGGACGCGGGTCAGAAAGGTGATCAGGTGCACGGGCACGGCCGGACCGCCCAGGCCCCTACGCCGCCCGCTGCCGCGTCAGGCCGGACTGCACGATCACCGCCAGCAGCAGGAAGGCGCCGCTGGCGAGGCCCTGGTACGCCGCGCTCAGCGAGCCGATCTGGTTGATGACGTTCTCGATCACGCCGAGCAGCAGCACCCCGGACAGGGCACCCAGCATGGTGCCGACGCCGCCGGTCAGCAGCACGCCGCCGATCACCGCGGCGGCGATGGATTGCAGCTCGTAGCCGGTGCCGGCCGAGGACAGGCCGGAGGACAGGTGCGCCGCCAGCAGCGAGCCTGCCAGGCCGGCCAGGGTGCCGGACAGGCAATAAGTGGCGATCTTCACCCGCTCGACCCGCACGCCGAGCATGCGCGCCGCTTCCTCGTTGCCGCCGATCGCGAACACCGCGGCGCCGAAGCGGGTGCGGTTCAGCAGCAGGGCGGCCAGGGCGTAGGCGAGAAGGAGGATCAGCACCAGGTTGCCGATGCCGAGCCACGCGCCGTTGGCGATGCGCCCGAACAGGCCGGGATTGGCGATCACCAGGCTTTCGCCCGCCAGCAGCACCGCGAGTCCCTTCAACGCCAGCAGCGCGGCCAGGGTGACGATGAACGGGGCCATGCGCGCCCGCACGATCAGCAGCCCGTCGATCAGCCCGACCAGCAGCCCGACCGCCATCGGCAGCAGCAAGGCCGCCAGCGCGCCATAGGGCGCGGCATAGGCGGCAAGCACGGTGCCGAGCCCGACCATGGAGCCCACCGACAGGTCGAACCCGCCCAGGATCACCACGAAGGTTTGGCCGATCGCCACCAGCCCGAGGAAGCTCGCCGCGGTGACGATGTCACCGAGGTTGCCCGGGTGGAGGAAGTCGGGAAACGCCAGCCCCGCCGCCAGGGCGGCGACCACCAGCACGGCGATGGCGCCGCGCGACTGGATCAGGCCGACGATGCGGGCGCGGGACTCGGCGCGCGCCTCGGCGGCGGTGCCGGCGGTGACCGCGGCGCCGCTCATGCCGTGCCCCGGCGCAGGTAGAGCGCGGCGACGATAAAGGCGGCCTTCAGGATCTGCGCGTAGTTCGCGTTCACGTTGTTCATGATGAACGACGCGTCCAGCACCACCAGCAGCAGCACGCCGAACACGGTGCCCAGCGTGGAGATGCGGCCGCCCGACAACGGGGTGCCGCCGATCACCGCGGCGGCGATGGCGTCGAGCTCGAACTGCACGCCGATGTAGTTGGCGTCCGCCGCCCCCAGCCTGGCGGTGGCGAACACCCCGGCGAGGCCGGCGAGCAGCCCGGACAGCCCGTACACGAAGGCGAGCGTCGCGCGCACCGGATGGCCGGCCAGCGTCGCCGCGGTGCGGCTGGCGCCGACGAACAGGGCGTAGCGCCCGGGCAGGGTGCGTCGCACCACGAAGGCGAACAGCGCCGCCAGCAGCAGCGACACCATTGCCACCACCGGGATGCCGAGCGGGGCCAGCTGGCCCAGCAGCGGGATCGGGCCGCCGAACGGCAGGTCGACGCGGGCGCCGCCCAGCAGCGCCTGCGCCAGGCCGCGCGCCGCCACCAGCAGCGCCAGGGAGGAGATCAGCGGCGCGATGCGCAGCAGCGCCACCAGCAGACCGTTGAAGACGCCGCAGGCCAGCCCGGCGGCGACCCCAGCCCCGACGGCCAGCCACTGCCCCGTGTCCACCGTCAGCCCGATCACCGCCGAGGACAGCGCCATCACCGAGCCCACCGACAGGTCGATGCCGCGGGTGCCGATCGCCAGCGACTGGCCGAGCGCGATCAGGATCAGCGGCGCCGCCTCGAACAACAGCGAGCGGATCACGGTGGGGTTGCGGAAGCCGGGCGTCACCAGCAGGTCGAACCCGACCAGGACGACAAACGCGACGTAGACGCTTTGCGCCCGCCAATCGATCGACGGGCCGCGACGGCTGGCAGCCCCGGGCGTGTCGCGCCCGGCGGCGACCCGCTGCTCCGGAACCGTGGCCGTCACCGCGCCGCTCCGGTCGCCTGGGGCTCCGCGCCGGCCGCCGCACCGCCCGCGAGCAGCGCCAGCACGTCGTCGCTGTCGCGCCCGGCGGTGTCGAGGCCGCCGGTCACCCGGCCCTCGTCCAGCACCACCAGTCGGTCGCTCAGCTCCACCACCTCCTCCAGCTCCGACGAGGTCAGCAGCACCCCCAGCCCTTCCGCCGCCAGGTCGCGCACCACGCGGTGCACCTCCGCCTTGGCGCCGACGTCGATGCCGCGGGTCGGGTCGTCGAGCATCACCATCCGTGGCTCGGTGCACAGCGCGCGCGCGATCAGCACCTTCTGCTGGTTGCCGCCGGAAAGCGAGGTGATCGGCGCGTCCGGGCCGGCCGCCTTGACGCCCAGCGACTGCACGTAGCGGCGCACCATGTCGTCGCGGCGGCGGCGCGAGATCACGCCGAAGCGCGAGATGCGCGGCAGCACCGCGGCGGAAAGGTTCTCCGCCACCGACAACTGCGCGAACACGCCTTCCGAGCGCCGGTCCTCCGACAGGAAGGCGAGGCCGCGGCGTATGCTTTCCGACGGGCGCGGGCTGGCGATGCGCCGTCCCGCCACCGACACCGCGCCGCTTTCCGGCTTCTCGGCGCCGTAGATGGTCTTGAAGGTTTCGGTGCGGCCGGAGCCGAGCAGCCCGGCCAGGCCGACGATCTCGCCGCGCCGCACCTCCAGCGACACGTTGCGCACCCGGTGGCGCCAGGACAGGTTGTCGACGGCGAGCGCCAGCGCCGCCTCCGCCTTGCCTGCCCCGCCAGCCTGCGCGCCGTGCGCCTCGCCACCTTGCTTCTGCGTCGCCACCTGCTCGCGCCCGAGCATGGCGGCCACCAGGCGCGCGCGCGGCAGCGACGCGGTCGGCTCGCTCGCCACCACCGCGCCGTCGCGCAGCACGGTCAGCCGGTCGCACAGCCGGTAGCATTCGGACAGGCGGTGGCTGACATAGATCAGCCCGATGCCGTCGCGGCGCAGCTGCTCGACCACGCCGTAGAGCAGCTCCACTTCCGCACCCGACAGCGCCGAGGTGGGCTCGTCCAGGATCACCGCCCGCGCGCCGAGCGACACCACCCGGGCGATGGAGATCAGCTGCTGCAGGCCGAGCCCCAGCGTGCGCAGGGTCCGCCTGGGGTCGATGTCGAGCCGGTAGCGCCCGAGCAGCGCGCGGGCGTCCTCGTTCATGCGCTGGCGGTCCACCAGCAGGCCGAGCCGGCGCGGCTCGCGGCCGAGGAACAGGTTGTCGGCGACGCTGCGCTCGGGGATCAGGTTGATCTCCTGGTACACCGCCGCCACGCCTGCCGCCTGCGCCGCGCGCGGGCTGTCGAACGAGACCGGCCGTCCGTCGAGCAGGATGCTGCCGCCGTCGGGCCGGTTCAAACCGGTGAGCAGCTTGATCAGCGTCGACTTGCCGGCGCCGTTCTCGCCCATCAGCCCGTGCACCTCGCCGGCCTTGAGGTCGAACGACACCTCGCGGAGGGCGCGGACCGGCCCGAACGTCTTGACCAGCCCGCGCGTCTCCAGCAGCACGCGTGTCGTCCTCAGTAGGTGGCGCCGCTGTTCAACGCCGCCTTGGAGTCGGCCACGTCGTCATACAGCGCGTCCTTCATGATCTGCGCCTGCGCCACCGGCTCGCCGTTGAACCAGTTCTTCAGCGCCGCGAACGCCTTGGGCCCGAAGCGGGGGTTGGTCTGCACGTCTGCCTGCGCGTTGCCCTCGGCGATCGCCTGCACCAGCCCCTTGGTGCCGTCGATGGACACGATCTTGATGTCGTGCCCCGGCGTCTTGCCGGCCTGCTGGATCGCGCGCATCGCCCCCAGCGTCATGACGTCGGCGTGGGAGTACAGCGCGTTGATGTCGGGATGCGCCAGAAGCAGCTGCTCCATCACCTTCTGCGCGTCGGTGGCGGACCAGTTGCCGGTTTGCGCCGCGACCAGGGTCAGGCCGGGATACTTCTTCAGCTCGTCGGCGAAGCCCTGGGTGCGCTGCGACTCGACCGAGTTGCCGTAGGCGCCCTGGATCTCGACGATCTTGGCCTGGCCGCCGGTGGCCTTGTTCATCGCGTCTGCGGCGCGCTTGCCCTGCACCAGGAAGTCCGAGCCCAGAAAGGTGATGAAGTCGTGGCACGGCGTGCCGGCGGTGGCGCGGTCGATGGTCACCACGGGGATGTTCTTGGCCGCCGCCTGTTCCAGCGCCGGCTGCAGCCCGGTGGCGTTCAGCGGCGCCACGATGATCGCCTTGGCGCCCTGGGCGATCATGCTCTCGATGTCGGCGACCTGCTTGGCCTGGCTGTCGTTGGCGTTGGTGTAGAGCAGCCGCCCGACCTTGGCCTGCTTCGCGGCCTGGCGCACCGAGGCGGTCTCGGCGGCACGGAACGGGTTCTGCTCGTTCTCCGACTGGGAAAAGCCCACCACCATGCCGGCGAGCGCGGCGTGGCTCGGGCTCGGGTTGGTGCAGCTGGCGCTCGAGCTCGACTGCACCACGGCGCTGCCCGCCGCGTCCTGCTGCGCCAGGGCGGCAGCGGGCGCTGCCAGCAGGGACGCCGCGGCGACGATGGAGAAGCGGCCGGCACGGCGCCCGGCCCTGGGCCGGATGGAGCCGTTGGACGCGTCGTTTCCCTGTCGGGACATGGATAAACTCCCTGTTCGACGGGCCTTCGCGACCCGTTCCTTGCACGCTGTTTGCACGATGCGGACCAGCCTGGGAAGATGTTTCTTGTCTGACAATAGGCCTGGCGGTCCGGTCACGCCCGGGTTTGCGTCACTGCAGCCGCGCGCTGATCCTGTCCGCCACGCGCAGGGCGTTGGCGATAATGGTCAGCGTCGGGTTCACCGCGCCGATCGACGGGAAGAAGCTGGCATCGGTGACGTAAAGGTTGTCGAGCTCGTGCGCCTTGCAATCGACGTCCAGCACCGAGGACGCCGGGTCGGTGCCGAAGCGGAGCGTGCCGGCCTGGTGCGCGGTGCCGCCGATCGGTGTGTCCTTGCCGAGATACAGCTCGCGCTCGAACAGTTGCGGGTGGATGTCCAGCGCGGTGCACATGTCGCGCAGCTTGTGCTTCAGCCGGGACAAGCCCTGCATGTTGGTCTCGGTGAGGTCGAGATGCACCTTGTCGTCCTTGTAGAAGATCCGGTTCTGCGGCAGCGGCAGGTCCTCGGCGGTCAGCCAGAAGTCGATGGAATGCTTGGCGATCCAGTCGAACGGCTTTTCCGGGAACCATTGCAGGAACTTCGGCAGCCCTTCGCCATGCACCTGCACCCCGTCCGACTTGCCGACCATCTGGATGTGGCCGAGCGGATAGTCCCAGTCGTCGCTGCCGAAGTAGAAGTCGTTCAACCCCAGCGTCTTCTGGAACCTGGTCGGGTTCGGGATCTTCGACACCGCCAGCATGGTCGAGTTGTTGTGCCGCATGTAGTTGCGTCCGACCTGGCCGGAGCCGTTGGCGAGCCCGTTCGGATGGGCGTCGCTGCCCGAACGCAGCATCAGCAGCGCGGAACTCAGCGCGCCGCAGGCGGCCACCACGATGTCGG
>CAXTMS010000079.1:0-14273 GCA_964245345.1 uncultured Acetobacteraceae bacterium | reverse complement strand
GACGGGCGCAGCCGTTTCATCGCCACCCCGGCCAGGCTGCCGGCGGCGTCGAGGGTGTCGCGCTGCGACTTG
This sequence comes from uncultured Acetobacteraceae bacterium, assembly GCA_964245345.1. GTDB lineage: Bacteria > Pseudomonadota > Alphaproteobacteria > Acetobacterales > Acetobacteraceae > Lichenicola. Next base: position 14,201 of record CAXTMS010000079.1, on the reverse strand, counting down.
ACCAGCCGGATCAGCGGCGCGCGCATGTCGGGCGGGATGCGGTAGGCGATGCGTCGTGCCAGCCCGGGACGGCCGGGTCCGGCGGCGGCCGAATCCGGCGGCGGCGCCTGCCGCGACACCGGCAGGGAACCGGGCGCGGCGGCCAGGCGCGCATGAAGCGCGTCCACGGTGGCGAACGGGATGGCGGTGAAGACGTTCCGCGCGGCATCGTGTCGCACGAAGCCGACCCGGTCGCGGGTTTCCGGCATCAGCGCCAGGGCGCGGCACAGTTCCAGCTCGATGCGCTGGATGCCGCTCGGGCGCGCGTTGAAGGCCGAGTACTGGAACAGGTCCTCGACATCGACCCATATCCTGTCGGGCACGCTGTTCTCCGTCCTGGTCCGGGTCGGGCGTCGGGACGCCCCTGGCGCCGGCCACCCCAACCGGACCGGCTTTGCTTCCGTGCGCGAGCGCTGCCACATTGCGCGGTGTTCGCGGGTCCCGCCATGTCGGCCGGGGATGCGCCATCCGGAGCGACGCGTCAACGTGGCGGTGCTGCAGACCAAGACCGAGGAAGTCGACGCGATGGGACGGGAAGCCGTGGGTCCGGAGCCCTGGAACGGCCCGCCGCCCGACCGCGCCGACGCGGCCGACATCCTGGGCTGCTTCCGGCTGATCCTGGGGCGGCTGCCGAACCGCGAGGAATGGCGTGGCCACGCGATGCGCGTCGGCGAGCCGCTGGGCGGGGTGGTGGCTAGCTACGTGAACTCGCTCGAGTTCAGCAGGCGCGGCCTGCTGGAGCCGTCGACGCTGGGACGGGTGGAGCTGGCGCAACTGCCCGGGTTCTCGATCTATACGCAGGCGGACGACGCTGCGGTCGGCCGCTACGTGCGCGAAAACGACTACGAGTCGGACGTGACCGCCCTGTTCCGCAGCAGGCTTCGGCCTGGCGACCACGTGCTCGATCTGGGCGCCAACATCGGCTACTTTTCCATGCTGTCGGCGAGCCTGGTCGGGCCCACGGGAACGGTGATCGCGGTGGAGCCCAACCCGGCCAATGCCCGCCTGGTCGAGGCCAGCCGGCGCGCCAACGGCTTCAACACCGTGACGATCGTCCAGGTCGCGGCGGGGTTGTCGCCCGGGCTGCTGGTGCTGAACCGGTCGCATTCCAACGGCACCACGTCGGCGGTGCCGGACGCCCTCGCCACCCTGCTCGACGCCGAAACCGTGGGCTGCGTGCGGGCCGACACGCTGGTGCCGCCGAACCGGCGCATCGGGCTGATCAAGGCGGACGTGGAAGGGGCGGAATACCTGGCGCTGGGCGGCTGCACCGCGACCATACGCCGCGACCGCCCGCTGATCGTGTCCGAGTTCAGCCCGTCGCTGATGCCTGGCATCTCCGGCGTTTCCGGCCCGGCCTATCTCGACTGGCTGGTCGGGCTCGGCTACCGCCTCAACGTCGTGGAGGGCGACGGCAGCGCCCGGCCGGCCACGCCGGAAGCGGTGATGCGCGAGCACGAGAAGCGCGGCACCGACCATCTCGACCTGCTGGCGGAGCCGGTGCAGGCCGCCGGCTCCGCGGCAGGCAGGCTCGCGCGCCGCCTGCGCCGGCAGGCCGCATGAAGCCCGGACCGAGGCGGCCGGCGCTTCCGGCGCTCCTGCCGGTCCTTGGATTGGCGCTCGGGCTGGCCGGCTGCGCCGAGCAGAGCTGCGGCAGCGTCGCCGTGCTCAACGCGCTGGACGATTCCGACGGCCAGGCCAACCTGTCGCATCTGGGCCTGGTGCGCGACGCGGTGCGCACCGCCTCCGGACCGACCCCGGACAGCGCGTCCTGCGGCGTGTGGGAGCAGGTGCGCGGCCCGGTGCCGGGACAGGTGCTGCTTCGGCCGCAATACTACGGGGTGCGCCGCGTCAGCACCGGCTGGGAGCTGTCTCCGTGAGCCGCCCTGCCCGCCTCAGCTGTCCGGCTTCTCGACGATCCTGAACACGAGGTTGACGTGTTGCGGCTGCGACGCGTTGGTCCAGTCGCTGTTGACGGTGCAGCCGATGTTGGCCTTCTTGTAGAGTGCCACGATCGCCACCTGCGCCGCCTGGATCGCCTGCGTGGTGACGGGACCGCCGGGCCGGATGCCGGACGCGGCCACGATGTCGGCGGTCTTGATGCGGCTGTTGCCGGACGCGGTGACGGTGTCGGCGGTGATGCCGACATGGACCACGGTGGGAGCGACCGGCGCCTGCTCGGCAAAGGTGTAGGTGATCGTGGCGACGTGGCCGGTCGCGGTCATGCGCTGCGAGATCTTGGCGCCCACGTTGTGGTGGCGGTAGACGCCGCTGATTGCGTCCATGTTGGCCTGAAGCGCATCGTGGTCGATCGTCTGCCCGACGCCGTAGGGGAGCGCCGCCTGCAGCTCGGCGCTCGGCACCTGATCATTGCCCACGAACGTCACCCGGCGCAGCGTGTAGCTGGCGTTTGCTTGCGCCAAAGCGGGCGTCGGCAGGGCGGCAGGAACGGTTGTTCCGGCAAGGATGCCGGCGAGCAGGGCGACGGGAAGCCTGTGTGACGTCATGCGGGTGGGTCCTCGGTCGGAAGGATTGGTCGGGCGCGAACCTGCCGCCCGTGGCGACGGGAACCGGCTGCGGCCGGCGCGGATGGTGCTCGGTCGCGGCGGGGACGATCCTGTCGGCCGGGCCCGCGTGGGTCGTGCCTGCCGCTCCTTGCCGGCCGATTGAACGTGGAGGCCCGACAATGGTCAATGCGCCGTTCCTGCCCGATCCGGAAATGCGGGCGCTCATGCTGGATCTGAACAACGTTCACGCCGAGCAGACCTCCCTGCTCGACGCGGGCAGGCTCGACCGGATGCTGGACGCGGCGTTGGTGGTCGAGACGGCGGGCAGGCTCGACGCGTTCCTGATCGCCTTCGACCAGGATGGCGCCTATGACAGCCCGAACTTCCTGTGGCTGCGCGCCCGCCATCCCCGCTTCGTTTATGTCGACCGGATCGTCACGGCGCCCGCCTCGCGCGGCCGGGGGCACGCCGCCCGGCTTTACGACGCCTTGTTCGACCGGGCTCGCGCCGCCGGCCACGACCAGGTGCTGTGCGAGGTCAACCACCACCCGCCCAACCCCGGCTCGGACGCGTTCCACGCCCGGATGGGGTTCGGCGAGATCGGTCGGGCCGCGCTTCACGGCGGCAAGACGGTGCGCTACCTCCGGCGGATGCTGTGAGGCGCTACCGCCTGTGCTCGTTCAGGCGGGGCATCAGCTCGACGAAGTTGCAAGGAGCGTGGCGGCTGTCGAGCTGCCAGACGAGGATGTCGTCCCAGCCGTCCTTCACCGCCCCCGTGCTGCCGGGCAGGGCGAACAGGTAGGTGCCGTTGGCGACGCCGGCGAGCGCGCGGGACTGGATCGTGGAGGTGCCGATCTTGTTGTAGCTCAGCATCCGGAACAGCTCGCCGAAGCCCTCGATGCGCTTTTCCAGCACACGGTCCAGGGCTTCGGGGGTGACGTCGCGGCCGGTGACGCCGGTGCCGCCGGTGCTGACCACCACGTCGATCTGGGGGTCGGCGATCCAGCCGGACAGGCGGGCGGCGATGCGCCCGGCGTCGTCCGGCTCGATGGCGCGGTCGGCCAGCACATGGCCGGCGGCCTCGACCCGGCCGGCCAGGATGTCGCCGGAGGTGTCGTTGGCGGCGGTGCGGCTGTCGGACACGGTGAGCACGGCGATGCGGACGGGGAGAAAGGGGCGGGACAGGTCGAGACGGGACATGGGCACCGGACTTGAACGCCCTGGTTGCCGCCGTCAATCCGCGACCGGCCGGTTCGGCACCCCCGGCACCGACACGACCGCGTGTCCCGCTTGCGACAGCGCCGACGCTTCGCCCGGTTGCGGCGACAGCCGGACCAGCTTGGCCCCCGCCGCCGCCAGCTCCGCCAGCACCGTGATCGCCTCGCCGGGGGCCACCACGCGGCGGCCGGCATCGCGTCGCGCCAGCTCCAGCACCGCCGGATTTTCGCCGGCCCCGTGCACGATCACGTCCGCCTCGCCCAGGAGGCGCAGCGCCCGCAGGGTCAGCAGGTCGGCATCCATTGGCGGGTCGAGAAGGTAGACGATGCCGCGCTCGGGCTGCTCGGCGTTTCGCTCGGCGGCGAGAAGGGCCGCGTGGTAGGCCGCTTCCGCATCCGCCTCGCGGCCGTCCAGCATCAGGTCGGCGACCCGGCCGGAGAACACCGCCTCCAGCATGCGGCGGCGGCGCAGCACGTCCGGCAGCCGGCGACGGGTTTCGGCCTGCATGCGGTCGGCCAGGGCCGCCAGGCGCCCGAAGCCCGGCGGCACCACCGTCTCGATCCGCGCCCGCAGCAGGCGCGCCAGCACCGGGGCCGCACCCCCGGAGGCGATCGCCACCTGCAGCGGCAGGCGCGACACCACCGCAGGGGTGGAGAACCCGGACAAGGCGGGACGGTCCACCACGTTGAACGGGATGCCGCGCGCCCGCGCCGCCTCCGTCATCGCCAGCAGGGCCTCGTCCGGGGCTTCGGCGCCGATCGCGATGGCGCAGCCGTCCAGCATGTCGGGAGTGAAGCGCTCCGCTTCCTGCCGCACGATCGCGCCGCAGGCGCGCAGGGTGGCGACGCGCCGGCCTGCCGCCTCGCCGGCGCCGAGCACAAGCGCGTGCCGGCCGTCGAGGTCGAGGAACAACGGCAGCAGCGGCCTGGACGATGCCGGCATGGGACGGTCAGCCTCCTCGCCCTGCGTCCGCGAACCCGATCCGCGTGCCGCCCAAACCGGACGCGACCTCCTCGCGGCAGGTCAGCACCAGGATCTGCATGCGCGTGCCGGCGTCGGTCAGGATGTCGAACATGCGCTCCATGCGCGCGCCGTCGGCAAAGGCGAGCGCGTCGTCCAGCACCAGGAAGGCCGGCCTGCCGCTGCCGCGCAGCATGTCGGCAAAGGCGAGCCGGGACAGGACCGCGACCTGCTCGCGCGTGCCATGCGACAGGTTGTCGAACGCTTCGCCCTCGTCGTCGGCACCGTTCCCGCCGCGCGACAGGCCGTCGATCAGGAAGTGGTCGTTCAGGCTCAGCCGGGCGCGCGGGAACAAGGCCTGCAGGTAGGGCCGGATCCGCATGGTCAAGGGCAGGAGGTAGCGCTCGCGTGCCGCCGCGTCCGCTTCCTTCAGCGTGTCGCGCAGCAGCGTCAGCACCGCCGCCTCGCGCCTGTCGTGCGCAGCACCCTGCTGCGCCGCTTCTTCTCGCCGGCGCGCCGCCTCGATCGCTTCGTCGAGCCCGACCCCCTCCTCGCTGGCGATCCGCGCGTCCAGGCGCGCGATCTCCTCGCGCAGGGCGGCGATCCGCGCGCGGCGGTTGGACTGGCTTTCCTCCAGGCGGCGGATCGCGGCGTCGGCGAGTTCCGGCGTGCCTTCGGGCGCAGACGCCGTGATCGCCGACAAGGCGCGCTGCCGCGCCGCCAGCGCGTCCGCGGCCGTTATCCTGCGCGCGTCCAACGCCGTGTCCGTTTCCGCGGCCGACGCGCGCCGCTGCTCGGCCACGAGCCGGTCCCGCTCCGACTGCCGGGTATGGCGGTCGAGCGCTGCCTGCTGCAGCGTCGCCTCGGCCAGTTCCCGCGCCGCGTCCGGCGCCAGCAGGGCGTCGCGCGCCGCATGGGCTCCGTCGCGCGCCCGCTCCTCGGCCAGGCGCGCCGCCTCGAGCACCGTTCCGGCGTCGGTGCCGTCCGGGGCGCGATCGAGGTCCAGCCCGGCCAGCGCGCGCGCCAGCCCGTCCGCCCGTTCCGCCGCCTCGCGCTCCAGCGCCCCGATCCCGTCCGGCGCCGCGTCCGACAGCGCCCGTTGCGCCTGTTCCAGCGTGGTCCGCACTTCCTGCCGATGCGCCGCCACGCGCTCCGCCTGCGAAAGGTCGTCGCAGCCGGCCGCGTCCAGCAGCCGGCGCACCGCGCGCGCGGTGTCCTGCGCGCTTGCATGCAGCCGTTCCCGGTCGCGTGCGGCGGGGGCGATCCGCACCGTGCCGATCCCCGGCAGGGTCAGGGTCGCCGGGCGGGTCAGGTTCAGCCGGTTCGGGCCGGGCGGCAGGACGTCCGGCGCCGCCTCGCCCTCCACCTGCAGCTGCGCCGGCACCGCGAGATCGAGGTCGAGCACCGTCGCCTGCGCCTGCAGCGCCGCCTGGTTGCCGCGGTCGGCCAGCACGGCGGCCTGCAGTGCCCGCATCGCGTCCTCGTCCGGACGCAGCCGGGCCAGAAGGGCGGCCGAGGCGGCGACCCGTGCCGCCGCGTCCCGCGCCCGTGCCAGGCGAGACTGCGCCGCGGCGGATGCGGAAGCGTCCACCGACGCCGCGTGCCGTGCCGCGGCCAGGCGCAGCGCCCGCATGGCTCCGTCATGGGTTGCGGCGGCCGCGTCGTGGGCGGCACGGCGGCCGGCCAGGGCGGCACGCGCCGCATCCGCGCGCGCCTGCGCGTCCGCCTCGACCCGCACCAGTTCGGCCAGCGCCCGTTCGGCGTCCGACAGCGCCGATGCACGCGCGGCACGGGTCGCCTGCTCGGCCAGCACCGCCTCATGCGCCGCCTGCGCCAGCTGGAGCTCGGTGTCCGCCTGTCCCAGCCGGTTGCGCAGGCCCAGCAATGCGTCGCGATGGCGCCGCGCCTCGGCGAGCGCCGCTGCGGTCCGCTCCGCGTCGGCGGGATCGGCTTCGCGCCCGAGCTCGCGGCGCGCCGTCGTTGCCGCCGACAGGTCGCCGTCCAGCGCCTGCCGCCTCGCCCGGAGCAGCGCGACTTCGGCGTCCGCCGCCGCCGCCTCGGCGAGGGCCGCCTTGTAGCGGTCGCGCGGCTGGCCCCGCCCGTCCAGCAGCAGGCCCAGCTGTTCCTGCACCTGCTTCAGGAGCCGGCCGGTGGCGGGCCCGCCGCCCAGGCTGCCGAGCTCGGCCTGCAGGCAGTCCGCCAGGGTGGTGCGCGCGCCCTCGCCGAGGGGGGCCTGGACGAAGCTGTCGCCCTGGTCGACCAGCAGCGCGCCCCAGATCGAGGCCGCCTGCTTCGCCGCGTCGCGGGCGGCGCGCGACGGCGCCGACACGCCCAGCAGGCGCTGCAGTTGTTCCTCCGCCGCGTCGCCGTCATGGGCGATCCCGTCCGACAGGAGGCGCGCCATCGGCCGCAGCACGAACCGCTTCTCGATGCGGTGCGTGGTGCCGTCCAGCTCGAACTCGAGCGCCACGGTCGGCGCGGTGTTGTTGCGACGGTTCTGGTAGCCGCGGATCGCCTCGGTGCGCGAGTTGTGCCGCTCGAACAGCACCGCGCGCAGGGCCGCCATCAGCGTGGACTTGCCGTGCTCGTTGGGGCCGCACAGCACGTTGACCCCGGAACCGAGCCCGTCGAGCCGGACCGGGCGGTCGAACTTGCGGAACTGGTCGAGCTCGATCGCCCGCAGCCTCACGATGCCGCCTCCGGCCGTGCCAGCACCAGCAGGCGTCGCAGCGCGGCACGGGCGATCTCGCCCTCGGAACCGGCGCCAAGTGCCGACAGCCGCTCCGCCGCGTCGCGCAGCGCGCCGTCGCCGAGGCCGGCCAGGTCGCCGGGCGACACCTCGATCGACAAGCGCGTGTCGTCGATCCTGAGCGCCCGGAGCGCGCTGCCGACGCCGTCGCGGATGCGCGACAGGAAAGCGGCGTGATCGTCGAGCCCGAGCAGGCCGTCGACCACCAGCCAGGCCAGCACGCGGCTTGGATCGTCACGGTCGATGCCGCGCAGCCTGTGCTCCAGGGCATCGATGTCGTCGGGGCCGGTCAGGGTCGCCCGTTCCTGTTGCCACAGAAAGCGGCCGGTCCGGTGCGGCACCGCCTCGAATCGGCCGGACTGGTTCGACACCACCAGCACGCTGCCGCCGCCGTTGCCGCCGCGGTCGAACCCGTCCACCTCCGGGGTGCCGCTGTACCAGGAGTCGCGGCCGGCCTGGACGGTGCCGTGCCAGTCGCCGAGCGCCAGGTAGCCGAGCCCGGAGCGCCCGGCGCGGTCGGAAGCGATCAGGTTGTGCGCGTCGGCCGGGTCGGAGCCGAAGGCACGCACCGAGCCGTGCGCCAGCCCGATCCGGACCACGCCGTCGGGCGTCGCCATCGCCTCCATGGACGCGGTCGGGTCGCCAAAGGCGTGGCGCCGGTCCAGCACCGCGGGCAGCAGCCAGGCCCGGTCCGCCGCTCCACCCAGCGCCACCGGCGCCGGATGCAGGTGCGGCCGCACGTTGCCGGGCAGGCCGGACCGGACCAGCCGCTCCCACAGCCCGCCCGGCAGGTGGGGATCGTGGTTGCCCGGGATCAGGTGCCAGGTGATGTCGGGGAACTGGCGCATGCGCTCGATCGGCTGGCGCAGGGTACGCTCGCTCGGGGCCGCCACGTCCCACACGTCGCCGGCGACCAGCACCAGCGTGGCGCCTTCGGTCCGCGCCAGCTGGCCGATGCGGTTGATCGCGTCCAGCCTTTGGGCCTGCAGCACCGCCAGGGTGTCGTCGTCGGCGAAGCGGAAGCCCTTGCCGATCTGCCAGTCGGACGTGTGCACGAATCGCATCGCACGCAGTGTAGCCGATCCGGACCGGAAGGATGGAAGCCCGGCATGGGTGCGTTCGTCCGTGCCCCGTCGCGGTTAACCGGCTGATCATCTTTGGCTGCGAGGATAGGAGAACAGGAAGGGACTCTTCATGCCGATGCATCCAGAGCTGGTCAGGCCTTCCCAAGGCGGCGCGCGGCTCGACGGCGCGTCCGGCCGGCTCCGCTTCGAGCAGGTCGCCGTCACCGCCAGCCGCACCGGCATGATGGCCTGCAGCTCGATCCTGACCTTTCTGATCATCGTGTGGACGTTCTGGTCGGTCGGGCCGCACCGCTACCTGCTCGGGCTGCTGGCGCTGCTTCTGGTCACGCACGGGCTGGGGCTGATCGGCAGCCGGATCTGGCTGTCCCGCGGGCCGCACGCGGTATCGAGACGGGTGGTGCTCATCCGGGTCGCGGCCGCCTCCCTGGTCGCCGCCGCCTGGGCCACCATCCCGTTCGTGCTGATGCCGCACGCGACCGCCGACCAGCGGCAGCTGCTGATCTTCATCTTCGCCGGGTTCTCCTCGTCCAGCATCCTGATGGCGCCGCTGCTTCCGGCGGCGTTGTCGTTCGTCGTCATCACCACCGCCGGCATCCTGGCGTCGATGCCGCTTGCCCACCAGTCCGTCACCGCGCAGAACGCGATCCTGATCGTGCTCTACTTCCTCATGAGCTGCGGCGTTCTGCTGCACCAGAGCCGCGACTTCGCCCGGCGCGTCATCAACGAGCTTACCCTGGCGGAACAGGGCGACATCATCGGCCTGCTGCTGCGCGACTTCGAGGAAAGCGCCAGCGACTGGCTGTGGCAGACCGACGACGGGCTGTGCCTGCACCGCGTGTCCGGCCGCCTGGCCACCTTGCTGGAATGCGACCAGGCGGCGCTGCAGGGCCTGCCGCTCGGGGAGCTGATCGCTTCCGGCAGCCTCGTTCCGGTCGGCGAGAAGCACGACAACGACAAGCTTGCGGCCTGCCTCGCGCAGCGGACCGCCTTTCGCGACCTGCAGGTTCTGGTCGCCTTCAAGGGCAGGACGCGCTGGTTCTCCCTGGCCGGCAAGCCGGTGCTGGACGAGGCGGGGCACTTCACCGGATACCGCGGCGTCGGCTCGGACATCACCGCGGCGCGCAAGTCGGACGAGCGGATCGCCTACCTGGCGCGCTACGACAGCCTGACCGGCCTGCCCAACCGGACCGTGTTCCAGGAGGCGCTCGAGCAGGCCTGCGCGCAGTCGGTTCCCTTCGCCCTGATGTGCCTGGACCTCGACGGCTTCAAGTCCGTCAACGACACGCTCGGCCACGCCACCGGCGACTCGCTGCTGGTGGCGGTGGCGAGGCGCATGCGCGGCTGCCTGCGCGAGGGCGACATCGTGGCGCGCCTCGGCGGCGACGAGTTCGCGGTGCTGCAAAGCCACGGCGACGCCCGGACCGCGGAAGCGCTGGCACGGCGCCTGGTCGAGCATGTCGCCGAGCCGTACCGGATCGGCAGCGTTCCGGCTTCCGTGGGCCTCAGCATCGGCATCGCCCTGTCAGACAACGCTTCTGCCGACGCGGAAGGACTGCTTCGCGGCGCGGACCTGGCGCTCTACCAGTCCAAGGGGGAAGGCCGCGGCACCTGGCACTTCTTCGAGCCGGCCATGGCGGCCCGCGCCCAGATCCGCCACGCGATGCAGGCGGACCTGCGTCGGGCGATCGACCAGGACGAGCTGCTCCTGGAGTTCCAGCCGATCCTGGACATCGCGTCCGGCGACATCACCGGCGCCGAGGCGCTGGTGCGCTGGCTGCACCCGCAGAAGGGGCGCATCGCGCCGAACGACTTCATCCCGATTGCAGAAGAGTCCGGCCTGATCCTGCCGCTCGGTGCCTGGGTGCTGCACCGCGCCTGCCGGGAAGCGGCCACCTGGGACGGCGAGGCGCGAGTGGCGGTCAACCTGTCGCCGCTGCAGTTCCGCGATCCACGCCTGCTGGAGCTGGTCGACGCGGCCCTGGCCGGCTCGGGCCTGTCGCCGCACCGGCTGGAGCTCGAGATCACCGAGTCCGTGTTCCTTGACGCTGCGGACAGGACGGTCGCCTGTCTCGAGGCGCTGCGCTCGCGCGGCATCCACATCGCGCTCGACGATTTCGGCACCGGCTATTCTTCCCTGAGCTACCTGCGCTCGTTCCCGTTCGACAAGGTCAAGATCGACCAGTCCTTTATCCGCGACCTGAGCGTGAACGACGACGCGATCGCCATCGTGCAGGCGATCGTCGGCATGGCGAGCAGCCTCGGCATGTATACCACAGGCGAAGGGGTGGAGACCGCATCGCAGGCCAGGCTGCTGCAGCTCACCGGATGCAGCCAGGTGCAGGGCTACCTGTTCGGGCGGCCGTGCTCGTCCGAGGCGATCGCCGGGATCATGGGCGGCGACCGGCCGAAGCTGGCGGAGCTGCTTGGGCCTGCCGCCGCCACGTCCACGGCGGCCCAGACCGGCAGGCTGGTCCTGGAGGCAGGGCGCTTGGCGGCGGCCCGGGACGCCAGACGCCGCGGCGCCGAACGCCGGCTGGCGGAGAACGCGGCCGCGGCAACCTGATCGTGGCGGTCGCGGTCACGCCGCCTCCCGCCCGGCCACCATCAGCCCCTTGCGCATGAGGGTCGGCAGCGCTTCCCCGGCCAGGGCGTCCCGGTCGCGCAGGAACCGCCCGGCCAGAACGGCGTCGGGCACCGACTGCAGATGCGCGCGATACACTGCCAAGGTCAGCGCGAAATGGGTGAAAACGTGCCGCACCGTGCCGGCCAGGGCCCAGTCCGCGTCCGCCGGGGCGAAGCGGAGCAACTCCGGTACCGTCCACGCGCCTTCGCGCCAGGGCGTGCCGGGCAGCTCGGTCATGCCGCCCAGCAGCCCTTCGGGCGGCCGCCGTTGCAGCAGCACCCGGCCGGCTTGGTCGCTCAGGTGGAACAACGCGCCGTGCCGCTCCGGACGGGTCCGCTTCGGCTCCCTGGCCGGCAACAGCTCGGCGATGCCGCTGGCCCGCGCGCGGCACGGCGTACGCCACGGGCACAGCGCGCAGGCCGGCCGTCTGGGAGTACAGATCGTGGCACCCAGGTCGAACAATCCTTGCGCGAAGTCCGACGGCCGTGCCCGCGCCTCCTCGTCCGCACCCAGGGTCGCGGCGGCCTGCGCCAGCGCCCGTCGTGCGGCCGGAAGCGGGATGTCGATCGCGAACAGCCGCGCCGTCACCCGCTCGACGTTGCCGTCCACCGGCACCGCGGGGATGTTGAACGCGATCGCCGCGATCGCCGGCGCGGTGTAGCCGCCGATGCCGGGCAGCGCGCGCAGTTGCTCGATGCTGTCCGGGAACCCGCCGCGCGCGGCCACCGCGCGGGCGCAGGCATGAAGGTTGCGGGCGCGGGCGTAGTAGCCGAGCCCGGCCCAGGCCTGCATCACCTGCTGTTCCGGCGCCGCCGCCAGCGCGTCCACGGTCGGGAACAGGGACAGGAAGCGATGGTAGTACGGCACCACCGCGGCCACCGTGGTCTGCTGCAGCATGATCTCGCTGAGCCAGACGTGGTAGGGATCGGCGCACTCGCCCGGCGCCGCGCGCCAGGGCAGGATGCGCCGGTGGCGGTCGTACCAGCGCAGAAGGTCGGCGGCCTGGGGGAGCACGAAGGGTTCATGGCGAAGGACCACCGAACCGGCAAGCCGGCCGCGCCCGCTCCCGTTGTCGCGGCACCCGCTTGGCGTCGGATCGAGGGGCCGCGCACGCTTGCCAGCCTGCTGCCGGCGATCACCCGGCCGGCGTTCCGCACTCGCACGCCGGCCGCAACGCAGCTGATGAGCGACTGGCCCGCTTTGGTCGGGTCCGGCATCGCCGCGATGGCCGCACCGCGCCGCTTTTCCGGCGGCACCCTGACCCTGGCAGTCGACGGCCCGGCGGCGCTGGAGCTGCAGCACCAGGCGACGGAGCTGATCGCCCGGATCAACACCGCCCTGGGGTCGCGTCTGGTGGAGCGGCTGCGCTTCGTGCAGGACGGCGCTCCGAACGACGCGCCCGCCGCGCCGCGGGCGCCGGTGCCGACGCCCGTGCCGGTCGAGGGGCTGCCGGACGGCCCGCTGCACGACGCGCTGGCGCGGCTCGGCGGTCACATCGCCGCCCGCGCCCGACGCTGATTTCCCCTTCCGACCGGAGCCCGTGTCATGCCGATCCGCCGACGCCTGCTTCTCGCCGCGGCCCCGCTGCTGCTCGGCCACAGGGCGCTCGCCCAGCAGGCCGACCCGCGCATGGCGGAACGCAGCCTCGGCAGCCCGGATGCCAGGCTGGTGGTGCAGGAATGGTTCTCGCTCACCTGCACCCATTGCGCCCACTTCTCTGACACCGCCTTTCCCGAGGTGAAGGCGCGGCTGATCGACACCGGACGGATCCGCTACGTGTTCCGCGACTTTCCCCTGGATCAGCTGGCGCTGGCCGCCGCCGGCCTCGCCCGGGCGCTGCCGCCGGACCGCTACCTGCCCTTCGTCGAGACCCTGCTCGCCACCCAGGACGCGTGGGCGTTCCGCCCGGACGCCGACCCGCTGGCGGCACTGGCGCGCCAGGCGACGCTGGCCGGGCTTTCCGCTGCACAGGTGCAGGCGACCCTGGCCGACGACGCCCTGCGCCGCGAGATCCTGGCCGAACAGGATGGCGGTCAGAAGCGCTACGACATCCAGGGCACGCCGACCTTTATCTTCGGCAGCAGCAGGATCGGGCCGATCGCGAGCTATGCCGACTTCGCCGGCGCGGTGGACAAGGCGATCGCCGCCGGCTGACGATGCTTGACGCTTCGGCGGTTTTATCGGTCTTGTCCGCGCTGTCCGTCCGCCCTGCCCCGTCCGGAGGTTGAACCGATGACCCTGTCCCGCCGCACCCTGCTGCGCGCCGGCCCGCCCGTTCTTGCCTTGTCCGGGATCCTCGGCCGTCCGGCCCGTGCGGCCGCGGCGACGCCCGACCCGCGCATGACGGACCGCGCGGTGGGCAGCCCGGATGCCAAGGTGGTGGTGCAGGAATGGTTCTCGCTCACCTGCACCCATTGCGCCCGCTTCAGCCAGGTGGTGTTCCCGGAGGTGAAGGCGAAGCTGATCGACAGCGGGCGGATCCGCTACGTGTACCACGACTTTCCGCTCGACCAGGTGGCGCTGACCGCGGCGATGGTCGCGCGCGCGCTGCCCGCGGAGCGCTACGAGCCGTTCGTTCAGTCGCTGTTCGCCAGCCAGGACCGCTGGGCGTTCTCGCAGAGCAACGATCCGCAGGTCGAGCTGGCCAAGATGGCGGCCCTGGCCGGCATGCCGCACGACGTGTTCCAGCAGACGGTGAACGACCAGGGCTTGCGCCAGGCGATCCTGGACGAGCAGAGCGCGGGCCAGGCGAAGTACAAGATCGACAGCACCCCGTCCTTCATCTTCGGCGCCAAGCTTTTCTCGGGCGAGATGGAGTATGACGCCTTTCTCAAGCAGGTGACCGAGGCCGGGACCTGACCGGCCTCCGCCGACGGAACGCGTTTTGCCGGTCGCCTTCGCCCGCCTGCGCATCGCGGGCTTCAAGAGCTTCGCCGAGCCGGTGTCGATCGAGATCCTGCCCGGCCTGACCGGGATCGTCGGGCCGAACGGCTGCGGCAAGTCCAACGTGGTGGAAGCGC